>JAUWZM010000014.1 GCA_030615365.1 Candidatus Aerophobota bacterium | reverse complement strand
AGCATCAATGAAAACAAAGGCACCGTTATTAGCCAGGGTTAAATATATCTGAGCTTTCAGTAATGCTTTGGACTTTATTGATGTGTGATCGGTTAGATTAGGATAACATCGGGAGGCAAAAAATTCAAAAGGTGTATTCTCGCCAAGGCTGGAAAAGAGTTTAAAGTAAAAGGATAGTTGTGAGGGATTTCCATGAAGATCTGCTGCCAGAAAATCACTTTGCCTGGCCAGCTCTATTGATGCTCCAAATGTCCAATCCAGCCCGAATGAGATGGATTGGTGTGTAACTGTAGCAGTTGGCTTTAATTTCTTTACCGCACGGGTAGTTAAACAAGCAAATTCTGCTAACCACTTCTCCCTTTTTCTTTGAAATTCAACCCATTTTGGATCTTCCCAGTCAATGATTGTGGGAATCTCTCCCCCTGCTTCCAGGGCATATCTTTTTTTGCAATGAGGGCAATAGCACACATCAGTCCAGAAGGTCATATCAAACCACATACCCTCAAATTCATAGTTTTTACAGAGTTCCTCAATCTGTGCCACAGCAAAATCCCGATAAGGAGAATTAGGACAACAAGTGAGGAAACGAGGAGGCCACCAACGGCTGCCTTCTTTTCCCTCCGAAGTAATAATTCGCCAATCAGGATGATTTTCATAAGCCCAATTATTAAAGATCAAACTATAGTAAAGTATTACATTTATTTCTTTTTGATGACAAAGATCTATAACTTCTCCTAATATATCTTTTCCTTTTAGCCCCTTGTGCATATAGCCTGTTTTTGTAGGCCAGTAACAGTGACCAACATGAGAGTTAGCATACACTATAGCTGTGGTAACCTTAGCTAAACTTAGCATCTCTACATATCTTTTGGGATCAAATTGAGAGAGGAATTCCTCGTTCCAATCAGGAATATGCATATCAACCAGATTACGACGATAACTTTTTTGAAACCATTTTTCTTTCATTTTTCTCCTCTACTTGAGGTAGTTTAAGAACTCCTCTTCTTGTATTTTTAACCCGATTCAGTCCACTAAAATTACAGACAACCCACTTGGTGGGTAGGGGCGACTTTAGTCGCCCTCTGTGAAATAAGAAATAGAGCTAATTGGGAGGCTAAAGCCTCCCCTACCCATTTGGAGAATTTTACTCGTTCTCCAAAATCGGGGATTACATATTAATACGCTACGAGGTTTTTAATTGCCGTCCCCCTGTGCGCACTCTGTAATCTTATATGCTTTTATTATTTTTGATATTACTCAAACAAGGATTTCTGCCCCAAAAAGAGGGCAGAAATCCTTGTTGGTTCCTTTCCTTTACTTTTTCCAGAAAGATTGGTATAAGCGATCAGATACACCGAACCCTGTAGAGATACCAACGTAAGTATCGGTAATGACATTCTTGAGGTTAATATTCGTTATCATAGGTACAGGCTCCAAGCCTACAACACCAATCTGCCAAAGGTTCTCAGCCCAGATATCAAAGATTTCTGTTAGCGCCTTGTTTCTTTCCTCTTTTGGAAGGTACGGGATTTCATCAGATAGGGAGAACAATCTTTTTACCTCATCCGGTGGCTCCTCACCACTTTCACCCTTCGTATTCCACCAGGCATGCCACTGTGGAGCCCATTCGTTCCCTTTGATCTGTTGACACATACCTGCTGCAATGGCGAATTCCGCAGTACTGGGAAAGCCCAAAGGGGTAACCATATATGTACCGGCAGCCACACAAGTAACCAAATACATACGCTCTCCCGGTTTGATAGTGGTCTTAACTCCAACTTCTTCCCAGTACTCTTTAGTTAGCTCGATATACTCAGCTGGTATAACCTCTGGACCATACAATATTGTCAAGAGGAGAGTTTTACCATCAGGTCTAAGGCGATATCCTTCTTTATCCCGTTTATCCAATCCCATTTCATCTAAGATATTATTAGCTTCCTCTGGGTCATATTCAGCATAAGTCGTAGCCCATTCCTCTTTGTAAAAACTACAAGTTGGAGGAACTGTTGCCTGGCGTGGTGTTCCTTTTCCATAAAAGAGAATCTCAATGAATTCCTCACGATTAATTGCCAAAGATAAAGCCCTGCGAAATCTCACATCTCTTAAAATATCACCTATAATTGGATCCTCATTGTAATTTTGGTTAAATGCATAGACAGGCATTGTGCCACCTTCGCAATCCTCAGCGAACCACACATAGTATCCTCCTTTTTCTGCTCCTTCCGCAAGCACAGGATAATACTTTAGGGCCACAAGCCAATTCATATAATCATATTCTCCGGATACTGTTTTCAAGGCAAGCGTTTCTGAATCTCCAAACGGAGTAGCTTTAATCGTATCAATATAGGGAAGTTGGTTACCAGCAGTATCTATCTTATAGTAGTAGGGATTTCGCTCAAATATCACTCCTTCGGATAGTATTTGTTTTGGTATCCAGGGACCAAGGGTAGGAATCTCCAGATTCAATACTCTACCCAACAGAAAATCTCTTTTGTTATTAAAGAGCTGCCACCAATAATCGTAACCTTCTTCTTTTGCCAGCTCATCTGCTTCAGGATTGTAATCTATATGATACTTTTTGAGAGCGTGCTTGGGTAGGAAAATATCATTTTGAGCTCCACGGAATGAGACACTGGATAGATATGAAGTTATAGCCCAATAAGGTTTACTGAAGTGAAACCTAACTGTGTAATCATCTACTTTTTCTACAGTCATTAATTTACCACCCTGCATCCATTCTTTAGGTTTAATTGGTACGAGGTCATCATTTGAAATAACACCTTCCCAGTAGAAAAGGATGTCATCTGCGGTACAGGGTGCACCGTCGGACCATTTCATTCCTTTTCTTAAGTACAGAGTGAAAGTCTTTCCATCATCTGAGAATTCCCAACCTTTAGCAATGTTGGGCACTATTTTTTCATACTTGCGATCAAAAAGAAGCATAAACTCCATCGTGGAAAATGAAGCTGGAATCCAGAGGAACGTAGCTACTATACCCAGGCGAAGCGTTCCCCCATATGTTCCCACCTCTTCAAATGGTTTATCTACTAAAGGCTCCTCAGGAAGCCTTTCCTCTATTGGGGGAAGCTCACCTGTAGCTACTTTTAATCGTAAAATAGGAGCTTCATTGAACTTCTCTATCTTGTTTCCAGTGGCTTCTTCATACTCTTGCAGGGTGCTCCAACCCCAGTTTGTCTCAGCTAACAGTGGAGCTGCTGCCAGCAGACATAGTACCCCACTTAACAGCATAACCATTAATTTTCGTATCACTTTTTTCTCCTTTCTATGATTTATTTTTATATTATGAGCTAACGGCCTGCTTACCTTTTCACCTCCCCCTGGCCTTGTTTTTAGCTTCTTTACCAAGGATCTATTTTACTACTGATCATTTTAGCAGATTTTTTTTCTTTGTCAGGTAACTGTCAAGGGAAAAAGTGTACTTCTCCTCAAGGCATCTATAGAGTTTTCGTAAGGATTATCTACTACCCCCGCAAAATCAGCTTTTTTATCTTACCTTTTAACTTCCTTAAAAAATTCAAAAGGTGTATTCTCGCCAAGGCTGGAAAAGAGGATAAACAAACCTCCTTTTTTGATACTGAATTTGTCTGTGCCCATCTCATCAATAAAAATAGCTTCTATGCTAAAATGCATGATTTTTCTAATAAAATAATAACTGATAATGATTTTGCTGATATGTACTGTCTTAATAATGGAAGGACCTCTGTACTTCCAGCAAGACTTACTAAAATTCTCATCTTGCAAAACTATGAGAATCTTTCTGATAGAGAACCTCTTGAGATGGTACGGTTGAACATAGCATGGAAGTATGCCTTAAATGTCCCCATAGGCTATGAAGGTTTTGACCGCTCTTTGTTAGTCTACTTTCGAGCTCGTCTTCAGGCTTTATTTACCGCTGCTGGGGTAAATCTTAAGAACATTATACCAGAACAAGGCGAGAAGTGTCTAATTCTTGATATAGTTGGAGCTAATGCAGTAAATATATAGATAAATGGACATTTAGCTTCTCACTTTTACCAATTAAGGACTAATTATTTTAATGATCAAACATAAGGAGGTAAATTTTCTAATCATCAAGATGAATTTTACCAAAGTAGTCAAATTATCGGTAAAATTTCTCAGTTACCCTTCAAAAAAAATTTGGAGGGAGTGATAACACCATCTCTCTGGAGAGGTTTTTCACATCTCTCCAAGGGGGAGGAAAAAAGGAAAATGATATTGGCCTCCCCTACCCAGGTGGAGAACTTTAATAATGAGCTCATGGTCTGGCAAAGACTGATGAATGCAAATTATTAAAATTCTAACGCTCTAAGTATATCAAAAATTCACTTTCTTGCAAGGATTGCAAGGAAAAGAGGGCACTGAATAGTATTAAAGATACACAAAATAATTTGACAAAGTGATAAACAGGTATAGAATTGCTTGAAATTATAAATTAAACTTGCGTTTATATCATATAAAAAAAATTCCTCAAAACCTCTTCTGTGAAAAAGATAGATAAAACTCCTGAAAGAGATAAGCCTTTCCCAGGGAATAAAAATGGAAAAGAAAAAAATAAGTGTAAGTGGGATAGCTCATTTTTTTGTTAATCGTTGGAGTTGTGAAAGTGGATATCGCCAGGTGCTCTCCATAGCTGTTCCGCTCATTTTGAGCACCAGTGCATTGTCCATTCAACACTTCGTTGATCGCATGTTCCTTGCCTGGTACTCCCCGGAAGCTATCGCGGCGGCCATGCCAGCCAGTATGCTAAATTTTACCCTCTTAAGCCTATTCATAGGAACTGCGAGCTACGCAAGTACATTTGTTGCTCAGTATTATGGCTCAGGTCGGTATAAAAGAATTGGCCCGGTTCTGTCACAAGGATTATATATTGCCATACTCGGTGGTATGATTCATCTTATGTTAATCCCCTTAGCCAGGCCCATCTTTCGATTTGTGGGACACGAGCCTCTGGTTCAACAGTATGAAACAATATACTTCCAGGTGCTTTGTCTTGGAGCTACACCAGCTATTGCTTGTTCTGCTCTGTCAGGTTTTTTTAGTGGACGGGGCAAAGCCTGGCCTGTTGTGTGGGTGAGTGCTATTGCAACTGCCGTAAATCTAATTATGAACTACGTACTTATATTCGGCAAATGGGGTCTACCGGAGCTGGGAATCAAAGGGGCGGCTATAGGCACAGTTACCTCATCATGTCTTTCCCTTGCTATCTATTTTGCTTTGCTTTCCCGTCCTATCTATAAACAACGTTATCATACCTTAAGGAGTTGGGCGTTTGATAAATCTCTCTTTTCAAGACTCGTGCATTTTGGTCTTCCCAGTGGAATCCAATGGTTGCTGGATATGATTGGATTTACTATCTTTATCCTCTTAGTAGGACGTCTGGGCACTATGTATCTTGTCGCAACAAATATCGCCCTCAATATCAACGGCTTAGCTTTTATGCCTATGATGGGCTTTGGGACCGCAGTTTCAGTTCTCGTGGGACAACACTTAGGGGAAAACAGACCCCATTTAGCTAAACGTAGTGTATACTCAAGCTTTCATCTAACATTTCTCTATATGGCAATTGTGGCAATCGCTTATGTGTTCATTCCTGATATCTTCATTGCCCCCTTTGCTCCCCGGACAAATCCAGCAAGTTTTGTACCCATTCGGAAAATTGCCATAAATCTTCTTAGGTTTGTAGCAGTTTATTCTCTATCCGACACTCTCAATATCGTTTTTACCGCGGCAATCAAAGGAGCGGGAGATACACGATTTGTCATGATTATATTTGCAATTGTCGCATCAACTGTTTTAGTAATTCCAACTTACATTGCCCTGGTGGTCTTGCACGCCGATATCTACACTGCCTGGATTATTTTTACAATCTACGTGACTGTGATGGGATTCATTTTTTTATTCCGGTTCCTGGGAGGGAAGTGGAAATCAATGCGGGTAATCGAAGTAAAGGGGTTAGACCAATCTACTGTATAACAGGTATGTTTTTTCAGGAAAGTCTACCTGACTCTTTGTTATCTTTTAGCTGTTCTATTACTCTGTTAATTATAGAAAAAGAGTGTCCTCGTCGTCTTAAAAACCCAGAAATTCTTTGAAAATCTCTTTTATTCTTTAATGTCTTATATCTTTTCTGAACCAATCTCAAAGCTATTTCAGTTTCATCAATTTTGGAAAATGACTTTCCCACAGCTTCTTGTATTAAATCCTCTGGTATCCCCTTCCTTCCTAATTCATAGCAGATCCTTTTTCTCGCAAAACCTTTTTTAATACCAGAGTTTATCCATTCTTCAGAAAATCTTCTGTCGTTTAAGAAATTATGTTCTTTTAAATAATCAATAACTTGCTGAATTATCTCTGGGGTGTATCTTTTCTGGCGCATTCTCTCTTTGATTTCCCATTGGCTTCTCTCCCTGTAATCTAAAAGAGTTAACGCATAATTCTGGGCATTTCTTAGTTCCTGTTCTTTGGTTTTCCCCATTTTTAGTATTTAGTCTTCTAATTTCCTCTTAGTAATTCCCGAAGAGTCATGGGATTTCTGGCTTTCTGCAGG
Source organism: Candidatus Aerophobota bacterium (assembly GCA_030615365.1). The sequence continues at coordinate 37,669 of JAUWZM010000014.1, read as the reverse complement.
GCACTGTCTAAGCTAATCATACCTTTTTTTATTAAATTCTTTAAAGATTGATCCATTGTTCGCATTCCAAATTGGGAACCCGTTTGCATAACTGTATAAAGTTGGTGAGCTTTCCCACTTCGAATTAAATTTCCCACAGCAGGGGTACTAATGAGTATTTCCACTGCCGGAACTCTTCCAGTCTTATCTTCTCTGCGGATTAAATTCTGAGTAATGACTGCTATCAAAGAAGATGATAATTGCATCCTTATCTGATTTTGCTGATGAGAGGGAAACGCATCAATTATCCTGTCTATTGCTCCTGGTGCATCAGGGGTATGAAGAGTAGCAAAAACTAAATGTCCTGTTTCAGCAGCAGTCATAGCTATTGATATAGTCTCCAGATCCCTCATTTCGCCAATCAATATAACATCCGGATCCTGTCTCAGGCAGTATCTAAGAGAAGAGGCAAAAGATAACGAATCAGAACCTATTTCCCTTTGTTCTATAATACTTTTTTTGTGAGAATGAAGATATTCAATGGGATCCTCTACGGTTATAATATGAACCGATCTTTTTTCATTAATTATATCTATCATCGAGGCTAAAGTAGTTGATTTTCCACATCCTGTGGGGCCAGTTACTAAAATAAGACCCTTATCCTTAAGGCATAGCTCAGCAATAATAGAAGGGAGGTTTAATTCGGCAAGAGAAAGAGTAGCATGAGAAATAAGCCTGATAGCACAAGCTATTGAACCACGTTGATAATGAGTATTAATTCGAAATCTTCCCACTTCTGGGAGATCATAAGAAAAATCAAAATCTCTTTTCTTTTCAAAGGTTTCTCTTTGAGTTTCTGTCATCAAAGAGTAAACAAGGGACTTTACCCTTCCGGGATCCAATTTTTCTCCATTGGCAAATTCAAGAGAACCATTGATTCGAAATACAGGAGGAACTCCACTTACTAAATGCAAATCCGAAGCTCCTCTTTCTTTCATTTTTCTTAACAGGCTCTCTGCATCCATTTTATTCACCTCGTTTATCTTATTTATTAAATCAGTTAATGAAGCATTAAATTAAAGCGTTAAGGCGCAGAAGGGTGAATGCAGTAACTAGATTTTACAGATCTTCACATCTACTTACGTTTCTTTACCATGCTATGCTGTATGAGAAGAAAAATACCGAGGGCCATTATTATATCTCCAATGCTTAAGACTCTGGGTCTGGGGTAGGGAGAAGCTAAGGGAATTATATCGGTTAAGAATTTCAACTTCGTTCCCTCATTCAATATACTATGCAACACATAGGTTTTGCTTTTGAGAAGAGGAAGGACATCCATCATTCCTGTCCTATTTAAAGCACTAATTGAGACTGGCATATGTCCCCCATTAGCGAGGATAGCCAAAAAGTTACCCACTATTCCTATTCCAAAAATTAACATTTCCTTAATGTGTCTATTATGCCAGATTGCTACCAGAAGTAAAATATAGGAACCAATGTATAAATAAACTCCCCATTTTGAAAGAAAAACAAATCCTCTTTCTCCACCCCAGGATAATAAAAACTGAATTAAAAAGGCTAATACTATTAATTCTACCCTCTTCAAAGGAAGCTCGGCTAATCTTATTAGTTTCCCTCCCCTCAACAGAGCAATTATCAAGGAAATAACTAATGCATCAAGTAACATTTCTCTCTATCATCCTAAGAAAAGCTTCCACAACTTTTTCATCAAACTGTGTTCCCATATTTTTTTTTAACTCGGCTATAGCTTTTTCCTTTGGATAAGCTTGACGATAGGGCCTTCGAGAAGTCATGGCATCATAGGCATCGACTACAGCAATAATTTTTGCTCCAAGAGGGATATTTTCTCCCTTTAACCCTTTGGGATAACCTCTACCATTGTATCTTTCATGGTGATAATGCACTAATTTGGAAGCTTCTTTAAAAGAGTCAATTTGCGCAACAATATCTGCTCCAATCTGGGAATGCGTTTGTATTTTTTCCCGCTCTTCATTCGTCAAGCTTCCAGGTTTGGAAAGAATATAATCACTTACTCCAATTTTTCCGATATCATGCAAAATAGCAGCGTAATGCACTACCTGTGTATCGTAAATTGAAAATCCCAGTTCTCTTGCTGTAGCCATAGCATATTCGGCCATTCTCTTTGAATGCTTCTCGGTGTAGGGATCTCTTGCCTCTACAGCAGAGGCTAAAGCCTGGATGATACTCAGATGTTCTTTTTGCTTATCGGTATAAAGTTTATAGGAGTAGTAAGCGATAAGGAGAGGGAACATAATGAAAATAACAGCCCACCAGCTTATCTGTGTATAAATTACAGCCATTAAAAATCCAAGGGGAGTTTGAGCTAAATAATTAGGGGTAAGCCATTTAAAGTTACTTAGCCACATATCCATGAAAGAAGTTTTCTTCTCCATAGAAAGAACTATACTTACTAAGAAAGAATTAGCCATAAAGTACACTAAGGCAGACAATCCCAAATAAACAATATTACCTGAGGAAACAGTAGTAATGAGAGTTCCTCCAAGTTGTCGATAGACTAACCAGGCTAAGGATATAGAAATGGTAAGTTGAGCACCGTCAAAGAAAACTTTATATACTATTTTCCCCTTTTTGTCTTTTTTGGATTTAAATTCAAGCATACCACCACAAAATGCTATCCAGCTACTAAATGCAGGACCATATATGAGAAGAGCAGCGTACACTATAGGAAAACCAAGGGTAACAGAACCTCCCTGGGGTAAAGAAGTAGAAAGTGATTCGGTCACCAAAATTAAAATGGACCAAAACAGAAATGCCTTTGCTATTTCCCAGTTAAAAGACGTAGTAAATGTTAAATATGATAAAAAAGACAGCCCAAGGCAAATAATAAAAAGCGTATAAAGCCTTACCTCTTTTTTCACAGCAGCTCCAATGCCTTCCTTTCTGAGTTATTGTAATCAGGACCCAATCCCATGCTCATTGCCTGTTTAACGCACTACTCTTTCAATTCTCTTTATTGCCCATTGGGCAAAATTTTCTGCCTCAAGTTTGCTCTTAGCCTCAGCAATTATCCTAATTACAGGCTCAGTTCCCGATACTCTTATATGAACCCAACCCCCTTTTTTCTCTACCTTGACTCCGTCTAAAAAATTCAATTTCTCTTTTTCAAATTCTTCCTTTAATTCTCGTTCAACCTGAGCAAAACAAGTGAGAGAAACTCTCAATTTTTTCTTCACCATAAAATACTGAGGGAGGGTATCTACCAACTGCGACATTGGTTTATTTTCTTGAGCTAAATATTCTAACAATAAAGCTATTGCCGCTATTCCATCCCGAGCATAGTTAATTTGTGGAATAATTACCCCTCCGTTTCCCTCTCCTCCTATTACTGCTCCTTTTTCCTTCATAAGACTTGATACCCATATGTCACCTACTTTGGTACGAATAACCTCGCATCCAAATTCTCGGGCTATCTCATCCAACGCGTGAGTCGTGCACACATTCGTTACTACCAAGCCTTTGCTTTTTTTTAAAACAAATCGGGTTGCGAGAAGAAGGGTATAATCCTCAGGTAGGGCTTTTCCTCTTTCAGAAACCACAGTTAATCGATCTGCATCAGCATCATGAGCGAACCCAATATCTGCTTCCTCATCGTTAACTATCCTACAAAGCTCTCCTAAATTGGAAGGAATAGGTTCAGGGGGATGGGAGAAAATTCCATTGGGAGTGCAATTTACTTTTGTTACTTCACAACCCAATTCACTGAGAAGGAGAGGACTAATTAGGGCTCCTGCTCCATTGCAGGCATCCAGAACAACTTTAAATTTTTTCTTTCTTATTTTTTCTCTATCTACCACTTCCAAAATCTTCCCTAAATGATTGTCAATGGCAGAACCATCTTTAAAGATGGTTCCTAATCCATCCCAACCTACCTGTGGTATAGAGCTCTCATATATTTCAAGAAGTTTTTTTCCTTCCTCAGGGTAGAGGAAGAGACCATCGGAACGAACAAACTTCAAGGCATTCCATTCTACAGGATTATGACTACCAGTGATAACAATTCCCCCTCGAGCTCTGAGTTGTTTTACCATAAGCTGAATAGAAGGAGTAGGACAAATACCAAGATCTACTACCTCACATCCCAGAGAGAGAAGACCACTAAAAGCAGCGTACCTAAACATCTCATTTGAAGTTCTAGTATCTGAACCTATCGCTATTTTCCCGCCATTCATTAACTCTCCAAAAGCTCGGGCAAATTTCACCACAACTTCGGGAACCAGATCCTTTCCTACAATCCCCCTAACTCCAGAGGGACTCACAATCAAAGACTTCATTTTTTCCTTTATGACTCTAGTCACCAAGACACTCACATAAATGCGTGAATGTTCAGTGATTATAATTACTTTTCCTTTAATTTTATCTTATCACAGGCATCCTGAGCAGCTAATTTTTCCGCTTTCTTCTTACTGATACCCCATCCCTCACCTAAAATTGCTCCTCCTATTTTCACCTTTACTTTGAACTTCTTCTTATGATCAGGACCTACTTCTCGAACTACCCTATACTTAGGAATTGCTTTGTGCACTGATTGGCTATACTCCTGGAGAAGGGATTTAAAATCCTGCATTTTCTTTAATTTTCCTTTCTCATCGGCAAGCAAATGAGAGATAAATTTACCAGTAACCCCTAATCCTCTGTCCAAATAAATAGCTCCAATAATAGCTTCGTAGGCATCGGCTAAGGGAGCTTCCTGAGACCTAATCTCTTTTTGATCTTTACCTACCAGAAGATATTTTCCTATTCCTAACCAATGAGCTTGATAAGACAGATTTTCCTTAGAGACAATTTTGCTTCGGAGTTTAGATAATTCCCCCTCATTAAAATGAGGATACCTCTTGAAAAGGTATTTAGTTATTATTAACTCCAAAACAGCATCTCCCAAAAATTCCAGTCTTTCATTATCCGAGATATTTCCCTCATTTAAAGATTTCGCATAAGAGGAATGCGTCAACGCTTGATTTAGAAGATCAATGTTTTGCAAATGAATACCTAATTTTTCCTGCAAATCCTTTAATTTTTTTAACCGTAAGGAAGTGTTCATTTTAATTAGAAAATTTTTTAACTACTAAGACAGCGTTATGACCGCCAAAACCCATAGAATTAGATAAAGCCACCCCTACGTTTACTTCGCGTGCCTGATTAGGCACATAATCTAAGTTGCATTCCGGATCGGGAACTTCATAATTTATAGTAGGAGGTACAATCCCTCGCTGAATAGATAGAACGCAGGCAATTATTTCTACTCCTCCCGTAGCCCCCAGTAAATGACCGGTCATAGATTTAGTAGAATTAACCGGCACTTCGTACGCATAACTACCAAAAACCTCTTTAATAGCTCTGGTTTCAACTTTGTCATTTAAGGAAGTGGAAGTTCCGTGAGCATTTATGTAATCCACCTGATCACAGTTAATCTCAGCATCCTTTAAAGCCTCTTTCATAGCTAATTTAACTCCTTTTCCATCTGGCACCGGTTGAGTAATGTGATACGCATCTTCACTCATACCAAAACCAATTATCTCTGCCCAAATAAAGGCTCTTCTTTTTTTAGCATGTTCTAACCCTTCTAAAACCACAACTCCTGCTCCTTCCCCTATAACAAACCCATCTCTTTCCTTATCAAAAGGACGAGAAGCTTTTTCTGGTTCATCATTTCGGGTAGAAAGTGCTCGCATAGAGCAAAATCCAGCCAAACCCAAAGGAGTAATGGCTCCCTCCGCTCCTCCAGCGATCATAATATCAGCTTCTCCTCGCTGGATGATCTTAAAGGCTTCTCCAATAGAATGATTCCCTGTAGCACAGGCTGTAGAAATAGAAAAATTTGGTCCTGAAAAATTGTACTTAATAGCAACCCGTGCCGAGAGAATATTCGTAATTAACATAGGAACTAAAAAGGGACTCACTCGCTGGGGTCCTTTTTCTAACAAAATAGTTTGTTCCCTTTCAATGGTAGATAATCCTCCTACTCCTGATCCTATCAAAACCCCTATCCTTTCTTGTTTTTTCCCTATATCCAGGCCAGATTCTTTTATTACTTCATCCACAGCTACCATTCCCAACTGAGTAAACCTATCCATTCGTCTCATCTCTTTGGTAGACAAGTAATTTGTAAAATCTAAATTATTAACTTCTCCTGCTATTTGAGATCGATAGTGGGAAGGATCAAAGTGAGTTATCCTTCCCACTCCATTTTTCCCGGAAAATAAACCTTCTTCAAATTCTCTTAATCCTACACCAATGGGAGAAACCACCCCCATTCCAGTAACTACTACTCGTCGTTTCATTTTCATATTTTCTTATATTTAAAAACTGAAATTTATCGGCTACTACCCGGCCGCTAATTAGTACAAATAACTACTTAATAACTCTTCCATATTCAATCTTTTCTTTCTAAAATTGATACTATTTGTGTCTATTCGTGGCTATATGTTAGGTTTATTATTCTACATGATCCTCCAGATAATCTATCACTTTTTGAACAGTGATGAGTTTTTCAGCTTCCTCATCGGATATTTCTATATCAAACTCCTCTTCCAAAGCCATTACTAATTCTACAGTATCCAGAGAATCTGCTCCTAAATCATCTATAAATTTAGCTTCAGGCGTAATCTGAGACTCATCCACTCCCAATTGTTCGCTGGTGATTTCTTTAACTTTTTTAATGATCTCACTTTTGGTCATTCCTTACAACCTCCTTATTTATAATTACAAATTTACATACTCATTCCACCATCTATTCTGATAGTTTCTCCGGTAATATAAGCTGCATCATCGGAAACTAAATAAGAAACTAATCCCGCTACTTCTTCCGGTTTTCCCACTCTTCCCATAGGAATTTGATTTATTAAATAATCTTTTCTTGTATTGAGTAATCCTTGAGTCATAGAAGTCTGTATAAACCCTGGGGCTATAGCATTAACTGTTATTCCTCGCCCGGCAAATTCCTTTGCTGCTGATTTAGCAAGGGCAATAAGACCTGCCTTTGAAGCAGCGTAGTTTGCCTGCCCCACATTACCTCTTAAGCCAATCACTGAAGAAACATTAACTATCCTTCCATATTTTTGCTTAGACATAAATTTTAACACTACTTTCAAACAGTTAAACGCACCTTTTAAGTTAACTTGAATAACTTTATCCCAATCCTCCTCCTTCATTCTTAAAATTAACGCATCCTTTGTAATACCAGCATTATTGACCAATATATCAACCCTTTTAAATTTGTCAATTACCTCTTGCACTGCCTGTCTCACACTACAAAGAGAACTCACATTTACAGGAATATTTAAGCCCTCTCCTCCTTTTTCTTTAATCTCCTCAACTACTTTGAAAGCTAACTCATCCATTAAATCAAATATTACTATCTTAGCTTTCTCCTTAGCCAATCGTAAACAAATGGCTTTACCTATACCTTGAGCTCCACCAGTTACTATAGCTACCTTATTTTTTAGTTTCATAGCTTTCCTCCAAAAATTTAATTATAGCTTTCATATCGGGGGGGATGGGAACTTCAAATTCCATCCACTTGCCTGAGTGGGGATGGAAAAAACCCAGCAGTTTTGAATGCAGCATAGCACGCTGCACAGGGATAGAAAATTCTCTTCCTTTTTTTCCTCCGTAAAGGCGATCCCCTAACAAAAAACAGTTAATTGATTGAAGATGCACTCTAATCTGGTGAGTTCTTCCTGTTAAAAGACGAAATTTCATTAAACTCCATTCTCCCCATTCTCGAAGAGTCCAATAGCGGGTAATAGCTTCCCGAGCTAGTTTTCCTTCTCTGGCCATTTTTTTTCCAAATTTAGGGCTTCTCCCTATCCTTACATTTATTAATCCTTCTTCCTGAGAAGGTTTTCCTCTTACCAAAGCTAAATATATCTTTTTTACCTCTCTTTTCTTAAATTGAACAGCTAAGGCTATATGAGTAAGATCATTCTTGGCTACCACCAATACTCCTGAAGTATCCCTGTCTAACCTGTGAACGATTCCCTGTCTCAAAGGGCCCCTCAACGTAGACAGAGAATGAGTATGATAGAGTAACGCATTAACCAGCGTCCCTTTTTGTTTAAAAAAGGCAGGATGAACCACCATTCCAGCTGGTTTATTAACTACTAAAAGACTATTGTCTTCCCAGACAATATCCAGAGGAATGGGCTCTGCGGACACAGTTAAAGGTAAAGGAGGGGGGGGAGGAACAGCAACTCGCACCTCATCCCCTTTTTTAAGAGAATAAGATCTTTTGACTACCCTTGCATTTACTGTGACTTTCTCACTTTTAATGAGCTGTTGAATAAAATTTCGAGAAAGCGAGGAAAGAGAATGTGTAAGAAAACTATCCACTCTTTCTTTTTTATTTTCTTTTATTTTAAAGTAATAATCTTTGTTCACATTTCAATAGGGTAATGGGAGGCAAGATGCTCCCTACTAATATAGTATGTAGCTCAGGCCTTTGGGTCTACCAAATTCATCAGACCTAAGAACCTGAGCTAAATTTGAGAATAATTCTCTTTACCTAATCATTCCTGGATAATTCATAAATTCCTACACTCCAAGGGAAACACCCAGAAATTATATCCACAAACCAATATGATGTCAAATAAGTACTATATCGTTATATCATAATTCTTCCTTCATAGCTTTATCCATAGCCTCAATGATGTCCTGGACATAGTCACCAATCTCTCTTTTCATAGATAAACTACTTCCTTCAGCACATTTTTGCCAATCCTTGGCTTCAGGACGGATTTCATTACCAAGTCAACCTTTACACCTAAGAGGTCAGATATATGATTTTCAAGTTCAACAAATTTTATAAGATCCATCTTTGCATTTGCTTCGAACTCTACAAGTATATCAAGGTCGCTGGTCTTTTTATTCTCTTCTCTCACATAAGAGCCAAATATCCCCATCTCTTTTATTTCGTATTTTCTCTTCAATTCTTCTTTATGCTCTTTAAGAACTCTTTTTATTTCTTTAATTTTCTTCATGCTTTATCTCCAATCATTGAATACAACTTTTTTAATCCATTCATCACTTCTTTTTGTTTAGAAATAAGCTCTTCCATGAGTATTGCAGGATCTTCATATTCTACCTCTACAACTTTGAAGTTAAGGATAGCTATTTTGCGCATTTTTTCGGTATAATTTCAAAAACTCATCTGAGTTTAATATTTTTATTTCTTGAAAATTTTTAAGGGGTAGAAGATGTTTTTTATCTCCACTAATAAGATAATCAGCTTTTGCCTCAACTACACATTCTAAAAACCTATTATCTGGAGGGCCTTTCTTAATCACGTTTATTTTTTGTTTTGGGTAAACCAAAACAGCTACTCTTGTTAGATTAATCAAAAACGTTTCTTTTCGAAGTTTCTCAATTTTAAACTTAGGGTATTCCAACACTCTTTTTAACTCATTTAGCAAATCTTCAGAAATATAGAGTTTCACCTCTCCTCTTAAAACCAACCTGTATATATCTCTTGCTTTACTTTTTGATTTCAACAAGGAAGAAATCAAAATATTGGTATCTATTACTACTTTTGTCTTGCCCACTTAATAGCATCCTCAATATCTTTATCAGTGATCCCGAGTTTCTTAACCTTTTTGTCTAATACGGCTATCAATTTATCAAATTCCTCCTCTGGAGAGAGTCTTGCTTTTTTTAACACGACTTTCTCTTTTTCCTCTTCAAAAAGAACAAAATCCCCGGGAGCAATTTTCAACCTATTTCTTACCTGTTTGGGGATTGTAACTTGCCCCTTAGAACTTACCCTACTTGGATAACTCATTTGAACCTCCTAATGTAAAGAAGTTTTACTTAATTATAGTATAAAGAAAAAGGAAGTCAACTTACCCTCTAAAATTCAGAGTTATTGGATAAAAAAACAACCAGGAATTAGGATGTAAAGAGACAAATTAATTTTTGAGGTTATACTCAACACGGGTATACTATGAAGCAAATAGCTCAGCAATTAGGGGTTCATTATTCTACAATCAGCAGGATTATAAAACGAATAGAGAAAGAAAGTTAAAAATTGTGTGATTGCAAGACCTGACCCCATAATTAAATCTGGGGTTAGATAGAGTAAGGTTTTATTCCCGATTTTATCAAGTCTTCTTCCGTACAAACAATACTTTCGCACAATACTGAATTATAGAAAACTGTTATCCAAACGGATTTATAAGATCCTGGGACAAAAGCAAACCCATACATAAAGATACTCTTGTTATCTGTATTCCATTTAAAATTCTTGGCTATCGACATAATATCTGGAATACGCTTTTTTGTTACAAATATGTCATGTTTCATCTTGTATTTAGTGGGTAAAATATTCTTTGATACATAAAAAACTAAGCCTTTTATGTATTTATCTAAAACATTACGGAATCTTTCCCAATCATTTTCCGTGGGTTTGATTTGTGTTGCTTTGCCTAAATAAAACCCACTCTTCGTATGAATTTCAACTATTTTCATTCGTTCTCGAAGCTTAAATCCTATTGGGGGACTTTTTTGAATAGATCTCTTTCCTTGTGAAAAAAATACTTGTCTGGCATAAAATGAATATGGCTCAGCCATACTGCAGACAAAATATCTAAACCATTCTTCATCGAGAGAAAACCCATGGTTACATTTTACACAGCTTGGCACAATAATTGGATTTTTAGGACCTATGCCTATAGGAAATAAATTTTTTGAAGGAATGTGGTCTTCAGTGTCAGCCATCTTTGAACAATAAACACATTTTTTACCCTTTCGTTTCCTTTTGAAATCCATGTTCGATTATCTTCCTTTCCAAAACTCTTTCAGAGATACTCTTATTTTGCAAATTTAAAGCGTAAGATGCCGTTTTATATCTTGTTATTTTTATTTAGAATTTACCTATTACTTTATTCATTATAAGCTTGTGTTCTTCTTTGGTTAAAGGGGCTTTCCTGTCTCTCTTAGGAAATAATTCATTGTAGGTTTCTACTAAAAGTTTAAAGCGTGGTATATTATCAGAAAGTATTGGCATCATATCTTTTTCCAATGGTGGAAACTTTACTTTCTTTAAGTTCATCCACATCATGATTAATTTTTACTTCATTAAGGATTGTCTCAGCCTCACTGATTATAGTTTCTCCTCTACGTATTATATTTTTGTAATGCTCTTCAAAGTTTACTTTTTTCAAAAAAGAAGGGGGTTGCATCAACTTTGTTTCTTCATAAAAAAGAGTTGTACCAAATAAATCATCCTTATACTCATTTATTTTTGCTTCAATTTTTTTAATCTCATTCATGATAACCGGAATTATTATATTTGGATTAATCTTCTTGGCTTCATTCCAAGCCCACGTAGCTTTTTTATGAAAATCCTTTATCTCTTTATATTTGCCATTTTGCTCCATTTCATCACCTACAAACTCATATGCATTACCAATAATCGCCAGGCTTCTGAAACCCTTGGATTGAGTTCTAAAGCTTCCTTAGCTAATTCAATGGATTCCCAATATTTACCCTTGTAGGCATATTCATATGATTTATGGGCTAAAGTGATCCAATTTTCACTCTCCTTTTTCTCTTTCTCAAAGTTTTTAATCAATTTGACATAGCTAACTTATGATAAATCCAGCCTTAGGATTCTTAGCCTAGCGAATATCATTCAGCCTAAATATAAGCTATCAGCAAACCACGCCTGTTCTTCAGTATTTAGCATTATAAAAAATCAAGATAACTTCTTAGGTCTTTTTGCCATCATTAATTATTTCTCTATACTCTTTTAGTATTTTCAACACAATATTCTCATAACCTCTGATGTTAGTCCTGTTTCTTCTAAATTCTGGCAGTAAAATAAGCTCTTCAATAGTTGTAGGAGGATTGTCAAGCATAGCTTCTATTGTATCATTAAATAAGGTAGCAAAGTAAGGCCTCCTTTTATCAACACCAATCGGCTTTCTTAGCTTTTTAAACATACTCCTGTAGCATTCTCTTGCCTCCTTCCTAGTTTTAGATAATTTACACTTTACCTGATATTTTCTTCTTCTTCTCAGATATAAAGAGAAGAGCTTTCTCCCCAAGAGATTAGCTCGTTTTTAAGCTCTTTTCAGTCTCTATTGACGAGTAGATGTAATTGATAGGAATGGCAAAGTTTATATTCTGAGCAGGTGCAAAGTTTTTGTTGACAATTCGGATCGGGGCAGGGTATAATTATCTTCTTTTTGGAAGTAGATTTATGAGAACTCATAGGTTATCTCTCTTCCATCGTTGAACTTCAACGGAAGAGATACTATTTAAAGTGCTTTATTATAGCATGTTTTCATCAATTTGTCAAATTGACATAAAATTTAAGGCAAAGATAAAGGCTGGCAACTTACAAAGAAAGGTGTATTCTTTGAAACTGGAAAAATTTACTGAGTTTGAATTAAATTCTCTCAATCTAACTTTCAATGTATTCATAGGTGTTTTCCTCCTGAGTGGTGCTGAAGTCTACTGGCATATTGTAGCTACCGTTGTGGCATATATTTTTTATTATTGAATATTGATAAACATCATATGCCAGGGCTCTTTTGCAGGCTAAATCAATAACTTTTGCCGGGTAGCTTTTACGCAGTGATAAAATACCCTGGACTGTTCTTGTCCAATCTCGGGGTCGATGTTTGACTGCCAAGAAAAATAACTGCTGTGTATATTCTCCTATTTTAGCCATTTTAACCTGATAGATTTCCTGGTATTCTGTATCTGAATATCTTTTGTATTTAGGATAATGAGCTTTATCCGTAGAGAATTCACCTTTTCCCCTCAGCAAGGCATGCACTTGCTTTTGCCTTCCCTGACAGTATATCCTCAATAAATCTTTTCCCACTTCTATCTCAACTTCTTTGCCTACATACTCAAATGGAACTACAATAATAATTGTAGCCCACATAAATATGACAGTCATGATATACTTTGCGTGTTCCCACTTTTAGCATGTTGAATTCTTGTTGTGGTAAGGGTTTAAGTTTTTGTCTTTCTTCCAGTTCAAATACTTGCCTGGGTATTTTTCTAGTTGTTCCATGCACCCTTTGGTTGCACGTATGCTCAAGCCAATTTCTTAGCTTCCTTCTCTACATCTTCGCCATCTTTGAACTTACGCCCCAAGAAGAAATTACTCTTTACATATTTTATCCCTGATTCTACTTTCCCTTTATCATTTGGTTTTCTAATCCTACATGGGTGAGGCCTGAATCCATAGTACTGGGCAAAACTTTTATACAGTTTTTGGTAAACTCTCTCATAAAAATTTGCCTTTAATATAGCTGCCTTTAAATTGTCTATTTTTACATATTCTGGAACTCCTCCAAAATATTTAAAGGCGTTTATATGACACTGGATAAATGTTTCTACCCTTTGGTTATGCACTTTTTCATAATAATCAAGACGTGAATAACTTAAGGTTCATATTAAATACCCATGTCTTTCGTCTCTTGCCCAAATTACCTGGAGTTAACCCTACATATCCAAAATCTACTTGAGCTTCTTCTCCCGGTAATGTATGGATCCTTACAAATATATTTTCTCTTTTTCTTATGTCTGCCACATAACCTTTTACAGTAGAGTATCCTACCTTTACTCCCATTCCTTGAAGTTCTTCATACATGCGTACTCCTGTTAACCCCTCTTCCATCCATTGGATAATCTTTTCTTGATATGGATCCAGAAATCTGGGATGCGGTTTCTTACTCGAATATTCTTTGCCCTCTTCTATGGCTTTTATCACCCCTGCTACTGTCCTTCCAGTCATGGCCAGTTAACCTTGCTATCTTAACTCTTATTTTTATACCTTTCCCATAGTGTTTTTATTGTTGTGTACATAGCGATTCCTATCATCTAATAATTCCTCCTTGATAAACTTTCCCTCTTCTCCCTATAACTTCGATATAGATGGTATTTTCTTAGCATCCACACTGTAAATAATGCGTATATTACCCATTCTGTATCTATAACTTCCGGCAAATTTCCCTGAGAGTACTTTTATATTTTTATGGCTAAAGGGGTCTTTTCTGAACCTTTCAATTACTGTATCAATTCTGGAAGCTGTCTTTTTATCTAATTTTCTGTAAAATTTAAGAGCTTTTCTGTGTGCTAATACTTTATACATCTATCTTATTCCGTTTATCCCAGGGGATAAAATTTTCCATTTTACCTTCTTTTAAATCACTTTCAGCCTCTTCATAAGCCTCCACAATATTTTTATCCTCTAAAAGTTCCTGCGTGGCTTCCCAGGATTCTTTCTCGTCAAGATATTCAATGAAGTCCAGGATAAGTCTCACTCTTGCTTCTGAAAGTCTGTCAATTGTTTGTTTTGCTTTTTCTTTAATTTTTAGTTTGCTCATTTTATCACCCCTTAAATTTAGTTCATTATGAGTTTATTTAGCAATTTTTTTCTCGCAAAGGTAATCTTGACCTTTTAATGCAGGATTGATCATAGTTTAGTAATTTCACAGAGAGACTTGGCGTAATTGATAGGAGCGGCAAAGTTTAGATTCTGAACAGATGCAAAATTTTTGTTGACGATTCGGATTGGAGCAGGTTATGGTTACCCTCTTCTTAAAAGTGGATTTACGAGGGCTCATAAGTTATCTCTCTTCCACCGTTCAACTTCAACAGAAGAGATAGTATTTAAAGTGCTTTATTATAGCATATTTTCGGCAATTTGTCAAATTAAAATGAAAATTTAGAATAAGTATCCTCCCAGCAGAGCTGTGGGGTATTATCAACTGTGAGGATAAGGGGGGTCAGAAAGAAAAAAATGCTATTGAGTTTGAATTAAAATCTCTCGAGCTAACAAAGCTACCCCTATCACGACGAAGACATCAGCCAGGTTAAATACTGGCCAGATTTTAAAATCAAGGAAATCGATCACCTCTTTTCTGAAAATCCGATCACAAAAATTTCCTCCAACTCCTCCCCCAATTATACCCAAAGTGATCCTCACCATTTTTATCTTTTCCAACTTTCCCCTGTGGGGTAGTAAGTATCTCGCAGGACCTATCCCCAAAGTAATTATGAAAAACAGCACCAATGCATTTAATATAATTACCAGAGGGAAAGGGAGAGTTACATAACCAAAGATTAGCCCCTTGTTTCTCAAGTAGGAGAGATAAAAAATGTTCTCTATGAGGGGAATAGAATCACCCGGGGAAAAAACTTGAGTAATCCAGAACTTACTTATCTGATCAACAAAACCACTCAAGAGGAATGAAATGCTAAATGCTGTCCCTCCCCTTAATCCAATCTTTACCCTCACATCTCGTTTTATATTCACCCTCCCCTCAATCCCTCCCCCTCAAGGGAGAGGAAAAAAGGAAATTGATATTTGCCCCTTCCAGAAAGAGAGGAAAGAGAAGGAACTTGATGCTGGATTCCTTTAGTTAATGAAATAAGGACTTTCTTTATAGATAGAGATGGCTTTCCTCGTCCCTGTAAATTCCTATATGTCAAGAAAGAATAATACTTCTTTCTTGTAAAAGTCAAGAAGCAACTGATAGATGACTCAACACTCTTGAGCATCTCTCGCATAGATGGGGATAATCTTTGTTTTTTCCTACTTGTAAACTGTAGTTCCAGCAGCGCTGGCATTTTTTGCCCCTGGCTTTTTCTACATAAATCTTTAATTCCTCGGCTTCTCTCAATTCAACCTGGGATACAATAAAAACTTCTTTTAACTCATCCCCCAAACTTTTCAAAAGAGAAATTAAAGAAAAAGGTGCCTCTATTAGTAATTTAGCCTCCAGGGAAGAGCTAATTTTTCCCAAACTTCTCGCTTCTTCCAATTGTTTCAAAGACAATTCTCTCACAGATAAAATTGTACTCCACTTTTTCTCCAGATTTAAATCAACAAACCCCTCTCCTACTCTTGGCCATTCACTTAACAATACGCTTTCCTTTACTTTTTTATCAATTTTCTTTAAGTATCCCCAGACTTCCTCTGCCGTAAAGCAAAGAACAGGAGCAATTAACTTGGATAAAGCGAGGAGTAGTTCAAATAGAATAGTTTGGGCAGATCTTCTTTCCTGAGAATCAGCTAAAAAAGTGTATAATCTATCCTTTAAGACATCAAAGTAAAAAGCACTTAAATCTCCATTGGTAAAATTATGGAGTATATGCACAGCTTCATAAAATTTGAAATTTTCATATTTTTCAGTTACCGTTTTTACCAGACCTTGAAGTTTAGATAGTATGTACCGATCTATCTCCCGAAGCTGATGAGGCTCTAATGTATCTTTTTCTAAGGAAAAATCATAGAGATTCCCCAAAATAAACCTAAGGGTATTTCTTATTCTACGATAGACCTCCACTGTATAGTTAAGACTTTCCTGAGAAATTCTAATATCCTCAGTATAATCCTCTAAGGAAACCCATAGTCGTAATGCATCTGCCCCTAAAGAATCTACGATTTCTTGAGGATCAATTACATTATTCAAGGATTTGGACATTTTTTTCCCTTGAGAATCTACAACAAAACCATGAGTAAGAACTTGTTGAAAGGGAAGCTTGTCTTTGAGGGATAAAGAGGTGAGAAGAGAAGTTTGGAACCACCCTCTGTGTTGATCGGAACCTTCCAGATAAAGATCAGCAGGATCTTTTAGAGACTTTTCTCGAGCGACAACTGCGTGATGAGAAATTCCAGATTCAAACCACACATCAATTATGTCTTCTTCTTTTTCAAAATCTTTCCCTCCACATTTAGGACAGCAAAACTCGTGGGGAAGAAATGATTCTACCTCCGTATTAAACCAGGCATCAGATCCTCTTTTCACAACCAGACTCTTTACTTTTTCAATGATTCGTTCATCAATTATAGCCTCTTTGCAACTTCGGCAGTAAACCACGGGAATACCCACCCCCCAGTATCTTTGACGAGAAAGACACCAATCAGGACGCTCCTTTAACATACTTATCATTCGAGTTTGACCTCGGGGAGGAATCCATTTCACCTGAGAGTTGGCCATATTTATAGCTTTTTCCCTTAACCCGTGCTTATCCACATTTAGAAACCACTGAGGAGTAGCTCTAAAGATAAGAGGAAAACCACATCTCCAGCAATGAGGATAAGAATGTTGAATTTTTTCCTGAACTAATAAAAAATTTCCCTCCATCAATTTTTTCTGAATGAGCTCGTTAGCTTTAAAAACAGGTATGTTCTGAAATTCTTTAACCTCAGAGGTAAATTTTCCCTCATCATCTACAGGAGAAAAAATAGGAAGTCCATATTTTAAACCCAAAGAATAATCCTCATCTCCATGACCTGGAGCTATATGAACGCACCCTGTTCCTTCCTTCACATTAACAAAATCTGCCAGCAATAACCTGCCTTCTCTTAGATTGAGGGGATGAATATAACGTAGTCCCTCCAGCTCTTCTCCTTTACAATTAAATAAAATCTTTTTCACGTTACAGTTAAATGTATCCTCAAGTCTCTCAAGAGAATCCTTCGCTATTAGAAGAATTTCTTTTTCTGTTTCCACAAAGATGTAATCCAGATTCTGATTAAGGGCAATGGCAAGGTTAGCTGGAAGTGTCCAGGGAGTCGTTGTCCAGATTAAAATGTAAACTGGTAGAGCGGTAGAAAAAGGAAGGTTATCTTTCTCAAGTGAAAATTTCACATAAATAGAGGGAGATTCCTTTTCTCGATATTCTATCTCTGCCTCAGCTAAAGCTGTTTGACAGTTAAAACACCAATGAATTGGTTTTAAACCACGATAAATGTAGCCCTTTTTAGCAAGCTTACCAAAAAAAGCTACAATTTCTCCCTCGTAGTCAAAATTCATAGTAAGATAGGGTTTATCCCATCTACCAAAAACTCCCAATCTTTTAAACTCCTCTCTTTGCTTTTTTACAAAGTGAAGAGCATACTCCCTTGCCTTTTTTCTAAAAGTCGTGCGGGAAATCTCCTCTTTAGTGGTACCTAATTTTTTAAATAACTGGTTTTCAACAGGCAAGCCATGACAGTCCCATCCTGGAATAAAAGGAGAATCGTAACCCTGCATGGTCTTGTATTTCACTATTGTATCCTTGAGAATTTTGTTGAGAGCCTGACCTAAGTGAATATCTCCATTCGCATAGGGAGGACCATCATGGAGAACGTACTTGGGACTTCCCTCTCTTTTTTCCCTAATTTTCTGATATATCTGTTTATCTTTCCAAAAGCTCAAGATATAAGGCTCTCTCTCAGAAAGTCGGGCCCGCATGGGAAATTCTGTCCGAGGGAGATTAAGAGTTTTGCTATAACTCATTCATTTTTTCCTTTTGTGTAAATAACTTCAATCTCAGCTACTACCCTTTTAACTAACTTTCTTATCTGTGGTTCCGCTTTTTCTGCTACCTGAATAATCTTAGAAAGATCTACAGGCTTTAATCTATCCGGGATACACTCATCGCTGATACAACTTATCCCCAATACTTGCAGGTTGCTATGTTTGGCTACAATTACCTCAGGAACAGTGGACATACCTACAGCATCGGCACCTATCATTCTTAAGAATTTATATTCAGCTCTGGTTTCAAGGCTAGGACCACTAATTCCCACATAAACTCCTCGATGAGCTTTTATTCTTTCCTCCAAAACAATTCTTTCAGTAAGTTCAATTAATTTATTATCGTAAGGTTCGGACATATCGGGAAAACGTGGACCTATTGTATCATCGTTGGGGCCAATGAGGGGATTATTTCCCATTAAATTAATATGGTCGGTAATAATCATCAAATCACCAGCTTTAAAATTGGGATTCATTCCTCCGGAAGAGCTTGATACAATTAGTATCTTTATTCCCAAGGCTTTCATTACCCTTACCGGAAAGGTAACTTCTTCTAAGGAATATCCTTCATAAAAGTGAAATCTTCCCTGCATTGCTACCACTTTCTTCCCTTGTAATTTCCCTAAGATTAAATTTCCCTTATGCCCAGGAGTAGTGGGGGCAATGAAAAAGGGAATGTCCTTATAAGGTATCACCAACTGATCCTCAATATCATTTACTAATTTGCCCAATCCTGTCCCCAGTATTATCCCAATCTCTGGCTTCAGCTTCCTTTTTTGTTCAATGAAACATCGAGCCTCTTCAATTTTTTCTTTTAAAGATCGACTCATTTCTTTTTTTATACCTCTATCTTTTCTGGATTTTGAGCCTGGTGGGGATGTTCAGCCCCAGGATAAACCTTGAGTTTCTTTATCATCTTTCTGCCCAGTTTATTTTTAGGAATCATACCCTTCACTGCCTTTTGAATAATCCGCTCTGGCTTTTTCCTTCGCATATGCTCAAGAGGTATTTCCTTTAATCCTCCTGGATATCCAGAGTGATGATAGTAGATTTTTTTCTTTTCTTTTTCTCCTGTTACTCGTATCTTTTTGGCATTAATAATCACTACAAAATCCCCTGTATCCATGTGGGGAGTATAAAAAACTTTATTCTTCCCCGAGAGAATTTGAGCAATCTTCACTGCTAATCTACCTAAAATCTTATCTTCTGCATCAATTAGATACCACTTTCTCTTGATTTCCTCAGCCTTAGGTATATAGGTTTTCATCTAAAATCTCCTTGTATAATATGTTTAGCTTACCATTTTTATTAATTCTTTAATTTCTTCCCGATCGATATGCTCCAATCTGGCACCGATTCTTTCAACAATTTTAGCTGCAAAGTAGCTACCTATATGGCCACAAATCTTTAGATCATAGTGACAGCAGATGCCATATAAAACTCCTGCTGCAAACATATCACCAGCACCGGTTGTATCCACTGCATCTGCTTTATAGCCGGGAATCTTATATATTATGCTGTCTTGTTTAATGTATGATCCAGATTTGCCAACTTTTACTATTGCTACTTCTGTTAATTTGGCTATTTCATTTAATGCCCCTAATGGCTTTAGGCCAACAAGAGCCTTCGCTTCATCTTCATTCGCAAAAACAATATCAGCATATTCTTCAATTATCTTTTTGATATCCGCTTTGTTTCTATCTATTATACCTGGATCACCTAAATCAATACTAATCTTTATACTATGATTTTTAGCAAACCTCATTGCATGCAATGAGGTTTGCCTTAACTGCTTGTCTTCAAGCTGATAACCCTCAATATGCAATATCCTACTGCATCTTAAATCTTCAAAGAAAATGTCAGCTTCTTTTAGATGCAATGCTGCACCTAAATACACAGCAAATGTTCTTTCGCTGTCCGGGGTTATAAATGTTATTGTATAGCCTGTTGCTTTTTCTGATCTGGTTAATTTAGGTTCCACTCCGCTATTACACATTTTTTCTTGAAATACATCACCATAATTATCTCTGCCTATTTTGCCACAGAAAGCTACATTCCCACCAAGCATTGCAATTCCATATAATGTATTTGCAGAACTTCCACCTGGTAAAATCTTAACCTTGTAGTGTGTAATCTTTGCCAATAATTTCTTTGCATCTTCTCCATTGATTAAATGAAACTGACCCTTTCTTAGATTAAACTCTGACAATTCACCATCATTGACCTCTATTAAAAAATCTATCAACGCCGATCCTATCCCGAATATATCATACTTTGTTTGCAAAATATATCAGGGAGAAATCTCCCCTGAATCCCCTCTCTATTTAGTAAGATATCTACAATTGAGCAGTGTACGCTTTAACACTGCAATTATGGTATCTGTTGCCCTTACTTCTGGTAGCGCCACGGGGAATCGAACCCCGGTCTGATGGATGAGAACCACCTATCCTAACCCCTAGACGATGGCGCCAATTTGGCTGGGGGAGGAGGATTCGAACCTCCGTTACAAGATCCAGAGTCTCGTGGCCTACCCCTAGCCGATCCCCCAAAGATGAGTGTAAGGCAGACCTTTGGGTCTGCCTTACACTTCTTGTGGTCATTATGTAACTCAGGTCTTTAAATCTGAACCACTTTTAAGCATTTCCAATGCCCGAGTAATTCTTCTCAGCACTTCTTCTTTGCCTAATACTGCCGCTAATTCAAAAAGTCCCGGACCTCTCATTCTTCCAGTGAAAGCTACTCTTAAAGGATGAAGAACTTTAGCTAAAGAAAGGGATAATTCCTCAGATATTTTCCTCAAAGTCTTTTCTAAATTTTTTTCATCAAACTTACTAAGCTGTTCTATTTCACCCTTTACCCTTGATAAAAGAGAAGGCACATAATCCTTTTGTAATCTCTTCTCGACTGCTTTGTCATCATAGGCAAAATCTTTTTCAAAGAAAAAATTTGTTAATCCAGCAATGTCAGATAGAGTACTTAGTCTCTCTTTTTCCAGTTCAGCAATCCGAGATATCTTCCTGCCAGTAACCGAATCAACCTCATCGTTAACCCATCCCTCTTTTCTTAAGTAAGGAATCAATGATTCGGCAAGCTTGTCCGTATCCATTTTTCTTATATACTCAGCATTCATCCATTCCAATTTCTGAGGATCAAAAATAGCAGAACTTTTGCCTACCCTTTTAAGAGAAAACTTTTCAATAAGCTCCTCTTTGGTGAAAAATTGCTGACTATCTGAAGTGGACCAACTCAGAAGAGAGAGATAGTTTACTACAGCCCAGGGAAGATACCCTCTTTCTCGATAATAAGTAATGGATGTAGCTCCATGTCTTTTGCTTAACTTCGCTCCATCTTTGCCCAGGATCATTGGTATGTGTGCATACGAAGGAGGAATAAAATTTAGAGCCCGATAAATAAGTACCTGTCGGGGAGTATTGGAAAGATGATCATCCCCCCTTATTACACAGGTTATTTTCATTAAATAATCATCGATTACATTCGCAAAGTTAAAAGCAGGCGTCCCATTTGATTTTAATATAATGAAATCCCCTAAAATTTTATTCTCAAAGTTAACCTCTCCCCTGAGCAAATCTTTAACTTTAACAATTCCTTTCTGGGGTGCCTTAAATCGTATAGTTGGTTTTTTACCCTCCTCTTCTAATTTTTCCCTCTGAGCGAAGGAAAGATTGCGGCAGTGACCATCATAAACAAAGTATTTTCCTTCCTTCTGCATCGTGCGTTTTCGTTGAAGTAGTTCCTCTCGAGTACAATAACAGGGATACGCCTTCTCTTCCCTTAACAGCTTTTCAACGTAATGCGTATAGATGTCCACCCTTTGAGATTGAAAATAAGGTCCATAATCCCCTCCTACTCCAGGACCTTCATCCCAATTTAGACCTAGCCACTCTAAGTCTTCTATCAATGTATTGATAAAATTCTTTCGAGAACGGAGGATATCGGTATCCTCTATGCGAAGAATAAACTTTCCTTTATGGTGACGAGCAAAAAGCCAGTTAAAAAGAGCTGTTCTCACTCCCCCTATATGCAGCTCTCCTGTAGGACTGGGAGCAAAACGTACTCTTACCTGCTTTTCTTTCTCTATCACCTTCTTACTCCATTAGGCAGATTCATTTTAACCGGGCCTATTTATTTTTATGGCGATTAGCCCGACGTTTTTTCTTTCTTTTATGTTTCGCTATTTTCGCTCTTCTTCTTCTTTTGTCCGATACCACCTTACCTACCCTCCTTTTTTTTATAAATCCTATTGATTAAAAGTGTTTTGTCAATAGCATCGACTACGGTTGGGAAATTAAGAAATCACTCATTTTAATTCTGGAATCTTCATCTCTCCTATTTTTGCCTCCTCAGACAAAGGATAACGAGAGACTAACATCTGATAACTTTCAAGAGCTTCTTTTTTCTTTCCTAAAAGTTCCTGGCATCTACCTATGCCAAATATAGCATTCGGACCCACTGAACTGTCACCATATTCTTCCTGAACCTTTTTATAAAATTCGATAGCTAATAAATACTCTTTTTCTTCCTCGTAAATACTGGCTAATTTTAATCCCACCCAGGGGGAAAAATAGCTATCCTGGTGGTTTTCCATCAATTCATTTAACCCTCTCACAGCCCCATCATAGTCTTTAAGAGCATAAAGGCAATCAGATAAATTAAAAAGAACCTCGTCTTGATTGTTAATCCAATGATATCGAGAAAGTAATTGTTCGTAAAGAGATTGGGCTTTTTTGTATCCCTGTATTGCTTTTTCTTTTTCCTCTTGACCTTTCGCCTCCGTATAGTAAGAATTAGCCTCTTTAAATTTCCGAAAAGACAGTTTTTCCATTTGACCCGCATATATCCAAAAACTCACTACCGCAGCTATTCCTATGCCACCTACTATACAGTAAATTCGTAATTTTCTCCTATCAACTCTTGATTTAAGAAACTCCCATATTTTTTCCAAATATTTAAACATTTTCAATTCCTTTTCACTATATTAAGTTTCCCCCAGGCACCTATGTGCTTATCCTTTATGATTATTCCCCCTTTAATCCCCGGTACATTCTTTAAAAAAAGCAATCCTCTTTTAATATCGCTTCTCTCGTTAATTAGATTACCGGTAGCTGTGGCTACTGCATCAGCTAACGCCGTAGAAGAGGAAAGTATCACTACTGCATCAGCTTTTCCCAAGCTTGTAGAGTGGCCAAAAGTTCCTGCAGAGCAGCATATTCCCAGGGGAGTATCTGCTGGTTCTATTTGCAGAGCAATCCTATTTGTAAGAGGAGATTCCCCTGCATAGATGCCTACGCTTCTCTCTTTTTCAACCTGCATAAAGATATCTCCACCATTTTCAACTATCACCTGCCTGCAATAATTTAAAAGCTCTTTTCCTACAAACTCCGCTATTACTCCAGCAACAGCAGCCATTGGACCTACATTTGCTCTTTGAGCAGCCTCAGCCATAGTTTTTACAATGGAAGGCATGTCGTCTTTCACTGGCAAAGGCTTAAGAGTTCTCTTGAACAGAGGATTTCTATATATATATTGCTCTATGTCTTCTCTGCAACTCAATAATGCATCTTCCGTCTCTTTCATTAACTTTCTGTCAGCCAAAACTAAAAGATTACTTTCCTTGATTTGCACCTCGAAAGAGTAAAGATCATAAGATTCTATTAATTTCCTGTATACAAACCTATTTTGCAAAAAAACCCCTTTTCACCTTTATTCAAGAAAATCAATTCCTGAGGATACAAGATAGCTCTCAACCTCAGCTTTTAGCCTTAGCTCTCAACCTCAGCTTTTAGCCATCTGTCTCTTTTTTTCTCTGCTTCCTGGTTTAATCAGGGGAATTTTTTTTCGACACAAGGGGCATTCGTTTAGATGATACGTTTCCACACTCAGACACGTTAAACTCTTAAATTTAACTTTCTTTGATAACAAGCCTTTATTTGGATTCCAAACAAAACTTACCTTTCCACTACTTCGATCTACCAAGCATCCCACACCTGTTAATTCTGCCCGATCTTCCTCTATGATCTTTATTAATTCTCTCACTGAATTTCCAGTGGTAATCACATCTTCAATCACCAATACTCTTTCTCCTGGATTGATCTTAAATCCTCTTCTCAACACCAAATTCCCCTTTTTTCTTTCAGCAAATATAGACCGAGCCTCTAATGCTTTCGCTACTTCCTGGCCAATAATAATCCCGCCAATCGCTGGACTTATTACTACTTGAGTTGAGTTATTCCAAAAAAATTTGGATAAGAAATCTCCTAACTGAGCAGCGAGATAAGGATATTGTAAAACCAGGGCCGACTGAAAATAAGTAGAGGTATGAAGTCCCGAAGAGAGTTCAAAGTGACCATTTAAAAGGGCACCTTTTTCCTCGAAAAAAGAGAGAATCCCTTTTTCTTTCATCTAAATTCCTTCTTAATAAATCTCCATCCCTACTGCTTTTCTTATTAATTTTCTTAATCTTTTTTCGGCTACCTCGGTTATTCCTTCTCTGAAGTCAGGCACTATAGTGATGATGGGTAAACTCTTTTTCTCGCTTATGTTTTCAATGACATCCAGACATTCCTGAGCTACTGATT
This sequence comes from Candidatus Aerophobota bacterium, assembly GCA_030615365.1. The sequence continues at coordinate 12,771 of JAUWZM010000014.1, read as the reverse complement.
CGGAAACAAAAATTATTCCATAATCCTCAGTTGCTACCTGTTTCAATTTTTCTCCTCCCCCCCTCGGATCTCCAATAAAAATAGCCTCTATCCCCGATCCTTTAAAGGGAAGAATGGTGTCTTTATCTCCAAGTATGGCCACTCGCAACATTCATACTCTCCCCATCTGCTATTCAGCTACCTTTCCTCTTAGAATTTTCCTCAATCTTTTTAGTTCATTTTTTTTAAGAAAAATATAGTTTATAAGAGGCTCTCTTCCAAAGGTTATATAAAATCCCACTTTGGTATACTTCAAAATATTTCGATCAAAGAAATCATCTAATTCGGATAAATTCCGTTTATCTCTCCATTCTTCTAAAGCCTTCTGAAGCGGATAACCATATTCAGTATTCTGTAACTCTTCAACAAGAGAATTCTCTGATTGTTCGGTTATATTCATTAAATTTTCCTTTTTTATCCCACCTCCCTCTACTAGTATCTCTTCTAAAAGATTTCTTCCATTTTCCCTTTTCCATAATTTGACCCTTAAGAATGCTTCAATGTTAAATCTATTAATTAACTTCTCCCTCAATATATCAAGAAAAGGATCGGCATATTCTCTCAGCCTCAAGGACAGCATCTCAAAGAGTTTCTTATCTAAAAATATATCTATTTTTATAGGCCGAGGGTCCTTTTTTATGAAATCAAGTGCCTCAGAAATTAAATCTTTAAAATCCTCGGGTAAATTAAAGAGATTTTCTCTATATATCGCCTCTTGGAAAATCTTTGTCTGGATAGAACCAGCTTTTGAAAGATTCTTTTCGTATTCAGACTCATCTATTTTTTCTGAGAGTTCCTTTTGCCCTTTGATTTTTAGAAGAACCTTAATATTATGGAAATCGTGTTCTAACCAGAAAAGATCCACAAGTTCTGGTTGAGGAGAAAAATTTTTAAGTTCAATTCTGGTTTTTCTCAATTCTTCCTCTAAGTCTTCCTCAAAATCTTCAACCTGAGATATCTTTTTTAAAGATTCTGAATAAGGATAAAACTTCGTGAGTATCTCAACAGCTTCCTTCAGTCCCTTACCTTCCTTTATATGAGTAAAATCCGTTTCCTTTAAAAGATGCTTCTCTAAACCTCTCACCCTCCCTGTAGTATAAACATAACGAGTATCTTTAGCTGATATCTCTAAATATTCCACAATTAGTCTTCCTTAAGATTCCATTAGTTCTATAACTTCGTCCGCAATTTCTTGAGAGGCCCTGGGATAAGCCAAACTTTTCGTTTTCTCTCTCCACTCTCTTCGATCAAAAGAGTGATTTGATAATTTTTTAACAAGATCAATTATATTTTCCTTACTATTTAGCTCAAAAGCTAAATTTTTTTTAAGAAGAAGCTCTTTATTTTTTCTCTCCTGCCCAGGAATTGAGTTGATAATTCCCATGGGAAGAGCCTTGCTTAGAGCCTCAGCGGTGGTCAACCCCCCTGATTTACTGATCAGTAAATCCGAAATTTCCATTAACTCATCAATTCCATCAACAAATCCTAAAATTTTTAAGGGAAGATACGTTTGCGAACTTATCTTTTTGAGTCTTCGTTTCAAATTTCTATTTATTCCTGCGACTGCTAAAACCTGTAGGGGAAAATGAACTTCGCTTAAGGCTGAAATAGTCTCTTCTATTGAACCAATTCCCTGCCCTCCTCCCATTACCAGAACTGTGAAGAGGTTATCCTCTATTTTCCATTTCTTCTTTAATTTCTCTTTCTGTTTTGATTCGCAAAAACCTAAAGATATAGGAATACCTGTGACATGAATTTTTTCCGGAGAGATCCCTCTCTTTATAAATTCATCTCTCAATTCATCGTGAGGTAAAAAATAAACATCTACATTCTTATAAAACCAGTAGGGATTAAGATAAAAATCTGTAGGAACAGCTATTAACAAGTAGTCTAATTTCTTTGCTCTCTTTATAGTTGAAGAAATTGCACAGGAAAGACAATGGGTACAAATCACAATATGGGGTTTAAAAGGTACAATAACCTCTCGGTAAAGTCGATGGTAGTTTATATGATACAGGAAAATTCGTAACACATGAGTCAACCAATAAACCTCTTTGCTATCCCAGATTATATCCCAAAACCAGGGGATTACTTTTATAAAAGTGTAGTACAGGGCATTCAGACTATAGCTCATAAAGGGATTTCCATGCCGAAAAAGGTTTTCTTCCCGAATTAACACATCAGGATAGGCTCTATTTAGAGCCTGTTTAATCGCCTTAGCTGCTTGTCTATGACCGGTTATATCTGAAACATACAAAAGAAGAATTCTTATTCTTTTTTTCCCTTTCATTGATTTACATCCATCCTTTTCGTATTTTTAAGTAAAAGCCAGTGATCAGGATAATACCTCAGGTAATCTTCCATAACTAGAGCAAACTCCTGAGCTGCCTGACCTATAGCTTCTTTTTCGGAAAGACGGGTATTCAGCTCAACAGGAGGTTCTATCACTCCTTTTTGCTTTCCTGTTTTCCTATCTCTGATCGCGAAAGTAGGACAAATTAATGCTCTCGTCCGATAGGCCAATCTAAAGGGACCTGAAGCAAGGATAATTTCTTGATCAAAAAGACTAACCTTCACGCCTCTTTTATTTTCCTCGTCAGATAAGATAGCTACCGCCTCATTTCTTTTAAGAGCATTGATAACTCGTCTCAATTGGTTTGTAGAAATGACTTTTATTCTCCTTGCACTCCTTATCTCATTAAACAACCTATTGGTGAACTTATTTTTATGGGGCCTTACTAAGAAATTCATTTCGTATCCTGCTAAAGCCAGTCCAATCCCCCCCCACTCCCAATTGCCAAAATGAATGGATAAAAGCACAGTTCCCTTTCCCCTTGAAAGAGCATAATCAAGATTCTCTACTCCTACAGGGGTAACCTGATGGAAAAATCTTGAAGTGCTGAGTTCGGGCAGCCAAAGAAATTCTCTTAAATAACGAGCAAAATTACGATAAATTAAAAGAGCTATCTTTTTACTTTCCTTTTGTTTTCTATTTTTACCTAAAAATAAATCTAAATTATTTAAAATTGCTCGTTTATAACCTATGTATTTGCCCTTGGCAAAGAGAAATAAAAGATCAGCTAATCTTTCTGCTATCCAGTAACTCAAAAAAGAGGGAAGATAGCAGGAAAGAAATCCCCCTATTTTGTAAAGAAGAAAAAGGAGCACTTGATAAACCCTCTTTATTAAGATAATCCATGGTCTCTGGCAGTCTGAATAAGGAATGATGATTACAAATTATGGAAATTCCTATTTCTTTATACTCCTAAAAACCTCCTGAATCTTTAAATTATTTTGTTAATGCTATCATATATGCCTGCTGATGTCAAGGAACAAAAATTTGCTAAAATTCTCCCTGATGTATATAATAGAAAAGATTTAATAGCCAGGATAAAGTTAAAATAAATGTAACAGTTCAGGCCACTAAGTCACCAAGGCACAGAGAAGTGATATGTAATGTGCGAAGGGTAATGGGTAAAAGCTTTATTACTTATTACTTGCATTCTCTGTGGTTGAGAGTTCTGAAAAAAGCCTGAGGCTGCTCTTTGCTCGGTGCTTTCCAACGTTGCGGCTAAGTTCTACTCTTATCTTTATGCTGTGGCTTTTATGGGCGATGTCTCAGATTGCAGGATAACTAAGAGTTTGAACGCATAGACCCGCCTTGATCGCCGCTGCCTTATGGAAACACCTCGCCGAGCAGCAAAAAGAAAAAGGATTTTTCAGAGCTCTTGTGGTTAAGTTTTTGACAACATTTGTATTACACGAGGAAGAAATAAGGATGACAATTAAAATGGATTTTAGAGAAAAAAAACCAGAGGGTCAGCATCCGAGAAAGAATAACTACGAGATAATTATTATTGGGGGTGGAGCTGCGGGTATGACTGCGGGAATCTATACCTCAAGGGAAATGTTAGACACTCTCTTGATAGAAAGGGGAATAACTGGAGGATTAGCAGCAAAAACTGAGCTAATAGAAAATTATCCTGGATTTCCAGGGGGGATAAGTGGAATGGATTTGATGGATAGAATAAAGAATCAAGCTCAGAAATTCGGAGTGGAGATCGCAGAGTTTGAAGAAGTAAAAACGCTTAAACCATCTGGGAATAAAATAATAGTTCAAACAATTAAAGAAGAAAAATATCATTTTGAATACAGTGTCTATGCAGTAATAGTAGCTTCGGGGACTGTCCCTAAATTATTGAATATCCCCGGGGAAAAGAAATTTCAAGGCAAAGGTATCTCGTACTGTGCAACCTGTGATGGTCCACTCTACAGGGATAAAGATGTTGCAGTAATAGGATGTGGTAATTCTGGGTTACAAGAGGGGGAATTCCTCCTGAGGCACGCAAGAAGTGTCACTTTTGTAGCGTTTTCACCCTATATGGTTGGTTCAAAAATACTGCAAGAGAGAATAAGGAAGAACAAAAAAGCAAATTTTTTACTCAACCATAAGCTCATCAGTATAAATGGAGATGCATTTGTTGATTCTATTACGCTACGAGATCGGAAAGATGGTCAAGACAAAAGGATTGAAGTTCAGGGTGTTTTTATATACAAAGGGTTTTCACCAGCTATCGGCTTCTTAAAAGACACTAAGGTTGCATTAGACGAGTCTGGCTACATTAAAACCGATGAAAATATGGAGACATCGGTTCCTGGTATATATGCAGTAGGTGATGTCCGTTCCAAGATGGTTCGCCAGATAGATGTTGCGTGCGGAGAAGCCACTATCGCAGCCATAGCTGCTCTTCATCGTATCAATACTCTTAAGTGAAAGTAAAAGTACTCCTCAGTCACGAATTATCCCAATAATTAGTGACTGAACAGTTATAGTCCTCAGTGGTTAATGCGTGAAGGGTAATGTGTAATGGGTAATAGGTAAAAACTTCATTACTTATTACTTATTACTTGCGTTCTCTGTGATTAAGTTTTGACATTACTTTGTAATGCCGAAGGAGAAGATTATGAAAAAAAAAGTGGCCTTAATTTTTCCTCAAGAACTTGTTAGTGAGCCTATCACCTACAGATTAATCAAAAACTACAATTTGGTAATCAATATTTTAAAGGCAAAGATCGTTCCTTATGAAGAGGGAAAGCTGGATGTAGAAATAAGTGGAGAGAAAGATAGCCTAAATCGTGGTATAAACTATCTCATCGAGTTGGGAGTAGAAGTAAAACCCTTAGCTCAACAGATAAAGTGGGATAAAGATAAATGTGTGTGCTGCACAGCTTGTGTAGCTTTATGCCCCGTAGGTGCTTTTGAAGTAGAAAGAGAGAAAAGAACAGTAAGTTTTAGCGAAGAGAAATGCATTATTTGTGGAATGTGTGCTCCTGCTTGTCCTTATAAAGCTATAGAAATTCTTTTTTAAATCTCACAGTTCACCTACTGGGTCACAATGGGATAGTTAAAAAAATTTGCTTTGTTTCAGAAAACAATTACAATGAATTCTTAGAAAGACAAAGACCCAATTGAGTCGAGAAAGGCAATATCATTACTAAAAAAGCGTAAAGGAGAAAAAGATGCGACTGGATGATGTGGTAATTTCACGAGCTATCGTGGAAGACTTTACCAAAGATTTTTTGGAGTCTCTGGAAACTCAGGTTGCCATTGCTGGAGCAGGTCCAGCTGGCTTAGTAGCTGGTTTTTATTTAGCGAAAAGAAGAATTAAAACAGTGATATTTGAAAAAAATCTTAAAGTGGGAGGAGGAATGTCAGGGGGAGGGATGATGTTTAACCGGATTGTCGTTCAAACTCCTGCCACGAAAATATTAGATGAGGTGGGGATAAGATACGTAAAGTATAAAGAAGGGTATTACTTAGCCAATTCCTTAGAAGCTGTTGCTGCTCTTACCCAACAAGCCATCAGAAAAGGAGTAAAGATATTTAACCTTATAGGGGTGGAAGATGTGATGATGAAGGATAAAAGGATATGTGGCTTAGTGATAAATTGGGAAACGATTCGATCCTCTCACCTACCCGTTGATCCTTTAACTATGAAATGTCAGGCAGTAGTAGATGCGACCGGCCATGACTGTGCAGTGGTTAAAAAGCTTCAGCAAAGAGATGAGATAAGATTAAATACCCCTGCAGGTAAAATAGTGGGAGAGGGTCCTATGTGGGCTGAAAAAGGAGAAAGCACTATTGTAGAGAATACCCAAGAAGTTTATCCAGGGCTTTATGTGAGTGGAATGGCTGCCCAAGTTGTTTACGGAGCTCCCAGAATGGGTCCTATCTTTGGAGGCATGCTACTTTCTGGCCAGAAAGTAGCTGAACTTATTTTAAAAAACCTCTAATTTATTGAAAGTAAAATCATAAAAGGAGATGGTATATTTATGAATAAAGATTCTGATGAGAGAATAAGTCTATCAAGCAATGCCTTAAAAGTTCTGGAAAAAAGATATTTGAAAAAGGATAAGGAGGGGAGAATCATAGAAACCCCGGAAAAAATGTTTAGAAGAGTAGCCACCAATGTGGCTGCTATAGATAAAATGTATGGAAAAAGCTCTCAGCAGGTAAAACAAAGCGAAGATGACTTTTATCAAATTATGTCTAAACTAGAATTCTTACCTAATTCCCCTACTTTAATGAATGCTGGCACTTTTTTGCAACAACTCTCTGCCTGTTTTGTTTTATCCATAGACGATTCTATTGATTCCATTTATGAGACCATAAAACAGACAGCTCTCATTCATAAAAGTGGTGGAGGAACAGGATTTTCCTTTAGCAGGGTAAGACCCAAGGGAAGCCTTGTTGGTACAACCTCAGGGGTAGCAAGTGGCCCGGTTTCTTTTATGAAGGTTTTTAATGCCAGTACCGAGGCAATTAAGCAGGGTGGTAAAAGACGTGGAGCTAATATAGGAATACTAAATGTGGATCACCCTGATATCTTAGAATTTATTACCTCTAAAGAAAAAGAGGGAAGTTTAAACAATTTTAACATTTCTGTAGCTGCGAGCAATGAATTTATGGAAGCTGCTCAAAGAGGAGAAGAGTATAACTTAATTGATCCCCTCACCAAAAAAGTTTCAGGAAAACTTAATGCCACCGATGTGCTGAATAGCATAACAGAAAGAGCCTGGAAAAACGGAGAGCCTGGTTTAATTTTTTTAGACAGGATAAACCAAGATAATCCTACCCCTCTCATAGGAAAAATTGAATCAACAAATCCATGTGGTGAACAGCCGCTACTCCCATATGAATCGTGTAATTTGGGAAGTATTAATTTAGGTAAAATGATAGATAAAGATAAAATCAACTGGGAAAAATTAAAAAGAACAGTCCATACTGCTGTGCATTTTCTGGATAATGTCATTGATGCCAACAAATATCCTCTCCCGCAAATTGCTAAAAATACCCTGTCCAACAGAAAAATCGGTTTGGGGGTAATGGGATTTGCTGATATGCTGATAAGTTTAAGTATTCCCTATAATTCTAAAAAAGCTCTAAGCTTGGCTGAGAGAGTAATGGGTTTTATTCAAGATGAGTCTAAGAAAGCCTCACAGAATTTAGCAAAAGAAAGAGGGACATTTCCCAACTTCAAGGGTAGTACATGGGAAAAAGAAGGATTAAAACTAAGAAATGCCACTACCACTACCATTGCTCCCACTGGAAGTATAAGTATGATTGCTAATTGCTCCTCAGGAATGGAACCCTTATTTAGCATATTATATCATAAAGAGATATTGGAAGGAGAAAAACTCTTATATGTAAATGAAGAATTTGAAAGAATAGCCAAAAAAAAAGGATTTTATTCCTCGGAATTGATAAAAAAAATACTTGACCATAAAGGTTCCTGCCAGCAAATTTCAGAAGTTCCTCTATCTGTAAGAAGAATATTTGTGACAGCCATGGATATATCTTTTGAAGATCATATTGAAATGCAATCTTCCTTCCAAAAATATATAGATAACGCTGTTTCTAAAACTATAAATTTTCCAAATGAAATTGGAAAGGAAGAGGTTGAAAAAGCTTTTATTCTTGCGTATAAAACAGGGTGTAAGGGAATAACTATTTATCGAGATAGAAGCAGAGAGGAACAGGTAATACAAATGGGAATGGCCAGAAAAAAATCAAAGAAAGAAATTATTCCCCGAACTCGGGATAAAGTAACCTATGGAATGACCATAAAAATGGAAACTGGCTGTGGAGATCTCTACGTCACTATAAATAAAGATAGCGAAGGAAATCCATTTGAAGTATTTGCCCAATTAGGTAAATCAGGCGGATGTGCTGCCTCTCAAACAGAGGCCATAGGCAGATTAGTTTCTGTGGCCTTAAGATCGGGTATTTCCCAGGAACTAATAGTGAGACAACTCAAAGGGATAACCTGCGATCGACCCCGGGGATTTGGGAAAAATAAAATGCTCTCCTGTGCGGATGCTGTAGCCAAAGCTATTGAACTATATCAAACAAAAGAGAAGATTTCCTCACCCTTGAGTGAATCTTCAGTCAAAATTGAAAAAACCTTCTCTGAAAACAAGGAGGAAACTGCTCAGGGTCCAGGGAAATGGATAGGTGCTTGTCCTCAATGCGGAAGTAGTGCTATTGAGTATGAAGGGGGATGTTTTGTCTGTAAATCCTGTGGGTACACAGAGTGCGAGTAAATAAAAAATTACTATTCAGCCACCAAGGCACGAAGACACCAAGATAAATGCGTGAATGTGTTCATGTGTGAATGCATGAATGAGTTGATAAGTAAAAACGCATCTACGCTTCTACGCATTAACAGATTAACGATATTATAAATTAATATCACTTCTTTGTGCCCTGGTGACTTAGTGGCCTGAACTGTTACAAAAAAAATATTATTGACAGAGAAAAGTTTAAATGCTACATTGAATATGATATCTCTTTAAAAAAAGAGCATCACCAAGTGAACTACTATTTCAAGGAGGAGGGGAAGAGTGAGGATCTCGGAAGTTAAAGTAAGACGAGTTGACGGTAAGGATAGGTTTAAAGCCTGGGCAACAGTTACTTTTGATGATTCTTTTCGCATTCATGGGTTAAAAATCATTGAAGGGAGGAAAGGACCTTTTGTGGCAATGCCCTCACGCAAACTACCCAATGGTGAATTTATAGATACTGCCTATCCTCTCAGCCAAGAATTAAGAGAAACAATTCAAAGGGAAGTTCTCCAGGAATATACTCAAGAATAAACTAAAGTGCTTTAATATTCAAGATCTATCAAGGAAATAAAATGATTACCAAGACTAAGGAATGGGTATTAGAAGAGGTGAAAAGGAAAAAAGTAAAATTTATATACCTTTGGTTTACTGATATATTGGGCTCCCTAAAGAGTTTTGCTATTACAGCAGAAGAACTGGAGGGAGCTTTAGAGAAGGGCGTTGGCTTTGATGGTTCATCCGTTGAAGGATTTGCTCGAATTGAAGAAAGTGATATGATCGCTATGCCTGATCCCTCTACTTTTTGTATTCTGCTCCAGTATTCCAATGAGCTTGGGGTAGCAGCAAGAATGTTCTGTGATATTTTGGAACCGGAGGGGAATTTTTGTCAGAGCGATCCACGTTATGCATTGAAAAAAACCTTAAAAAGAGCTTCTAACTTAGGATATACCTTTTATGTAGGGCCTGAACTGGAGTATTTTTACTTCCACTCTCCCGAGATACCTCCAACAGGATTAGATAAAGGTGGTTATTTTGACCTTATTCCGTGGGATGCAGCAAGAAATCTTCGCCAAGAAACAGTGCTTGCCTTAGAGAAAATGGGGATGAAAGTAGAATGCTCCCATCATGAAACTGCTCCATCTCAACACGAAATTGATTTAAGATACACTGATGCCTTAACCATGGCTGATAACACGGTAACTTATCGTCTAATGGTCAAGGAAGTTGCCTTACGGCACAATGTGTATGCTACTTTTATGCCCAAACCTGTTTTTGGAGAAAACGGCAGTGGCATGCATACGAATCAGTCTCTCTTCAAGGGGGAAAGAAATGTTTTCTTTGATCCTGAGGATAAATACCACCTTTCAGAAATAGCCAAAAGATACATTGCTGGTTTGCTAAGGCATGTCCTTGAGTTCACTTTGATTACCAATCAGTGGGTTAACTCGTATAAAAGGTTAGTTCCTGGATATGAAGCTCCTACATATCTTTCCTGGGCCCTGCGAAATAGGTCTGATCTGATAAGAGTGCCCCTATGCCAGCCAGGAAAGGAAAAAAACATCCGCGTAGAATTAAGGTCTCCTGACCCTGCGTGCAATCCCTATCTTGCCTTTGCCGTAATGCTTTCAGCAGGATTAGAAGGAATAGAGAAAAAATACGAATTCGTGAAGCCAACAGAAAGAAATATCTATGAAATGAGTAAAGATGAAAGGGACAGGGAAGGAATAGACCAACTTCCTGAGAACTTATGGGAAGCAATAAAAATAGCTGAAAAAAGTCACTGGTTAAGAAAAACTTTGGGTGACTCTCTATTCTTTAAGTTCATAGAGAATAAAAAAATAGAATGGGAAAAATATCGCTCTCAGGTTACCTCTTATGAACTGGAACAGTACCTTCCTATCCTCTGAAAATATGGAAAATTAAAGTGGAAAAATTTAAATCAGGATTTGTTAGTTTAATAGGAAGACCCAATGTGGGCAAATCCACTTTAATTAACTATCTGGTAGGGGAGAAAATTGCTATCGTCTCTCCTCGACCTCAAACCACAAGAAATATCATTCAAGGAATAGTAACCTTCGACGAGGCTCAAATAATTTTCTTGGACACACCGGGCATAATCAATCTTAATCAGGTCAAAACCCCCCTGGATAGATATATAATCAAAGAGGCCCTTAAAAGTCTGGAAGGAATAGACTTAATAATTGTGATGGTAGAACCCTTCACCATCTCACAGGAAGATAAGTTCATCCTGGAGAATCTAAAAGGGACAAAAAAATCTGTTTTTTTAGCTATAAGCAAGATGGATAAGGTGCAAGGAATCCAATTAGATTATTTGCAAAAAGAATATGCAGATCTTTTTCCCTTTACCCAAATCATTCCCATTTCAGCTCAAAAAGGAACCAATATCTCTATCCTGATAGGGAGAGTTATTCAATATCTTCCTCCTCATCCTCCTTATTATTCATCCAGTTTAATTACCGATCAACCTGAGCGCATCTTAGTAGCCGAGTTAATCAGAGAGAAAATTTTCCTCCTTACCCGACAGGAAATACCCTATTCAACGCTAATCACAATAGAAAGCTTTGAGGAAAGAAAAGAAAATCTAATCTATATCCGAGCGATTATTCACACCGAGCATTCTTCGCAAAAAGGTATTCTTATTGGCAAAAATGCAAGTATGATAAAACAAATAGGGAGGTTAGCCCGAGAAGAGATAGAAGAGCGCCTGGGCTGCCGAGTTTATTTAGACCTCAGAGTGGGGGTGAAGAAAGAATGGCGTAAACGAAAGGAACCTTTAAAAAAATTAGGGTATGGAATTTGACACTCTCCACGACTAAAGTCGGGAGATTCTCAGTTCACCGCAGAAACTAATGCCTCTGCCTGAAGGCTCTGTCTGAGCCTTAGAATATTGCGGGCAGCGTTAATGTCTCGGTCTATGATTAGACCACAGAAAGGGCAATATAGTTAGCCTTGAATATCTCTGTGCCTCAAAGATATTATCAAACTATATAAAGATATTATGAAGAGTGGTAAATGTAATATTCCATACCACCAATTCGTTTTTACGTAGGTTGTGAAATGTATTGAGAAGTTTAATAGCCCTATGATAAGCCCAATAAAACTTGTCACCCTTAAAATTATTATATTTATGGATGGATAAAAGTATAACAATAGCGATAAGTACAGAGGCGTCACAAAGCAAAACCATACCCCTGATCCTGAAGTGAATAATGTAAGAATATGTATGGAGGGTAATAATGTAGTAGTATCAGCTGGTAATAAAAATGGAAATAGCGCTAAGATAATAAATATATATATTGGAATACTTTTATTCCTTCGATTAAATGTGTTTTTATTTACAAATACTTCCCCAATCCATAGTACAGATATTATTGAAAATGCGAGTACATTACCTAATATTATACCTAAACCATATTTCTCAGTAATGGCAACATTATCAACAACCGCTATTAGTAAATAATTCGCTGCCACTATAATTGAGAATATACGCGTTACTTTACCTTTAAATATGAATAGTAAAACAATACCTACTATAATTACACTTTGTATCACTGGATAAATAGGTGATATTGAATTTGCTAATGAATGTTGAAAAATAGTGACTACAAAATCTGAAGTATTACGCGGATCTAATCCTTTCGTCGCAATGCTTGGAACAAATAAAATTATAAATAGTACTAAATAAAACCACCATTTCTTTGATAGTTTTTCAACCTTACTAAATAGTCTTTTTTCTTTCATCCTGCTCATCTACCTATCTCCTATATGTAATTGAAGCTATTTTAATAACATATATTTTTGCATCCTCAGGAGTAATCGGGACTGTTGGAAATGGAAATGGCGCTCTCTTCATATCAACACTCTCCTTCTATAATGGTGTTATGCGAAGTTTGAGCGACTCTCCTATAATTATTTTCCAGATATATTAAGCTCGGCTAACGTAGGGATTCTCTCTAATTCTTTCTCTATTCTTTCTTTCTCTTCTTCTAAATCATAATCATTTTGTAACCCAAGCCAAAACTGGGCTGAATTACCAAAAAACTTACTTAATCGTAATGCAGTATCAGCTGTAATTCTTCGCCTCCT
>JAUWZM010000058.1 GCA_030615365.1 Candidatus Aerophobota bacterium | reverse complement strand
ACATAGCCATCATAAATGACTTTTTTTCCTCCTCTTCTTTTGACTGTTAAACAGATGGGAGATTTTATCTTCCTGATGACGTACTTTCTATTCTGGCCGGTATTACCACAGTACTCATCCAGCATAGAGGATCTCTCTTTTCGGGATTTTGCCATGAAATATTTACCCTGGAGAACCTTAAGGTACTGATTTCTTGCATTCATATCCATTTTCTCCTTCTCCCCTGTTAATTATTATCTAACTGGGGACTATTGTATCATATTTCGGTTACTTTTCATATGGCAGAACCAGTTACCATTCGGTTACATTATATATGACTTAACGCGAATTCTTGACCGATGAAAACATTTGTGCTATAGTAAAAATCCAAGAAAAATTGACCACTGAAGAGACTGAGTTCACTGAAAATTTGCCTTACCTTAAACCCGGGGGACATAACACTTCCATAAAGGGGGAAAGCGAAAGGAATTTCAAGAAGACTCAAGGAAATTACCTTCGGGAGCGATTTAGAAGTATAAATATCTATAAAAATCTAAGAGGGTCAAGAAGGGCTGCTATTGAATAAAGATATGAACATAAAAAGAAATTTGATTACTTCTTCCGTTAATACCATAAATAGGTATCTGAAAGAGATAGGCAAAACTCCTCTTCTTACACCCGCTGAAGAAAAAAAATTAGCTGTTAAAATAAAGAAAAGAAAGAAAAAATTAACTGACCTTGTTGTGGAATTCATTGCAGTTGCTCAAAAACAACCAAAAATAGTTGAACTTTTGAAACAGGAAGGCGAAGATATTAAAGATCCGAAGTACCTTATTAAAGATAACGACAACATCGACAGAGTCAGAGAAATAGCCGATGCGTTAAAAAAGAGAAGAGAAGAAATCTATCGTATTTCTGGTAGTGATCAAAAAAACGTGAAAGATTTCTTCCAGCGAATTGAGAGTACCGAAGCTGAGTATGAGTGGCATAGAAAGGAAATGATGAAAGCCAACCTAAGGTTGGTAGTGAGTTTTGCTAAAAAATATGTTGGTAGGGGCGTCTCTTTTTCAGATCTTATTCAGGAAGGGAATATAGGTCTCTCTCATGCTGTAGACAAATTCGATTACCTATTAGGAAGACGTTTTAGTACGTATGCCAGTTGGTGGATACGTCAATCTTTATCTCGAGCAGTTGCTGATCAGTCCAGGGCTATTCGCCTACCGGTTCACGTAGTTCATCTGTTAAAAAAATTAACTATGATTTCTCAAGAATTAGAGCAGGAGTTAAAGAGAATACCTACTCCTGGGGAAATTGCTGAAAGAGCCAATATATCCTCGGAAAAAATCAAGGAGATCTTGGGGGTCACTCAACATACTGTGAGTTTCGAGACACCTATAGGCAAGGATAAAGATACTCCTATGATTGATTTTATTCCCAATAATACTGTCCCTCCCCCAGTATATGAAATTACCATTAATATGTTAAAAACGGACATAAGGGACCTTTTGGAAAAAATAGTAACCAATCCACGAGAGTTGGAAATTTTAAAGCTTAGATTTGGATTGAGAGAAGATAAAGGGTATTCTTTAAGAGAGATTGGGAAAAAATATGGAGTGAGTAGAGAAAGAATCAGGCAAATTCAAGAAAGAGCTCTTAAAAGATTACGCGTTCCGGCAGAAGAAAAAGGGTTAAGAAGTTACCTGGAATTGCTTGATCAGTTGAGATCTCAACTTCAGGAGACCTACACTACCAAATAAGGAATCATTCAACTTATGCAAGTTGGAATCATAGGTTTGCCTAACGCTGGCAAATCTACTCTTTTTAACGCAGTTGCTAAAGGAGGAGCTCGGGTAGCCAATTTCCCCTTTTGCACTATTTCTCCCAATATAGGAATGGTGCCGGTCCTTGATCCTCGCTTAGAGAAATTGGGTAAGCTGATAAACCCTCGGAAGGTTACTCCAGCAGAAATTGAATTTGTAGATGTGGCAGGACTAGTGAAAGGTGCTCATCAAGGTGAGGGATTGGGAAATGAGTTTCTAAGTAGAATAAGAGGAGTGGATGTGTTAGTAGAGGTAACAAGGTGCTTCGAGGAGGGGATATCACACCCAGAGGGGACTATTGATCCAGTCAGGGATATACAGATCTTAGAATTAGAACTTTTTCTCTCTGATTTGGGAATGGTTCAGCGAAGATTGACAAAACTAAATAAATTAGTAAAGTCAGAAGTTAAAAAAGTTAAGGAAAAATTGATAATAATGGAAAAACTGAGAGATACCCTGGAGAAAGGAGAATCTCCAAAAATGATCTGTTCAAAAGAAGAAGAGGAACTAATAAGGGAGGAGGGATTGCTCTCCTTGAAACCTATGATTTATGTAGCTAACATTGGAGATGAAGATTTAAATTTCCCCTCTTCCTCGCTGGTCAATTTAAGAAAATATGTTCTTGAAAAAAAGGAGAAGCTAATAGAGCTCTGCGCTCAACTAGAAATGGAGCTAAATGAACTACCCCTTGAGGAACAAAAAGAGTTCTTTGAGAGTATGGGGATAAAAAGAAAAGGTGTAGATCGGCTTATAGAAGAGGCTTACAATTTACTAAATTTAATAACTTTTTTTACCATCACCGGTGGTGAAGAAGTAAGAGCTTGGCCGGTAAAGAAAGGCACCTCTGCTCTTCAGGCAGCAGGAAGAGTTCATTCTGACATGCAAAAAGGATTTATTAGAGCAGAAATAATTACTGTAGCTGAACTTTTGGAACTCGGGTCTCTCAAGAGAGCCGGAGAAGAAGGAAAATTAACTACAGAGGGAAAAGATTACCCGGTAAAAGATGGGGATATTATTCATTTTAGATTTAATTAAGGAGAAAATAATGTCTATATACGATATGACTTTTGCTCTTAGTTTTAAGATTGATGAGGAGAAGAGAGAGGAGTTGTTAAAAAAAATAGAAAGCTTCATTGGGCAAAATCAGGGCAAAATAGAAAAAATCAACCAGTTGGGTAGAAAAAAATTTGCCTATGAAGTGGACAAGGAGAAAGAGGGATTTTTTACAACGTTAACCTTTCAAATAGAGCCCGCTTTTGTGGGAGATGTATATAAATTTGTTAAGTCTGAGGATCCTGTCATGAGACTGATGCTTATAAAGAAGAAAAAAAAGTTATCTCTGAAAAAAATAAATCAAGAAGGAGAGGGAGATGCCCACTCTAAATAAAGTGATAATTATAGGCAATTTAACTCGGGATCCGGAGCTTCGCTACACACCCGATGGTACTCCAGTAGTTAGCTTTACCTTAGCTGTGAATCGTCCCTTTACTAATCAACAAGGAGAGAGAGACGCTGATTTCATTCCCATAGTTGCCTGGCGAAAACAAGCAGAGAGATGCGCCGAGTATTTAATGAAAGGTAGTCAAGTAGCTGTTGAGGGGAGACTTCAGATTCGTTCTTACGAAGACAGGAATGGAATTAGGAGAAAAGCAGCTGAGGTGATCGCCTGGCGAGTAGAATTTTTACAGCGATTAAAGAAATCTTTTGGAGAGGAGACTGTAGAGGAAAAAGTAGAAAACGAGATAAATAAAGTTTCTTTAAATGGAGAAGAAATAGAAAGTAAGAAAAATTTTAACTCAGAAGAATAGATAATAAAGGAGGAATTAGTGCCAGCAAAGATTTTTAAGAGGAGGAAAAAGGTTTGTCGGTTTTGTCACTCTCCAAAAGATTCTATTGATTATACAGATACCAAGGTCCTGCAAGGCTACATTGATAATCGTGCTCGAATAAAAAACAAAAGAAGAACGGGGGTATGTGCCAAGCATCAAAGAGAACTTTCAAAAGCCATAAAAAGAGCCAGACAAATAGGATTTTTACCTTATGAATAAAGGAGAGTGAGCATGAAGGTAATACTGGAGAAGTCTTTGGAAAATTTGGGTGATAAGGATGAGATAGTTGAGGTAAGTGATGGTTATGCGAGAAATTTTCTTATTCCAAAAAAACTCGCTCTTCAAGCTACTCCTGGCGGAATTAAACAATCGAGGGAAAGAAAAAAAACAGCTCAGAACAGTAAAAAAAGAGAGAAATTTAAAGCTACCAGAATCCAGGAAACGTTAAAGGACGCCAACTTAGTCATAGAAAGAGGGGTGGGAGAGGAAGGAAAGTTGTTTGGATCAGTGACTACCCAGGATGTTGCCCAACAAATTAAAAGAAAATTTGATCTGGAAATCGATCATCGTAAGATTATTTTAGGTGAACCTATCCGAGTGATTGGAATTAGGAAAGTTTCTATAAAATTGCATTCAGAAGTGGAAATATACCTGCAAGTAGAGGTGAGAAAAAAAGATGAAAAATAGAGTTTATATTATTGATGTGACGAATAGAGATGGAGTTCAAACTTCCCGTTTGGGCTTAGCTAAGCTGGAAAAGACCATTATCAATCTTTATTTAAATGAAATGGGAATTTATCAATCTGAGTTTGGTTTCCCTTTTACCAATCATGAAATAAACTATCTTAAAGCTAATTTAGAATTAGCTAAAATGGGAGTTCTTAAACCGATAATTTTATCTGGTTGGTGCAGAACCGTGAAAGAAGATGTAAAAGAGGCCCTGGAAATGGGAGTGGAGCATATCAATATCTCCATTTCCACCTCCAATCAAATGGTAAATGGTAAATTCCAGGGAAGGATAGTGAGAGACCCCAAAGAAAACCCTCACAAACCCAGCATTATAGGAATGATGACAGAAGCTTTGGAAGCGGCTAAAAAAGGGAAGATAAAAACAGTAGGGGTTAATGCCGAGGATGCCTCTCGGACTGATGATGATTTTTTAATTAAATTCTGCCTAATAGCTAAAGAATATGGAGCCGATAGAATAAGATACTGTGATACCCTTGGGTATGATGATATCTTTACTATTTACCATCGAGTAAAGAATTTAGCTCAAGAAGTTCGGATTCCCATTGAACTTCATTGCCATAATGATCTGGGTATGGCTGTCGCCTGTTCGGTTGCTGGAGCAAAAGGAGCTATAGATGGCGGGGTAGATGCCTATATTAACACTACTATAAATGGAATGGGGGAAAGGGCAGGAAATGCCGATTTGGTCTCTGTAATATTAGCTTTAAAGAAGGGCAGCGGTTTAAAAAATTTAAATTTACTGGATGAGAGAGTGAACCTTTCTAAATCATGGAAGATCGCCAAATATGCTTCCTATGCTTTTGGCGTTCCCATTTCTGTAAATCAGGTGGGAATAGGTGATAATGCTTTTGCTCATGAGTCAGGGATTCACGCTGATGGCGCTTTAAAAGATAGGAAAAACTACGAGCTCTACGACTTTGAGGAGTTGGGTAGAGGTGAGCCGGAAATAGTAGAAACAGGAAGGAGAATAACTACTGGAGAGTATGGGGGAATCAAGGGTTTCAGGAATGTTTACGACAAACTGGAAGTGGAGTTTAAAAACGACAGGGAAGCTTATGAGATACTGGAGTTGGTTCGCTATGCCAATGTTCACACCCAGAAACCTCTTACTGAAGATGAGCTTTGCTTCATCGCCCAGTATCCAGAGCAGGCTAAGCAAATCCTCACTGTAGCTCCCTCTGTTTAAGAGCAACTTAATTTAGCTAAAAGTTTTTCTCCTACTTCTCTTATATTTCCTGCTCCCATAGTGATCACTAAATCTTTTTCTCTTACCTGTTTTACTAAGAAATCAATTATCTCCTCAAAGGTATCGAAATAGTAGGTTGGCAGTTTTCTTTCTTTCTCAGTTATCTCAAAGAGAAGTTTTCCATTTACCCCAGGAAGAGGAGGTTCTCCTGCCCCATAAATCTGAGTTAAAATAAGAATATCTGCTCTCTGAAAAGCAAGAGAAAATTTATTTAAGAATAGTTTAGTTCTGGTGTAACGATGGGGTTGAAAAATTGCAATTATCCGACGATTCATTCTCTGGGTCACTGTTAAAGTAGCTTTAATTTCCGTGGGATGATGAGCATAGTCATCAACTATTAATACTGAACGAGCCTTTCCAATCACCTCAAATCTTCTCTTTAGACCTTGAAAGCTTGAAAGAGCCTCCTTTATCTTGTGCCAGGATATATCAAGGCGTATTCCCACTGAAACAGCAGCTAAGCAATTGTAGATATTGTGCTCGCCTGGTAGAGGAAGACTAATCTCTCCTAATATTTTAGCTTTGTACGTAACCTGGAAGAAGGAGCTAAAAGGATAATACTT
Source organism: Candidatus Aerophobota bacterium (assembly GCA_030615365.1). Next base: position 10,517 of record JAUWZM010000058.1, on the reverse strand, counting down.
AATTCTTTCTGCGCAAAATTCTCCCTGGCGTAATCCATAAAAAATGACATTTTGAGATGAAGATTTACCAATGGCCTGGGAAATCCTTCTCACTCTTTCATTATCCCAATTAGCTATTAAAGTACCTTTAGGTTTTAATTGGGAGAGAAAATTCTTAAAAGCCTGATTGAGTTTGCCCTGAGAGCCATAATATTCCAGATGATCATCTTCTAAATTTGTAAGTACGGCTATCTTAGGATGGAGAAGGAGAAAAGAAGCATCTGATTCGTCACTCTCAACTACTACGTATCTGTCGGTTCCCAAATAGCTATTTCCCTTAATTTCACTAAGCTCTCCTCCAATGAATACTGTAGGATTTTTCCCTGCCTTTAAAAGTAGGGAGGCTATAAGAGAAGTAGTTGTAGTCTTACCGTGAGTTCCCGCCACTACAATTCCTTTTCCTGCATTAACCAGATAGGACAAAAGCTTCCCTCTGGAAAGTATGGGTACTTCTCTTCTTTTGGCTTCACGTAGCTCTGGATTATCCCAAGGTATAGCCGAGCTCATAACTATCAGATCAGCATCTTTTATATTTCTGTAATTGTGTTTCCCATAAATTTTAATTCCTTTTTTTCTCAGGCAATCAATGAGGGTATTTTCTTTTATATCCGATCCAGAGACTTGATAGCCTAACTCAAACATAACCTTAGCCAGTCCACTCATTCCTATGCCTCCAATGCCAATAAAATGAATAGAGTTGATTCCTTTTAACATTTTATCCTGAACTTGGCTAAAGTTATTTTGGAATACCAATCAGACCTCACCGTTTACCAATTTGTTACTATTCGCCGCCAAGACACGCAGATAAATGTGCAGAAGAGGCGAAAGGCAAAGGGCTAAGGGTGCAAAACTCAACGTTCAAGTTCTACGTTGAAATCTTGCTAACGAGACGGACGAGTTTATATCACTTCTCTGTGCCTTGGTGACTTAGTGGCAGAGGTGTCGTAATTATTTAATAATTTTTTCACATTTATTTCAGCCTGAATTACTCATCGCAGCCTTTGGGAACTGCCAGGCTGTGGACTATCTTAGCTATCTCTTGAGTGGCGTCCCTCTTCCCTAATTCTTTACTTTTTCTGCCCATCTTTGAAATTAATTTTTTATCCGAGGCTAACTTCTCGATAAGACCTCTTAACCTCTGTGGGGTAAGCTCATTGTCGTGAATTATTATAGCTGCTTTCATTTTCTCTAAAATTTGAGCATTCTTTAACTGATGTTTATCAGTGGCAGATGGATAAGGAATAAGTATAGCTGGAATTCCTCGGGCAGTAATTTCAGCTAAGGTAGTGGCACCACTTCGAGAAATTATCAGATCGGCTGCAGCGTAAGCATAATGAATCTGGGAGAAAAAGGGGAATATCTTTGCTGAAATTTTTATATCCTCAAGAGAACTATTCACAAATTTCCAATCATCTTTTCCAGTTAAAAAAATAAATTGTAAGTTTTCTTCCATCTCATTTTTTTTAAAAAGTTTTATTGTTTCAACTGCTGTTTGATTCAGGTGATGAGCCCCCTGACTTCCCCCAAAAAATAAAAGGGTAAATTTATCTCTTTGTAGTCCTAACTTTCTCAAACCTTCCTCTTTGGGAGTAGTTATGATACTATCCCTAATAGGATTACCGGTGAAATAAATCTTTCTCCGGACAGAGGGAAGGAAAAAGTCTTTCGTTTGAGAAAAGCTAATGGCTATCTTTGAAGCATACCTTGAAAGAGATCGATTGGTGAAGGAAGGAAAAAAATTCTGCTCGCAAATTATGCTGGGGATACGAAAAAAAAACGCGGTAATTAACACCGAGTAAGAATGAAAACTTCCCATTCCCACTACTACATCAGGCCTAAACTGGAGCAAGATTAAAAAGGATTGAAAAAAAGAGATAACTATCTTCCATACAAATTCGACCCACTGCCAGGAAAATTTTCTGGGAAGAGGGCAGGCATTGATTTTCTTAAAATTAGTGCCACTTTCAGAAATAATCTGCTGTTCTAAATTCTTTTTCCCCGTTATCCATAAAATATCAATTGTTGGATTATATCGCTTTAAGTAAGCGGTTAATGCTAAAGCCGGATAGATATGTCCTCCTGTTCCTCCGGCAACTATCAAAACTCTCATTTTTTGCCTTTTCGCCAGAAATATATCACGGGAGTAGCTATAAAAATAGAGGAATACGTTCCCGTTATGATTCCTACAAGAATAGCAAAAGTAAATCCATGTAAAGAGGCTCCTCCAAAGAGAAACAAGATCATAACTACCAGAAAAGTAGTTAAAGAGGTAATGGTAGTTCTGGATAAGGATTGATTAATGCCTCGGTTGAGAATATCCTTAAAGGTCCCTTTTTTCCTTCTAAAGGTCTTCATATTTTCCTTAATTCTGGCATAGATAACAATAGTATCATTGATAGAATATCCTACTATGGTGAGCAAAGCAGCGACTGTGGGAAGAGTAAGCTCATAGTTAAACAGAGAAAGAACCCCTACAGTAATTAAGACATCATGCATTAAAGCTACTACAGCCCCTATTGCAAATCGAAATTCAAATCTCCAGGCAATGTAGGCCAACATACCTATCAAAGAAAGAAGAACAGCTAAAATAGCACTTCTTGCGAGTTCTTCACTTACCTTAGGACCTATCAAATTAATGCTGCGAACCTCAAAAGGATTTTTCTCACCAAATTCCTTTTTTACAGCCTTTTCTATCTTATCAGCTATTTTTTGATGGTAAATATTTTGGATTACGGAAGCTAAGACAGTTTGATTCACCTCATTTAAATCAATCTTGTCAGGGGAGGAAGGCTCTAAAGTAAAAACAGCAGTTAAATTTTCATATCCTACCAATTCGATATCAGGAATTTGCTTTAACTCATCCATATCGATAAATTTGCCTTTTTCCTCTCGATACTCTAAAATATTGGATGCTAATTCTTGAGATATTTCTTCTATCGAATATCTTATAAGGACTGTATTTTCTCCCTTTTTTCCGTATTGTTGAATGGTTACTCCTTCTAACCCAATTTTTGATAAACCAGATCTTACTCCAGCTATACTGGGAGGTTTTTCAAACTTAAGATTGATTTCAATTCCTCCTGTAAAATCCAATCCTAATTTTGGTCCTCCCTTTACACCAAGAGAGATAAGACCAGCCCCTATAGCAATTCCAGAAATTACAAAAGCTATTTTCCTTAACCGAATAAAATCTATATTGGTGTCACCGAAGATCCGCATTTTCCCCCTCGCTTTCTAAAAATTGTGAGTCTCGATAAAATGGAGGCTAAAACCTCCCCTATCAGGTAATTAGACTAATAATTTGCCTTTCATATTCATATACTTAACTTCTGAATGGGTCTATTGGCTAATATAAGATTAAAGATAGTTCTGGTTACTATTATAGCAGTGAATAAACTCGACAGAATTCCAATGGATAAAGTAACAGCAAACCCTCGAATTGGACCACTACCAAATTGAAGAAGAATAAGAGCGATAATTAAAGTAGTAATATTCGCATCTAAAATAGTCGTAAGAGCTCTGCTATATCCAGCATCAACAGCAGAACGAGGCGCTCTTTCTCTTCTTAACTCCTCTCTTATCCTCTCGAAGATAATAACATTCGCATCTATACTCATTCCAATGGTTAGAATAATCCCTGCAATACCAGGCAAAGTTAAAGTAGCCTTGAGAGCAGCTAAGGCTGCTAATAAAAATAAAATATTTAAAAGAAGAGCAGCATTAGCAATCAACCCGGCCTTTTTATAGTAAATCCCCATAAAAACTATTACTGCTATAAACCCAATCATACCTGAAATCAAACCCTTTCTAATAGAATCTTTTCCAAGGGAGGGTCCAATGAGGGTATTTTGAATCATATTAAAAGGAACGGGTAAAGAACCACTCTTGAGAACTATTCTAAGTTCAGTTGCCTCTTCCATACTGAGATTATCTACGATAGCTTTCCCTCCCGTAATACGAGTTTTTATCACAGGCGCAAACTTTACTACATTGTCCAGAATTATAGCCAGTTTTTCTCCTACATGTCTTCCAGTAATTTCAGCAAATTTCTTTGCTCCTTCAGAGTCAAATTCTAAAGCTACATAAGGCTGGCCCCATTCTCCCATTTGCACGGTAGCATCTTTCACAACCGAGCCTGTAAGAAGAGTTTTTGCTTTTATCAGATAAGGTTTTTTCTCTGAATTATAGAGAATTTCATCTCCTGGGGGAATATTTCCTTCAAGAGCTTCCCCTAAATCTCCTTTCTCATCTAATAATTTAAATTCTAAAAGAGCTGTCTTTCCAATGATATCAATAGCTCTTTGAGGATCTTCTATGCCCGGCAGATCTACCACAATTCGTTTTTCTCCCTGCCGAGTAATGGTAGGCTCTCTTACCCCAAACTGATCTATACGATTTCTAATAATTTCCAGGGCCATATCAACAACTTCCCCGAGGTTTTCCGAAGCAGGAAGTCGCTCAGTATCAGCTTCCAGAACCAGATGTATACCCCCTTTCAAATCCAACCCTAAATTTATTTTTTCTCCTAAAGGGTATATAGACCAAACAGATAAGGCAATTAAGGCAATTACAAATAAAATTATCCATCTACTATATCTCATTAGTCAACTCCTTAAAAAGCTTTAATTTATATAAAAAGATGCCAGTATATCCCTTAGATTGCCGAAGGGATAAATGGCAGAGTATATAGGGAACTTCCTTATTCTCACAGTTTAGAATACCCATCAGCCCTGTTGTAAGTATTATGTATTAATGTACCATATCTCTCAAGAATTGTCAACCGAATTATCTTGACAATTAAATAAGAAGAGGATAAGATTGAGGACAAGATTAAGGCTAATAAATAATACTACAAAGGAGAAAAAATGATTGCTGGAAAAGTTCCCGTTGACCAAATTATGAGAGAGGCGTACAAACACAGAATACTTGTTCCTGCCTTTAATGTTGCTTACCTCCCTATGATTAAGCCTATAGTGGATACCTTAAAAAAAACTCATACTTTTGGATTGGTAGAAGTAGCCCGTCCCGATGTAGAGAAATTTGGGGCTAAAAGTTTCGAAGAAGTAGCAAGAAATTATTACGCTTTGGCTAATCAACAGTTTAGCCGTCTTCACCTGGATCATATCCCAGTAATTGATGAAGATGGAGAAAAAGTTGATTGGGAACATCTAATACGAATGAGCTTAGAACTTGGTTATAACTCGGTAATGATCGATGGATCGAGACTTAATCTGGAAGAAAATATAGCCATTACTAAAAGAGTTGTAGATATTTCTCACCAACAAGGAGTTCCAGTGGAAGCTGAACTTGGTGCAGTCCTTGGCCATGAAAAAGGACCCCTCCCTTCTTACGAGGAGCTCTTCCGCACTAAAAAAGGCTTCACAAGACCAGAACAAGCAGAACGTTTTGTAAAAGAAACAGGGGTAGATTGGCTCTCAGTAGCTATAGGTAATATCCATGGTGCAATTAGTGGGGTAGCTAAAGATAAAAGTAAGATCTCTGCTCGACTTGACTCAAAACATCTTCGAGAATTGGCACAGATTACCAAAATCCCATTAGTCCTTCATGGAGGATCGGGAATTGAAATAGCCTCTGTTATAGAAGCTATCCAAAATGGTATCACTAAAATTAACATAGGCACTATTATCCGACAGATATATGAACAATCCCTTTCAGAAAAACCAAATGATGTTGATACTGCTCAGACGAGAGTAGCTAAAGAAGTAGAACGTCTAATTAAAGAAGAATATGCTACTGCAGGGAGCTGGGATCTCCTGAATGAATGGATTTAAATTACCACGAATATCCTAAAAATCTTTGGAAAAACACAATCATAAAGGCTATCAATACAACAAAAAGAATAGGTAAAAGGAGTAATTTGTATACTCGGGAAAGATCTGCTTCAAAGTAATTCCTTGTTATCACAAGACATAGATGCACAGGAGAAAAAAGAACTCCTGCGAATCCACCCGCATAGGCCAACATTAAATAAGTTAAATTAGGATTATCTATTCCAATAAAAGGTAAAAGGATAGGAAAAGTAATTCCTACAAAGGCCTGGGTAATTCCAGTGAGAAACCCGGTAAGAAAGGGAATAGAAAACAGGGCAATTAAAGGTGAGATTCCTAGTTGATTGAAAATATCGGGAATCCTCAGCAGTAAATTGGAATGCTCAAGAACTCTTTTGAATATCATTATCGAGACTATCAAAAGAACTATCCTCCATGATAGACTATTTTTAACAATAACGAGCATCTCTTCCTTTTTCATTTTTGTCGTTATAGGGACAAGAAATACGATTATTAACAAAGATAGCAATAAATCCAATTTCAGTAGTAACACAAAAAACACAATAGCTAAAATAGGCCAGGCATTAAGAAGAAAACTATAGATTTCCCTTATAACCTTCCTCTCTTTTTTTCCCGACCCAGAGAATGATTTATAAGGAATCCTTCTCAATCCAAAGATACATCCAGAAAGAATAGCGGCTAGCGTCAGAGGCAGTAGGGCAATTATGATTCTTTGCAGGGGAATATCAAAAATTGCACTGGTTAAAATAATTCCAGGGTAAAGCGGCCAGACGTATTCCCATATATGGCGAAACCAGTAATTCAGGAAAGTCTTTTCTTCTGCGGTTAACTTCATTTTATCTCCTGATTCCCCTACTATAGGAGCTGAGAGCATCGCCCCCCCAACCACAGGCAAAAGACCTATTAAAGAGGAAGGAATAACTAATGTTGCTCGTCTATCTTTAATAAGTGCTTCAAGAGAAGAGTTGATATTTCTCAAATTTCCCCCCTCGTTTAAGAGATTGCCCAGAATATAGATAAGCAAAATACTTCCCACTAATCTGAAAGTAGTTGGTTCAATAAGCGCCAAAAGGAAATTTTCTAAAATTGTAGTGATTCGCATTCGAGAAAAAATTCCCACAAGAAATGCAATTAACAGAATGATTAATCCAAGATCAATTTTTTTCTTTCTCAATTTTATCCACCAATTTGACAAATTCATTGAATACCATTATACACAAACATCCACAAAAGGGCAAACTACAGTAGTCTCCCCAAAATTTTCAGAGGTCAGCTTCTGATGTGAGTTGAGTTCTTCTGTTCTACGAAGCTGTTGTCATTCTTCTGGCAAGGCCTTGATCGGGAAAATTCAATTCCTTCTTTCTCACAATAGGAAAAAAATGCCAGTTGATGAAACTTGAATCGCTATCAGGATGAGCATGAACCCAGCTGAAGGGCATTCTTTCTCGCGCTTTATCTAAAGCATCATAACTTCGCTCCTGTCCGCTTCGGTCTTTAAGAGCGGAGCAAGTCTTTGTCCACGGGGTTCATCAAAGATATCCCAAATTTCTGATAGGACGGCTTTTACAGAGCCATCGTAGATTACCGGTTCTCCTCCTCTTCTTTTTGGCACCAAGGAGATGCGAGACCTTATCTCTCTGATCACATATTTTCTCTTCTATCCGGTATTATGGCAGCATTTATCCAGAATAGAGGACTTATTCTTTCGGGACTTTGCCATACAAAGTATCTTCTCTGGAGAACCTCAAGGTACTGGTTTCTTGCATTCATTTCCATCGTTCTCCTTCTCCCCCGGTTTAATGTTATTTAACCAGGGATAGCGTAGCTTATTTCGGTTACTTTTCAAAGATCTTTTCTATATGACTTAACGCATTGACTTGACAAGTACTGAGATTCGGCCTAGTATGTAAGGAAAAGATGCTATTGGGGAATCCTTGAATGAGTAGGTAGCTTCATATACAGAATAAACTATGACATTTTGGTTGACAACTTGAGGAGGGGTCATAAAGAGTGAGATAGCTCAAAATAAGGCAAGAAGAAGAGTGTTTCTACGGTTCATGGATGATCTTCCCCCGAAAGTGGTTAGGCAGATGTTGGATTTTAGAACCAAAAAGAGATAGTCTCCTAAAGTACTTCGATCTTGTGGGTTTTTGCCTTTTCTTGATAAAGATTGAATAGCAGTAAAGAAAGGGGGTGGTTCTCAATGAACGCGATATGGACCTATGTTTTAGCACTGGTGTTTGGTATCATAATCTTCATTTTCCCGGCAGTTGTGGCTTATCTCATAGCCTTGTTCTTGGTTGTCTGGGGAGTAGTTGGGATAGTACGAGAGGTAAGAAAAAAATAGGTTAGTAAACAAATCAGGAGGTGTTACTATGAGTGCGGGGAAGGTTGTGCTTTTGGTTTTTAGCATCATTGTACTGCTGGTATCGCTTGTTCTTCTAGTGCCCGGTGGAGCTTTGATGTGGGCAGAAAAAGCTCTTAGAGATGGTGAGGGGTTTTACAGCACCAAGACTGTCGAGTTAGAGAGAGACTCCTATGCCATTGTCACCGAACCTGCCAATATAGATATAGGAGGGGATTGGGATTGGGAATGGCTACCCTGGGGAGGACGTTGGGACCCGAGTGATTTCCTCACTCTGAAGATAGAAGGCTCCAGTGACGATTCCTCAAAACAGATCTTTATCGGAGTAGCTAAGGTACGAGATTTAGAAGCCTACCTCAAAGACGTCGAGTATGACGAAATCACCAATTTCAAACTCCGCCGTTTCGAATTGGATTATACACGTCATCCAGGTACATCTGAGCCTTTAGCTCCTACTTCTCAGACCTTCTGGGAAGCTTCAGCTCATGGTGCCGGAACCCAGACCTTAGAGTGGGGACTTGAGTCAGGCACCTACTCCTTCGTGCTGATGAATGAGGATGGATCTCACGCGCTTAATCTGAACGTGTTAATTGGTGTGAAAGTACCACCTATATTGTGGGGGATTGGTGTGGGGCTTCTCCTTGGGGGCCTGGTACTTCTAGTAGTAGCGATTCTCATGATCTACCTGGCGGTACGCAAGCGGCGCACACCGTAGGTCATTGCAGAGAAACTGGAATCGCCCTTGCTCTAGATGAAAAGACGGGTCTGTCTTTAACAGTAGTCGTAGTCATCAACTTAATATAAGAAATAGGATTGAGTTCATTGGAATGAAAAATTAAGAGGAAGATTATTCTCTCTGCAAATAAGGCTAATTTCCTCAACCCAGGGATATCTTTTTAAAATTTTCTTCTGAACTTATTGATCCCATAGTTTCTATGGAACCTTCTTCCTTTCTTGTCTTGATGAAGTGGTCTTTTTGGTTTGTCAAAGAGCTGCTGAGATAACCAGAATTCTTCGGATACTTGTTTTTTTTGCCCAAATTCTACTTTCTTATTCCAACTTACCTTCCATTCCAGATTTTTTATCCACTTTTCAAGTGGATAAAGTGAGTTCTCAAACCACCCCTTCTCATTCTTTTTTGCCTCCACATGGAAGACAAGTGAACTGTCAATAAATTGAAAATTATTACTGCACAAGGAGTACAGGGGTTGGTGGCGAAGTTGACTTGTCTTTGAGCCATTGTCGGTCTTTTGGAGATGAAAGACTGGAATAAAAGAATGGATGAGATGAGGAATATAGAGATTCACAGAAAGAAGATAATATGGGGATTGGTACCTATTACACTCTTATCCACATAGAACCAACTACCCTTGACTTATCTTAAGAATAAATTATATTTGGGCTTGCCTTTAAAATATCATAATAAATAAAATTTTCTAAAATTATGGACTACCAAATGGCTCTTAAGATTTACAATACCTTACATAGCCAAAAAGAGATTTTTTCTCCCTTAGAAGACAATGAAGTGCGAATGTATGTCTGTGGAGTTACCCTCTATGATGAACTTCACTTAGGACATGCCCGAGCAGCAATAGTTTTCGATATGATTAAAAACTACCTTGAATACAGAGGTTATAAGGTAAACTATGTTACCAATTTTACCGATGTTGATGATAAGATGATTGAGCGAGCTAAAAAGTTAGGAACAACGATCTTTGATTTAGCAGGAAAATTCATAGATGAGTACTTTGATCAGATGGAACAGTTAGGGATAAAAAGGGCAAATCATCATCCCCGGGCTACCCGACACGTACAGGAGATAATCAATCTAATAAAACGTCTGGAAAAAAAGGGGTTCGCCTACCCTGTCAATGGTGATGTCTTCTTCAGGGTAAAGAACTTCCCTGAGTATGGTAAGTTATCTCATCAGTCCTTAGAGGAGCTCTTAGCTGGGGCAAGAATTGAGGTAAATGAAAAAAAGGAGAGTCCCTTTGACTTTGTCTTGTGGAAAAAAGCAAAAGAGGGAGAACCTTTCTGGGAGAGTCCCTGGGGCAGGGGAAGGCCAGGTTGGCATATTGAATGTTCCTCTATGGCTATGAAGTACTTAGGAGAAAACATAGATATACATGGAGGCGGTCAGGATCTTGTATTTCCTCATCATGAAAATGAAATAGCTCAATCAGAGGCAGCTACAGGGAAAACTTTTGCCAAATTTTGGATTCACAATGGACTGATAACTATGAATGGGGAGAAAATGGCGAAATCTACCGGTAACTTTCTTACCCTTGCCCAGGCCCTGAAAA
>JAUWZM010000078.1 GCA_030615365.1 Candidatus Aerophobota bacterium | reverse complement strand
TTTTCATTAGGCTTGCCTCCTTTTTGGTGGATTTACCAAATCCTACCTTAAAGGTAGGGGGGAGGCAAGTCAATTTCACTAAAACACTTGATAATAAAGAATTTAAAAGAAAATTACTAAAGAACTTTTGACAATACTATATAGTATACGAGGAGAAAAACTATGAAAAAAATCGCAGTGTTGTTCCTGGCATTGATACTGGTTATGGCTTTAGTATCAAGTGTCCTGGCAAAGAAGGTGCAAGCAGCAGAAAAGGTGAAGCTGAGAGTGCAGTACCTTGTCTGGGTTGGCTTTCCTGAGTGGGTGGAGCCTCGCCTGGAGGAGTATATGAAGATAAACCCCAACATTGACATAGACTACACCAGCTCCTCTGATTTGGGACCTCAGACTACGGTTATGTTTGAGGCAAAAAGTGCTCCCGAGGTACTTATGGTCTATTATCCGTATTGGTCTTCCTGGGCCAGGGCAGGCTACCTGGATGTAGTTCCTTCCTATATAGCAGAGGACATAGTAAAGAACTTTTGCCCTACAGCAGTTATGGGAGGAATGGTGGATGGAAAACTGTACGGATATGCCAAGGAGTTCCTGATACTTCCCATTGTGAATGTGGATATGTTCGAGGAAAGTGGAGTTCCCTTTCCCACTACCTTTGCTGAGTGGAAAACTGCCAATAAAAAAATGACCATAATAGATGCGGATGGCATGAAGAGCCAGGTGGGTGTTATGTTTGCGACAAGTGGTGTTTGGATTACCCTTCACTGGGGGCCAATGCTCTGGGGTTATGGTGGTAAATTTTTGAACGATACCAGGACAGAGGCGGCTTTCAATTCACCGGCAGGAATTGAATCGGCAAAAGATTACCTCACTATGGTCGCTCCCGAATTAGGGGGGGGTGCCTTTTACAATGGGGTGTGTGCTTCCATGTGGACCATTGTAAACGAAAAACCTATAATAGAAGAGAACGCTCCTGATATGAATTTCGAGGCGATCTCAGCTCCCAGGGGAAAGGACGGAAAACCCATCGCCTTAGTTTACTACTGGGATTGGGTAGTAAACGGGCGACGGGACCAAAAGATAAAGGATGAGGCCTGGAAACTCGTTAAGTGGCTTAACAACACGGAAAATGAAATTTCTATGACAGATGAGTGCCTATTTGGTCCTCCTGAGCGTTATGACAATCAGGCATTGCCCAAGTATAAGGAAGATCCCTTTATTGGCAAATACGTAAGCGAGTCAATGGCTTCCCGGCGCATTCCTTCAACCTTAGGCTGGCTTGAAGTAGAACAGACTATCTTCACTACCTTTTCGCGCCTGATCGCTGGAGAAATCTCAGTTGAGGAGGGTTTAGCCCAAGCTGAAAGTGAAGTTAACGAGATACTTAAGAGAAATAGATAGATTTTCCTCGGGGGTTTCGATTATCGAAACCCCCGATTTTTACCCCATATAGTATGATATTAGGTTAAATTTCTCTTATGCAAAAGGGGATTTTTAACTTGAGATCGTGTAAAATCTGCTTTGCCGATTTTTTTTCTTTTTCTTGCATTTTTTGCCTCCTGGTAGAGTAAAATATTTTTTGGTTAATCAACAACCTATTCTACCAGAGGCATGCTATTATGCAATTTCTTCATAAATAATTTTGATAAAGAACACATGATTTTCCCAACATTATACCAGAACTGGTGAACCACACGGGAGCATCTACTATTACCAAGAGAAGGCAGGATGATGAGATTAGGAGGCGCTTCTCATATCTACGAGATTGTTGAGGGCTGGGGACAGTTGCCCCAAGGTATCGAATTTGGCTACACTCATGGTGTCGTTGTCGATTCCCATGACAACGTATATGTATTCAATCAAAGCCAGGACGCGGTGGTTGTGCTTGACCAGGATGGTCAGTTTCTGAGATCTTGGGGTGAAGAGTTCAAAGATGGGGCTCACGGAATATTTCTGAACCGGGAGGGGAAACACGAGTATCTTTATCTCACAGACTACGTACTCCCGGCGGTGGTTAAGACCACCCTTCATGGCCAGGTGGTGTGGAGACTTGGCCCTCCGAATCTCCCTGCTGTCTATGAAAGTAGGAACCAGTACAAGCCTACTGGTGTTGCTGTAGCGCCAAATGGTGACGTTTATGTCTGTGACGGGTATGGCCAAAGCGTTTTACACCAGTACAGCTCAGATGCGAAATGGATTCGGTCCTGGGGTAGCAAGGGCTCCCGGCCGGGTCAAATGGATTGCCCCCACGGTGTCTGGGTAGATACGCGGGGAGAAGCCCCGGTGCTCCTGGTCGCGGATCGGGCGAACATCCGGATCCAGGTGTTCACCTTGAACGGACAGCACTTAGGGTTCCTGACCGAAGAGCTCCGATACCCCTGCTCGTTTTACCAGTTCGAGGATGAGCTATATATCCCTGACCTGTACGGACGGGTAACAATCTTCGACAGGGAAAACAAACTGATCACGCACCTGGGGGACAATCCCGGTATCTGGAAAAGAGCAGGCTGGCCAAATATCCCTCACCAAGATCGTAGGCCGGGGAAGTTCATCGCTCCTCACGCTCTCTGTGTGGACTTCAATAGAGATATGTATGTGGTAGAATGGATACCGGACGGGCGGTTGACTAAGTTGCGGCGAGTTACCTGAGAAACCCTGGTTCAGTTAAGAGGCGAAGATTGTAGATACAAGATTAATAGTAACCATTCAGGTCATCCATATTAATTTAAGAACCTTAAAAGAATGAACTGGGTCGATTTTTCAAATACGATAATGTCAAAAACAACATTCAATCTAAGAAGAGAGAAATGACATTCAAGGAAAGATTTCTTGCTGTCGTTGATCATGACACTTCTGATGAGATTCCTGTAGATATTATGGGTTTTCACGAGGCATTTCTTACGCGTCTTCGGGATTATCTTCATGTGGACACGCAAGAAGAAGTTTTTCTTAAATTAGATATAGGCTTTCGTTGGATCACCTCGTTTTTAGGGGGTGGTAAGGAATACTACTCTGGTCCTCTATCTAAAAGTGTTTTCAGCGATTCGAATTTAGGCTACTGGGGCACTACGCTTTCTTATGACCAAGCAATATCATCATCGGAAACGATATTGCGGGGCATGCCCTACGGAGACTCTCTTTCATTTCGTCCCCTGCAAAAGGTTTCCTCTATAAAGGATGTCGAGAATTACCTGTGGCCTAATCCACAGTACTTCGACTATCAGACTATAGTAGATGAGTGTAAGAAATACCAGGGGTTTGTGGTCCGGGCTGGGGGAGGGCCACTCTTTAATAGAGTGTGCCAGCTTGCGGGAATGGAGACTACCTTGCAAAATCTGTTGCTGCGACCGAAGATAGTGGAAGCAATAACGAGAAGAATAACTGAATTCTATTACCAGGCTTTTAGACGATTCCTCACCATGGCTTCCGAGTACGTAGATGAGTTTTACTTCTGGGATGATGTTGCCACTGACCACACTCTTTTTTTCAATATAAAGTTGTGGAGAAAGTTCTTTAAAGGGCCGTTGGCGAGGATATTTAGTTTGGCCAAAGACTTTGATTTGAAAATGCACTATCACTGCTGTGGGGCTATGAGTGAATTGATTCCCGACCTTATAGAGATAGGAATGGACATTTTAGAGCCTTGCCAGTTTCATCTCCCGGGCATGGAACCAAAGAGGCTTAAACGCGAATTCGGCCGATACATGACTTTTTATGGCGGAATCAATACCCAGAAAACTCTACCCTTTGGGACTCCTAAGCAGGTACGCCAGGAAGTGAGAGAAAGAATAGACGTTGTGGGAAAAGGAGGAGGGTATATACTCGCACCCGACCATACCATAGAACCGGATGTTCCTGTTATCAACATTTTAGCTATGTGTGAGGAAGCCAAAAGTTAATTGGAATTATCAAAGAATGAGGAAATTAAGTATACTTCCCCCAGCTTTCAAGCTATACCAGATAGGGGTCAAAAATCAATGAAGGAGGTGGTGGTACTTAGTGAATGAATATAAGGTCCGGGGTTATATTTATTCAGACGAGGAGGTGAGAGATCCTTACATTATATTTATAATATAGTATACGAGGAGAAAAACTATGAAAAAAATCGTAGTGTTGTTCTTGGCATTGATACTGGTTATGGCTTTAGTATCGGGTGTCCTGGCAAAGAAGGTGCAAGCAGCAGAAAGGGTGAAGCTGAGAGTGCAGTACCTTGTCTGGGTCGGCTTTCCTGAGTGGGTGGAGCCTCGCCTGGAGGAGTATATGAAGATAAACCCCAACGTTGAGATAGACTACACCAGCTCCTCTGATATGGGACCTCAGACCACGGTTATGTTTGAGGCAAAAAATGCTCCTGAGGTACTTATGGTCTATTATCCGTATTGGTCTTCCTGGGCCAGAGCAGGATACCTGGATGTAGTTCCTTCCTATATAGCAGAGGACATAATAAAGAACTTTTGCCCCACAGCAGTTATGGGGGGAATGGTGGATGGAAAACTGTACGGATATGCCAAGGAGTTTCTGATACTTCCTATTGTGAATGTAGATATGTTTGAGGAAAGTGGAGTTCCCTTTCCCACCACCCTTGCTGAGTGGAAAACTGCCAATGAAAAAATGACCATAATAGATGCGGATGGCATGAAGAGCCAGATAGGCGTTGGGTTTACGACAAGTGGTGTTTGGATTACCCTTCACTGGGGGCCGTGGCTTTGGGGCTATGGTGGTAAATATTTAAACGATACCAGAACAGAGGTGGCTTTCAATTCGCCGGCAGGAATTGAATCGGCAAAAGATTACCTAACTATGGTCGCTCCAGAATTAGGAGATCATTGGGCTGCCTTTTACGATGGGAGGAATGCTTCCCAGTGGAGCATTGTAAACTTAAGACCCATGATAGAAGAGAACGCTCCTGATATCAATTTCAAGGCGATCTCAGCTCCCAAGGGAAAGGACGGAAAACCAATCGCCACAGTGTATTACTGGAATTGGGTAGTAAACGGACAAAGCGACCAAACAATAAAGGATGAGGCCTGGAAGCTCGTTAAGTGGCTTAACAATACGGAAAATGAAATTTCTATGACAGATGAGTGCTTATTTGGTCCTCCTGAGCGTTATGACAATCAAGCATTGCCCAAGTATAAAGAAGATCTTTGGATTAGCAAATACGTAAGCGAGTCACAATATTCCCAGCGTCTTCCTTCTATCTTAGGCTGGCTTGAAATAGAGCAGACTATCTCCACTATCTTCGAGCGCATGATCACTGGGGAAATCTCAGTTGAGGAGGGTTTAGCCCAAGCTGAAAGGGAAGTGAACGAGATAATTAAGAGAAATAGGTAGATTTTCCTCGGGGGGTTTCGGTAATCGAAACCCCCCGATTCTTACCCCATATAGTATGATATTAGATCAAAATTATATTTGAATAAATAACGATGAGGATGTCATAAAGTGTCCGATGAATTAACCCTTGATGATATAAGAGAGAATCCCAGTAAGGACCCTCTGGATCAATTAAAAAAGTCAGTGGTACTATATGATCCAGAGTTAGCTAAAAATTCTTTAGCTAAAATAATTGTTAACAGGATTGACCCTGTCGTTGCCTTAGAAGCAATGACCGAAGCTATGAGACTTATTGGTGATGCATTTGGCAGGGATGAGCTTTTTCTTCCTGATTTATTATCTGCCTCTGATACCATGCAGTCTGTTATGCCGGCGTTGGAAGAGGAGATAAAAAAAAGTGGGAAAGAAAGAAAAGTTTTGGGTAGAGTTGTTTTAGGAACAGTCCTTGGAGACATCCATTCAATTGGAAAGACAATGGTAGGAACATTGCTTATCGCGGGTGGGTTTAAGGTTATAGATTTAGGAATAGATGTTCCGGCTAAGAAATTTATTAGTGCTGTAAAACAAAGCAAGGCAGATATTTTAGCTATGTCAGCTCTTCTCACAACAACTGCCTATGAACAGAAGAATGTGATGGCTACTTTAGAGAAAGAAGGATTAAGGGAAAAAGTAAAGGTAATGGTGGGTGGAGGAGCAGTAACAGAGGAGTTTGCAGAAAGCATAGGAGCAGATGGGTATGATTCTACTGCACCAGGGGCGGTAATATTGGCAGAAAAATTATTAGGAAAATAACATGGCTTTAAAAGGATTCAAACGCAAATGCAAACCTGTGGAACTGTTATCTGAAGAAGAAGTTGAAACTATGCATACTGCATCCATTGATATTCTAAAAGAAACAGGGGTTAGATTTGAAAGCAAATGGGCACTTAATTTTTTAAAGAAAAATGGTTGTCTTGTTGATAGGAGCAATAACAGAGTTAGGTTTCCCGAAGGATTAGTAGAAGAGTGCATTAGAAAAACTCCCAGCACTTTTCGAGTGAAAGCCAGGGAAGAAAAGTATGATGAGATTTATAGTAGAGACACTGTATATTTTCAGGACGCTCCAGCTATGCACACTCTTGATCTGGATAGTTTTACCACCCGACCTCCTACAAAATCAGAATACGCTGACTATGTAAAAGTTTTGGATGCACTGCCTACAGTTCATAATTTATCAGCCTACCCGTATTTTGGATGCAAAGATGTCCCTCCGGTAATGATAATGCCAGAGCTTATGGCTATTAAGTTTAAATATACCAGCAAGTTCCATCAGAGTCCTTATGCAAATGATTCAGAGATATTCAGCATTAAAATGGCAAAAGCTGCCGGTATGGAAATTATGGGAAATATAAGTCTGGCGGCACCGCTATCATGGTTTGATAGTGCAGTTAACAGCGCCAGAAGATTTATAGAAGCTGGATTTCCAGTTGTCCAGTGTTCAGGAAGTAGCTTTGGCGCAACTGCACCGGCTACAATTGCTGGAGCTGTTACCAAAACTAATGCAGAGCATATGTCAATGTTAGTCCTTGTCCAACTTATTAATCCAGGCCAGAGAGTTTTTTTGTGGGATCTTGATTTTCCTCAAAATATGAAAACAGGCTCTCCTGGTTTTGGCCAGATAGGCGCATCAATTGGATGTTCTATGTTTAACCAGATGTGGCGATACTATAGGGTGCCTGTAGGTAATGCCACCGTAGGGTTCGTAAATGCGAAAACACCGGATTTTCAGGGTGGATATGAGAGGAGTATTGGCACATTGGTTTCAGCACTATCTGGGTGTAGCCTTATACAGTTGCATGGTTGTGTGATGGGGGAATTATCAGGACATCCAGTCCAGGCAGTTTTAGATGATGATATAGCAGGAATGGTGGGGCGCTTTATAGAAGGGGAAATGGTAAATAATGAGACACTTGCCATTGACCTGATAAGAGAGGTAGGTCCTGTCCCAGGGCATTATTTAAGTAAAGCTCATACCAGAAAGTGGTGGCAAAAGGAACAGTTTATTCCAAAAGCAGCTGATAGAACTCCTAATTATAGAGATTGGTTTAAAGGAGGCAAAAAAACTGCATTAGATTTAGCTAAGGAGATGACAAAAAAAATATTGGATACACACCACCCTTCTATATTAGATGAGGAAAAAAGTGAGGAAATAGATAAGATACTCCAAGAGGCAAGAAAATACTATAAAGAAAGGGGAATGTTGTAGAGCAGGATTTAGTTATAGTAAAGTAGCCAGCTTGAAGAAGGAAAAAATAGTCTTGAGGGTTAATATCTACAGCTCGCCTTTTATATTAATACCAAGGATAAAAGGCGAGTTCTTTTTTAGGGAAGACTTCTTAGTGTTCAGGTGATCCGAAACGGTTAGCATGTCTCTTTTACGGAAAAAGCTAAAAATAGGGAGTGAGAGTCAAAAATAAGCCATCATTCGTTAGCCTGAGAAAAGAACGGATCATGTCAAATATTAAACATATTATACGAGGAGGACTTAGATGTCTGCATTTCCTTTAAAGAATCCTTCGCCGGATTTTGAAACCTTTGAAAAAGTCTTAAAGGGAGAAAAAATCCCAGAAAAGGTTTACTTTGTAGAGTTAGTTATTGACATGGAAATAATTGAATTTATAAGCGAGACTATGATGGGAACCAGGATACCTTCCTTCCAGGACATATGGGAAGAAAAAGCAGGTCAGTTCTTTGCCGGGGAGAAAATAGTTCTTTTAAGCCAGCCCGAGGAAAAGCTCCTCTGGAAGCATTATATCAATTTTTACTATCGCATGGGATATGATTATGTACCTGATATACAAATGTGGTATCTTCGCCTCCTTTTACCAGGCAGTGCATTACCTCTTCAGAGGCAAACTTTAGACACAGCTATTCTTTCCAGAGGGAAAAGAGCATGGTTAGAGGAAAAAAAAGGCGTAATTACCTGCTGGGAGGATTTTGAAAAGTTTCCCTGGGAAGCAATGAATAATGTAGAAGTTGAGGAATACTACCGCTTTTTGGATGAAAATCTTCCAGAAGGAATGAAAATAACAGCACAGGAGGCCTTGTACCAATGGGTTCAGGATCGTTTTTTCGGACCTGAAAATATGTTTTATCTCATTTCTGATGATCCGAGGTTAGTCAAAGCTGTAATAGATAAGATGGGTGAGGCAATTTATGAGTTTTATAAAAGTGTAATTCCCTTAGAATGCATAGGGGCTATATTTCATTCTGATGATCTTGGATTCAAAACAGCAACTACACTAAGACCTGATCTGTTAAGAGAATTCATTTTCCCCTGGTATAAAAAGTATGCTTCTTTAGCTCATGAGTATGGGAAGACGTATTGGTATCATTGTTGTGGTTATAAGGACGAGATTATGGAGGATTTCATCAATGATGTAAAAATTGATGCCCTTCATTCTTTTGAGGATGTCTGTTGTCCTGTAACTGAATTTAAAAGAAGATACGGAGATAAGATCGCCCTCCTGGGGGGAGTAGATGTGGATAAATTAGCTCGATTGGATGAAGAAAATTTAAGAAAATACGTAAGGGGCATTTTAAATAAATGCATGGTAGGAGGTAGGTATGCGTTAGGCTCAGGCAATTCGGTTACCAATTATGTTCCTGTAAAAAACTATCTTGCCATGTTAGATGAAGGGCTGAAGTGGAGATAAGGAAAAGGAGCAAAAGAACAGACTTGAGCAGGAATCAGGCAAACGCAAGTCAATTTTAGAAACCACTATTAAACCTGAGTCTTAAATTAATCAGGAGGGTTGGGTAAATGACCGGTATTGAAAGGTCCTTAAAAACGTTAAATTTCCAGAAGACAGATAGAGTACCAATTTTAGGGGGATGGATACTGCATCCTGAGTTTTTTCAGAAGATAACTGGGGCCAAAAACTTCTGGGATAATCCTAAAGAAATATCTCTACAGGCGTATCGCAAATTAGGTACCGATGCAATAGCACACCTGCTCCTTCCTTATAGTCCTCAAGAGTTTAGAAGCTTAGATGTACATGGACTATACAGGGATATGGAAAAGTATAGATCTATAGAAGATGTGATTAATTATGTGAAAGATCTTCTATCTCCAGAGGCGCTTGAGAGAAGTTTTAACTTTGAGAAAGCGTATCGTGATTATGTGCAATACGTGAAAGAAAACCAACAGGATATGAAAGATATGTTATGGGTAACTGCAGGTTGGGGAGTAGTAGGGTACTGTATGTTTATGTGGTATATATATTTTGGCTATGAGAACTTCTTTACCGCTTTGCTTTTGCATAAAGGTTGGATGAAAAAACTCTTTGAGTATTCTGGAGAAGAAGGAAGATTGCGAAACATAGCCATTGCGAAAGCCATAGAAGATGAGAACCTTACTCCGGTTATTTTCCTGGGAGAAGATATCTGTAATAATCGAGGTCCTATGGCCTCTCCAAAACTTCTGGATGAGATTTATTTTCCTAACCTGAAAAGGTCCCTTCAACCATTGAAAGATGCAGGAATTAAAATAGTTTGGCATTCAGATGGCAATATAAATCCTATTTTGGATAGATTAATAAATTATATTGAAGTGGACGGATTCCAGGGATTTCAGGAAGAGTTAGGTGTAAGCTTTGCCGACATTGCCAGGAGAAGAACAAAGTCAGGGGAAAAATTTATTCTATTTGGAAGTATGTCTGTATCAAGGACTCTTCCCTGGGGTAGCGTGGAGGATGTAAAAAGAGAGGTTGAGTATTGCATTGATTCGGCTGCAAAAGGAGGGGGCTTTTTCCTTTTCCAGGCTAATACTGTTGGACCAGAGGTTCCTGTGGAAAATCTGATGGCTATGTATGAACATACTCAGGAATACGGTAAAGGAAAATTTTGACAGTTGGAAATAACCGTAAAACTTTCGACAAAAAGAAAGGGTTTTATAAAAAAAATTATTACAGGCAATAAAATGAATAACAAATCACAGAAGGTCACCGCTGTTCTTGTCGGCTGTGGAGGTATGAGCACAGTATGGCTCAAAGTTGCTTAATATATCTCTTTTAAGGAAGAGGCTAAATCGGGCCAGAAGAGGGGTGAAAGATCAAAGATAAATAGGGCATTAGCCTGAGAAAAAGGAAAGAATAAACCATATCAGATATTAAACATTTTATGCCAGGAGAGAGAAATGACATTTAAGGAAAGATTTCTTGCTGCCGTTAACCATAATGCTCCTGATGAGATTCCTGTAGATATTATGGGTTTTCACAAGGCATTTCTTGGGCGTCTTCGGGATCATTTTCATGTGGATACGCAAGAAGAAGTTCTTCTTAAATTAGATATAGGCTTTCGTTGGATCACCGCATTTTTAGGGGATCGTAAGGAATATTACTCGAAACCTCTATCCAGATATTCTTCTATCGATTCAAATTTAGACTGCTGGGGCGCTCCATGTTCTTATGACGAAACTATATCATCATCGGAAACGATGGTGCGGCTCATGCCCTACGGAGATTCTCTTTCATTTCGTCCCCTACAAAAGGCTTCCTCTATAAAGGATGTCGAGAATCACCGGTGGCCTAATCCAGACTACTTTAACTATCAGATTATAGTAGATGAGTGTAAGAAATACCAGGGGTTTGTAGTCCGGGTTGGGGGCGGGCCACTCTTCAATAGAGTTTGCCAGCTTGCCGGAATGGAGACTACCCTGCAAAATCTCTTGCTGCAACCGAAGATAGTGGAGGCAATAACGAGAAAAATAACTGAATTCTATTACCAGAGTTTTAGACGGTTTTTCACAATGGCTTCTGAGTATGTAGAT
>JAUWZM010000042.1 GCA_030615365.1 Candidatus Aerophobota bacterium | reverse complement strand
GGAAAGTGAGGAAAAAAAATGAAAGCTAAATTTCTCTTTTGGATTTTTGGGATACTCCAATCTATTACCTTAGGATTGATTATATTCTTTATTTTGCATGCTTTAAACACTATTGGAAATGATACTCAAGTTGTTTTGAGTGTTTTATTTCCTCTGTCTTTGTTAATTATTGAATATATGATTTATTCAAAGAGATAAACAGTCCTTGTGTGAACTTATTAGAGTTAATTAAGGGTCAATAAGTGAAAGTTTAAAGACCTGACCCCATATAAAGGAGATAAAAAATTATGAAAGGATGTATCTATGTGTTGTTGTCGGCTACGGTTCTTTTGGCAGGTTCGTTTTCTTATGCTCAGCAACAAGTGATCTCAGAGTCAGGCGAAATTATAGCTTTGGCGGAGGAATTTGTTGAATTATTGGAAAAGGGAGATTTCTCAGGTGCAGTGAAAAATTTCGATAGCACTATGGAAAAAGCGGTCTCTCCAGAAAAGCTCCAGGAGATTTGGAAGTCTCTCATTACACAGGTCGGACCTTTCAAAAGCCAGGTTGATACCCGAGTAGAAAAAGTATCGCCGTATGACATTGTGTATGTAAAATGTGAATTTGAAAAGTCCCCTATTGATGTCAAAGTAGTTTTCGACAATGCAAAACAGATCGCTGGTTTATTTTTTGTCCCGAGTCAACCTTCCTTGAAATATAAACCTCCAACATATATAAAACCCGATTCTTACAGAGAAAAAGAAGTCACAGTTGGAAGTTGGGAATGGCCATTGCCGGGCACATTGACCTTACCAATAGGGGAAGGGCCTTTCCCTGTGGTTGTGCTTGTTCATGGCTCAGGACCAAATGATCGTGATGAAAGCATTGGTCCCAATAAGCCGTTCCGCGATCTGGCATGGGGATTAGCTTCTCAAGGAATTGCTGTTCTGCGCTATGAAAAACGAACAAAAGAGTACGCTACAAAACTGGACTCTATCAAAGACAGTATTACTGTGAAGGAAGAAACAATCGATGACGCTCTATCAGCTGTATCTATGCTACGTAAGATGGAAGGAATGAATGCGAAGAAAATTTTTGTGCTGGGTCATAGTTTGGGTGGCATGCTCATCCCAAAAATCGCACTACTTGATCCAGATATTGCCGGACTCATTATTATGGCTGGCTCAACAAGGCCCTTAGAGGACATGATTCTTGAACAGATTTCCTACATTTTCTCTCTCGACGGCACAATCTCCAAAGATGAAAACACACAGTTGGAGCAACTCAAACTGCAAGTCGCGAAAGTGAAAGATCCGGAATTGTCTATTAGCACCCCTTCGTCGGATTTGCCATTTGGTGTACCAGCCAAATATTGGTTAGACTTGCGGGGTTACAATCCACCAGAAGTAGCCAAGAATCTAAAACAACCAATGTTAATCTTGCAGGGAGGAAGAGATTATCAGGTAACAATGGAAGATTTCCAGGGCTGGAAGAGAGCTTTATCTTTTCGAAAAAATATAGAATTCAAAATCTATCCAAAACTTAACCATCTTTTTATTGAAGGTGAAGATAAAAGCACGCCTGACGAATATCAAAAGGCAGGTCATGTGGCAAAGGCTGTCATTGATGACATTGCGAATTGGATAAAAAAACAGTAGGTGTCTGGATATACTTTTCGTAAAAATGACGCTATTCCTATTTCCTTAAAAATTGATACTGGAGCAAGCGATAATAATCTAAACCTTATCTCTCCTTGCCCAGGGCACCCTGAAAACTGGAGCTTATCATTCTTGACATTTATTACATCTAATTTATAATACTTACCTAAAAGGTAACAATTCAGCCACTAAGTCACCAAGATGCAGAGAAGTGATATGAATTTTAGTAATGGGTAGGATTTTTCAAAAATTAAGATTCGCGGAGCTTTGAATATTTTTAGGAGAACTTTTTTTAGCATGTACCAGCTCTCTTTTCTCTCCTTTTCTATGGGGAATTGAGGGAAAGAGCACCTGCCATTACGAGCAGACCTTTTAGGGGTCTGTTTAATCTGGCAAATCTTGCGACCTGTATTACAATTCATCAAGCCCAAAGGCCTGAGCTGCATGGGGGATAAAGGCGAGGTTGGCTATCCGTAGGGATCCACCAAAATACCTTATTAAATCTAAGCTATTGCTTCTGTGCGTAAACTTTGACAAAACTTATGACATAAAAAGGGGGAAAAATGAGCTTGGGTGATGAGTTAAAACTATTTACGGGAAGAGCTAATCCTGAGTTAGCTCGAAAAATAACTGAATACCTGAGCATACCTCTGGGAAAAATGAAAATTAAATCTTTCAGTGATAGGGAAACGTATGTAAAAATCAATGAAAGTGTGAGGGGTAAAGATATCTTTCTCCTTCAACCTACCTCGCCTCCGGCAAATGAAAATTTAATGGAACTTTTAATTATGATTGATGCCGCTCAAAGAGCATCGGCTGATAGAATTACTGCTGTGATTCCTTATTACGGATATGCCCGACAGGATAAAAAAGATCAACCCAGAGTTCCCATCACATCTAAGCTGGTGGCTAACTTAATTACTACTGCTGGAGCTGACAGAGTACTTGCTATGGACTTGCATGTAGGTCAAATTCAGGGATTTTTTGATATTAAAGTAGACCATCTCTTTGCTGTTTCCATAATCATCGACTATTTTAAGAAGAGAAACCTAAAGAATCTGGCGATTCTTTCTCCTGATGTTGGCGGCTTAAGAAGAGCCCGGGCTTATGCGAAAAGACTAAAAGTCCCCTTAACTCTTGTGGACAAAAGAAGACCTGCGGATAATAAAGCTGAGGTTATCAACATAGTGGGCAAGATAAAAGGGAAACAAGTCCTCATTGTAGATGATATAGTAGATACGGGAGGAACTTTGTTAGCTGCTGTGGACAGCTTAATAGAAAAAGGAGCAACCGCTGTCTATGCCAGTTGCACCCATGCTGTTCTTTCTGGGAAGGCGTATGAAAAGATAAACGCCTCACCCTTAAAGGAAATGGTAATAACTGATACCATTCCTTTGGATTCAAAAAAGACTGGGGGGAAAATGAAGGTTCTCTCAGTAGCACCATTGCTGGGAGAAGCTATAAAACGGATTCATCGAAATCAATCGGTGAGCGAACTTTTTTAAAAAGGAAAACATAAAACCACAGAGATCACAGAGGGAAGGTAAGACGTGAGAAGTAATATGTAATGTGTGATATGTGAAGGGCAAAAGATAAAAAATTTTTGACTCATTACCAATCACAATTCTCTGTGTCCTCTGTGGTTAATTTTTCTAAAAAGAGGAAAAATTATGGAAAAATCTGTATTAGAGGTAAAAGTGAGAGATAAGACAGGTAAAGGTTACGCCAGGAAACTAAGGAAAGAGGGATATTCACCGGCTATTCTTTACGGGCCGCATTTGAAAAAAAACTTATCTTTAGAAGTGAATGCAAAAGATCTGAGAAGCCTTATCCACAGCTTATTAGGGGGAGAAAGGGTAATAACTCTTAAGCTCACTAACCAAACTGTTAACAAAGAACGGGAAGTGATAATCAAGGATATCCAACCCAATTTGCTTAAAGGGGAAATTCAGCATGTAGATTTCTATGAGATTACCCGAGGAGAAAAAATCTCCACTTTAATTCCTCTTCTCTTTATTGGTGAGGAGCAGATAGTTAAAAAAGGTGGCGTAGTGGAACATTTTACCCGAGAAGTAGAGATAGAGTGTTTCCCTAAGGATATGCCTCCTCACATCGAGGTGGATTTAACCAGTTTGAACATAAAAGACTCCATTCGGACAAAAGATTTAAACCTGCCAACCAGGGTAAAGTTAATCACTAACCCTGAAGAAATAGTTATCTCTGTAGTCTCCTCTATTAGTGAAAAAGAACTTGAAAAACTGGAAGAGGAAGAAAAGGCACCAGAGGAGGTGGAAGTTGTGAGTAAGGAAAGAAAGACTGAGGAAACCGTAGAAGGAGAAAAACTCTCCTCGGAAAAAAGGAAGGAATGAGATTGGTGTTTGGGCTGGGAAATCCTGGTAAGAAATATTGCAGAACGCGGCATAATGTTGGTTTCTTGGTTATAGATTGTTTAAGTGAAAGATTTAAAATTGGGATGGGAAGCTATTGTTTTGGTTCCTTAGTAGGAGAGGGAAAAATAAAAGGGGAAAAGGTAATTTTATCTAAACCCCTCACCTTTGTGAATGAATCCGGGCCATCTCTTAAAGAAATAAAAACTCATTACCATCTAAAATTAGAAGATATAATAGTAATCAGCGATGACGCAGATCTTCCTTTAGGAAGAATAAGGGTGGCTAAAAAAGGAGGAGATGGGGGGCACAGAGGGCTAAGGTCTATTATCCAGAGTTTAAAGACGGAAGATTTCCCTCGTCTACGTATAGGAATTGGCAGACCATTAAAGGAGATGGGCTTAGAAGATTATGTTTTAGAAGAATTTGTCCCCTCTGAGTGGGAGCTCATGGAGCTAATTATCCAAAAAGTTACCTTAGCAATTGAAACCTTCCTTACTGAAGGGATGGATGAGGCAATGCAGAAGTACAATCGCCTACTTTATCCTCAAAGAGAGAGATAAGTAACTAATCAACGGAAAAGGAGTGTAAGATAATGCTGTATCTATGGTTCTCTGTGGGAGCAGGGATAACAGGTCTAATCGTGGTAGGATTCTTAATAAGGGGTATTCTCAAACAAAATCCTGGTAATGAATTAATGCAAAATCTCTCCAGGGAGATTCAAAAGGGAGCGAAAGCCTTCCTTTATACCGAATACAAAACAGTTGCTGTAGTGGCAATCATTGTAGCTATCCTTCTTAGTGCAGCCCCCCTATTTACCCATAAGGCTACGGTTAACTGGGAAACAGCATTAGCTTTTGTGATAGGGGTATTTGTTTCAGCTTTAGCCGGATGGATTGGAATGAGTATTGCTACAAGAGCTAACAGTAGAACCACTCAGGCAGCTCAAAAGGGACTTAAATCAGCTCTGAGTATTTCTTTTTCTGCAGGAGCAGTTACTGGATTATCTGTGGTATGTATAGCTTTTTTAGGTTTGGTGGCAGTGTATATCTTATTTAAAGGCAATCCTGTTATTATTAATGGCTATGCTATGGGAGCATCTTTAATGGCTCTGTTTGCTCGCATGGGAGGAGGAATTTATACTAAAGCTGCTGATATGGGAGCAGATTTAGTGGGAAAGGTTGAAGAGGGAATCCCAGAGGATGATCCCCGTAATCCTGGGGTTATTGCCGATAATGTAGGTGATAATGTAGGTGATGTAGCTGGTTTGGGAGCGGATCTTCTTGAATCTTATGTAGAATCTATTATAGCTACTTTGGCTATTGCTGCCAGTATATCTATTGTCTCCTTAAGTTACCTTCCTTTTTACCTCGCTTCCTGGGGAATTATCTCTGCCTTGATTGGAGTGGGTTGGGTAAAGATGGGTAAAATAAAAGATCCACAAAAAGCTTTGGATAGTGGAACGTACATTGGTGCCATTTTGATGGCCATAGGTTCTTTCCTTATTGTTATGAAAACTGGAGTAGTGTACCAAACTTATTCTTCGATAGGTCCTTTCTGGGCTATTCTTGCTGGAATTGCTTCCGGTCTAATTATAGCAGAGGTCAGTGTGTACTATTCTTCCAGTAAATATAAACCTGTGAGAAAATTAGCTGAATCTTGTAATTCTGGTCCTGCTATTACTATAGTAAATGGATTAGGAATAGGATGGCTATCTACAGTAATTCCGGTGGTAGTTATTGCGGCTGCTACTTTATTTGGGTATCATTTTGCTGGCATGTATGGAATAGCTATAGCAGCATTAGGGATGCTTTCTATTTTAGGGATTACCTTAGCTGTTGATTCTTATGGTCCAATAGTTGATAATGCAGGAGGCATTGCCGAGATGGCTCATCTTCCCTCCAAAGTTCGCCAGAATACCGATAAGCTCGATTCGGTGGGAAACACCACTGCTGCTATTGGTAAAGGATTTGCCATAGGTTCAGCTGCTTTTGCGACTTTAGGATTAATTACCGCTTATATTGCTACGGTAAATATCTATTCTGCTCGTTCTCTTGTTCTTTCTTTAACTGACCCCAAACTGATTGCTGGTTTACTAATCGGAGGAATGGTTCCTTATCTGTGTGGTGCTTTACTGGCTGGGGGAGTAGGTAGAGTAGCCTTTACGATGGTGGAAGAGATAAGAAGACAATTTAAAGAAATTCCAGGAATAATGAAGGGAAAAGCAAAAGCAGATCCCGGTAGATGTGTGAGTATTGCTGCGAAAGGGGCTCTACATAATATGATGCTTCCAGGAATATTAGCTATAGCTATCCCCATAGTTATAGGGTTCATTTTAGGACCCATAGCCCTGGGAGGGTTCCTGGTAGGAGCTTTGGTAACTGGCCTTCCATTCGGAATTCAAACAGCCAACAGTGGGGCTGCTATGGACAATGCAAAGAAGTACATCGAAGAGGGGAATGTAGGAGGGAAAGGCTCTTTTGCCCACAAGGCATCAGTTATAGGAGATACAGTAGGGGATCCCTTGAAGGATACCATAGGCCCTTCTATCAATATTCTCATTAAGTTAATGTCTGTAATTAGCTTAGTGTTAGCCCCTCTTTTTGTAGCACTACATTATTAATAGTCCTGTAGTCTGGTAGTCCATATAGTCTAATAGTTGGATAGTCTTGTAGTCAAGAGAATCAAAAATCTTAAATTCAAAGTCTGGTAGTCTGGTATACGTAGCTCAGGTCTTTAGACCTGACAAATTTAGGCAGACCTAAAGGTCTGCACTACATTATCTTTATGAATAAGGAAGGCTTGAGATATGATAAGAAAACCAGCAGTAGCAGGAACCTTTTATTCAGGGAATGGAGAAGCTTTAAAGGATCAAATTGAGGGATGTTTTCTTCATTCCTTAGGTCCGGGGAAAATACCTACTCTTTCTTCTAAAAGGGAGGGGAAAATACTGGGATTGGTGAGTCCCCATGCCGGCTATGTTTATTCAGGACCAGTGGCAGCCTGGGGATTTTACGAGGTAATTCAGGATAAAATTCCCGACACTGTAGTTATTCTTGGCCCCAACCATCGAGGCTTTGGTGCCCCAATTGCTGTAGCAACTGAAAAGGAATGGGAAACTCCCCTGGGAAAAGTAGCGATAGATAGCTCTTTAGCTAAGCAGCTTTTAAAGATTGCTCCTGCCATAGTAGAAGAAGACGATGAGGCTCATAAACGGGAACACTCTTTAGAAGTTCAAATTCCTTTTCTGCAGTACGGCTATGGCAAATCTTTTAAGATTCTTCCCCTATGTGTGAGTGACCAGAGCCAGGAAAGCAGTCGGAAATTGGGAGAAGCTTTAGCACAGATAATCAAGGAAAAAAATGCCTTAATTATTGCCAGCACTGATCTTACCCATTATCAACCTCAGCAAACAGCAAAAAGAGAAGATAGAACTATCATAGAGGCAATTCTTTCTCTAAATTACAGAAATCTTGGAAAACTTGCCTCCAAATATCATTTCTCTATGTGTGGACCAGGACCAGTTATGAGTATGTTAGTGGCAACTTCTCTTGCAGGAGCTGAAAAGGCGAGACTTCTCAAGTATGCTACATCAGGAGATATCACTGGAGATCACAGCGCTGTAGTAGGCTACGCTTCTTTAACTGTAGAGAAATAGCAAGATTTCCTAAGATATGCCAAGTCCCCTTGTTCCTAGATTAAGATATTGGTAACAGGTAAGTTTCTCTAAAAAATGTGGGGCTCCTCGCTTGCCATTGCAAAGCATGTGGTGGCACAGACATCTTGTCTGTGGAAGTCAAAACAACCTCGGATAGGATTAGAACAGGCTCTGTAATCTCATGTAGCTTGCCGATTTATCGGCGCATTAAATTCGCCCAATAAATTGGGCAGCTACAATTGATGGAGAATTTTAGAAAATCTATTACCCCTAATCTGAGGAGCTTTGCTGCCTCTTATATATTGGGGTTTGATTTTTCTCTTTTTGTTTATGGGAAAGCTAAACTGGCAAGTTCTATGTTATAATTGACAGGAGGGAAAATGGCAATGGACATACTGACCAATAGAGAAAGAGAAGCGCTTTTTAGTGTAGTGAAGAAAATTCGTATCTACAAGCTCATGCAAACCAGGGGATATGAAAGGCTTGCCAAGAAAGCCAAGGATGAAAGAACAAAACGATTCTTAGTGGAAATTAGCGCCGAGGAAGTTAAGGACTCCGAATATTGGGCGGAGAAAATCGGGGAATTAGGGGACGAACACGATAGGCTCACCAGGACTTTCTTTACAGACCTAAGGGTTAGTCTCATGATGCGCATTTTGGGCACAAGAGGTTTCTTTGAATGGGCTATAATCGCTGAGGATGAGAGCATCGAAGACCTGGCCATCCAGGCTGGAAATATCAGTGATACGGCTATTTCGGAAAAATGGACTAGAATAGCTTCCGATGAGCGTTTGCATGTAGAGAGGATTAAAAAAGAGGTATTAGGGATGGAAGCCTGGGAGATGAGTGGTGGTGGTGGAGTGAGGGATATCATCTTTGGAGCGAACGATGGCCTGGTTTCAATACTGGCACTGGTGGCTGGAGTCTATGGAGCGGTCACGGAAAGTCACCTTATTCTTATAGCTGGTGTAGCAGGGACAGTCGCCGGGGCTATGTCTATGGGCACTGGCGCCTACCTCTCATCAAAATCCGAGAAAGAAGTAACAGAGAGAGAAAGTGAAAGGAAGGGAATCAGAAAGAAAGGGACTCCTGAGGAGGAACGGACAAAACTGGCGAAGTTTTACCAGGCAAAAGGGTTCAAGAGGCAGGAGGCGGAAGCCATCGCCAGTAGAGTAAGTACAGACATGGAATTGAGGTCGGAACATACCATCGGAGAGGAGGTTGGGCTGACATCGGAAGAATTCTGGTCCCCGACTAAAGCTGGGGCCTTGACAGGGTTATCATTTGCAGTTGTATCTCTTATTCCCATCCTACCCTTCGCCTTTATGGATGTAACCCCAGCAGTGATAACTGCGGCGATCGCTAGTATAGCTACCCTTTTCGGGGTTGGGGCTAGTAAGGCCATTTTCACAAGGAAGAGCTGGATTCGGAGCGGGCTGGAAATGATGGCTATCGGGACATTATCTGCAGGGGCAACTTATGTCATAGGACTGGCAATCCCGGTGTAGTTTGGGTTAATAACTATGCGATCTCCCACTCGCAGTAGGGGTCTCCGGCGGCAATACACTTTACTTCCCTGACGTGTTTGTTCTTGACAGCTGAGAAGAGGCCATTCAAAAAGCCGGTGGTGAAGAAACATGATGGCTCCCCGATATCCAATCCGAAGGTCTCACAGTTCTCCTTTATGCGTATCGTCTCACCTATTTCGACTTTCCCTACCTTGCAGTAATTCATGAAATCAATTATTCGTCTGATTATCTCGTCCTCCCTCAATCCGGTGTTCATCATGTGTTCGCCTATTTCCTTCCCTGTCTTGGCACCACCCATCCGAAGCGCCATACGGTATCTCTCGCTAAACAGAGCCGGTAAGCTGGTGACTAAGGACATCTGACTGAACGCCACCCTACTCTCTAGCCTGGGCCTCTCGGGCAGGGGTTTGCCATCAAACAAAAACCCCATGAGCTGTTCCATCAGGCGATCGTGAACCTTTTCCACAATTGAGCTATTTATGGAATCCAGGAAATCTTTCCGCTCATTGATTTCCCACGGCACAAATTTAAACTCGCAGTAGGGGTGTCCCATCCCAATACACTTTGTCTCCACCCCGTTCCAGTCCCGCTCTCCTGTCTCAAATGCCTTTAACATTCCTGCAATCCCACCTATACCATGGAAGCCCAATCTCGCCCCAATATTATCAAATGTCCAGCACATTGAGGTCTCGTATAGCCTGAAATAGTGCTCATCTTTACTGGATGACTCTGTCAGATATTCACAAATCCCTTCTCCCATTCCTTCCATGACCTTACCTATGTATGAAAAAAATTTTTTCATATCTTTGACTTTACTGAAGCTCTTGGGCATGAATAGTTTCATGAAAAGTCTCATACGCCACGGAGCCTGCGACATTGTCTCTCTTGACCTAGTGTGAATTTCCTTCTCAAATTCATATACCATGGTGGGGACCCTTTTAGGGTCCCAAAGCATACCACCCCACAGGGCAAGGTTTCTCCAGAAGATGTTCACGAAGTCCCCAACCTCGGTTCTAAGGGCTTCTCCTGCTCGCTGGGTGAAAGACGCTCCCCAAATACGCCTCATCAGCCTGGGATCGAATGTCTCAAAGGCAATGATCGGGCTCCAGGTCATCGGGGTCTCAATCTTGGTCGGCGCTACTTTGGGATGCTTCACCACATTTATAATCCTTGAGCTCTCTTTTATCTCCATCCTGATGATACCGTCAGCGAGACTCATCATAGCCACCAGGTCTTCCTCCTTGCCACAGCCCTCATCCACTAAGGCTAATACCGAGTTTCCCTCGGCGGCGAACTTTGCCAGACAGAGTCTTATGAATCTGAACACTTCCTCTCTGTTGAAAAGGTAGGGAGATGTCAGGGAATCAAAAGCGAGTAGAATATCTCGCTTGCCAATTTTCTGCTGCAGCTTGGCAATAGCCATGCTTATGCTGTTCAGATCATCACAGTTGGCGCCTATGGTATCAGATCGCTCTGGAGTTGCCAAACCCACTGTCTTAGCAAAAGCATCAACAAAGCTCAGCGCCACAGGCTCTCTCATCCCCTTTTCTCTCAAAAGACCTATGATCTCAGTAGGACCTTGCTCGGTAGTTACAAATATGACCGGGCTGTCCATGGCCAAGCCATTGAGCACCACTTGATGGCAGAAAGTGGATTTCCCAGCTCCTGGAGGTCCTGTCAGCAAGATCAGACCTTTATCTGGCGGTTCTTGTATCTTGGATAAGGACATCTATTTCCTCCTTACTTGAAGACAGTCAGGGTAGGATACACCTCTATTCCGCTGTTGGTTATATTATACGGTCGCGGCTGATAGTCAACCTTCAATCCGCGCATCTTCTCTACCTGGAACATTCGACTCAGCCTATCGTCTTTCATAACTGTGCGCAGTAGGATAACCCCTTGAGCCAGATATTCCTCAAATTGATGCTCTCTTTCCAGTCCAGTTCCTCTTAGTTCGGAAATAAGTATGTTGGTGCAGTCAGTTTTTCTGAAGTCAGTTATCAGGTCTCTCATTGCGTATATACGCTCAATTTCATCAGGGTATTGAAGCATGAAGATAGTCACCGGGTCAATGACCACCCTCTTAGCTTGAATCTCTTCCACGCCTGTCCTGATCGCTTCCAACAATTTGACCAGCTTGAACTCCTTCATTCCTAACTGGATGAGGCCAGCCTTTTCTGAGGACGCCACCCGAACTGGAGAGACATTAATAAAGGCAAGCTTCTTTTCCCTCTCAAGTTCACCAAGATCCCACCCGAATTTTGACATATTCTTCTTCACGTCCTCAGGATCCTCATCCAGTGAGATATAGATCCCTGGCTCGTCGTGCTCTGTAGCTCCCTTATAAAGAAACTGAATGGCGAAAGTGGTCTTCCCACTGCCAGGTCCTCCGCAAATTAAGATGCTGTGACCTCTTGGTATACCTTTCTCCCCAAGAATTTTATCCACTCCAGGGATACCTGTTGAAGCATAATCAAGCATTATATTCACCTCTTGAGTTATTGTTGTAGAAAAATAAACTGTTATTTCAGCCACCAAGGCACGAAGACACCAAGATAAATGCGTGAATGCGTTGATGCATAGAAAAGGCGAAAGGCTAAAGGTAAACGAGACAAACCAAACAGACGAGATTATTAATTCATATCACTTCTTTGTGTCTTGGTGACTTAGTGGCTAAATTGTTACTAAGGTTTCTTCGAGGTCTCCTCAGGAGCGAGATATTTGAAAAACTTTGACTCCAAGGGAACCACAATTGTAGTATTTTTGGGAAGAGTTTTTCGATAGGTCTCAAGTGTTTTTAAGAAATTAAAAAAGTCAGCATCCTGCTGATAGGCCTGAGCATAAATTCTGGTTGCTTTAGCATCTGCCTCCCCCTTTATTCCCTGAGCTTTTCTATAAGCTTCTGAGCGTATCTCTGCCAGCTTTTTTTCCATCTCCCCTAATATTTTAGCTTTCTCGCCTTCTCCCTCAGATATATACCTGCTTGATATTCTATTTCTCTCCGACTTCATTCTGGCAAAAACAGCCTGAGTATTTGCCTCAGGCAAATCTGCTCTTTTTATCCTGACATCTACAATAGCTATCCCGTATTGCTTGGCCATCTCATCACTCTTGTGAGTAACATTTTGCATTATCCCTTCCCTTCCAACTTCTACTTTCTCCAGCTCTGGTTTTATTCTTTCTTCTTCCATAGTAACCTCTTCAATTAAAATTTTCCTATTTGAGGTTCTTAAGGTATCAGTTAAAGTATACTTACCCACTTCTTCCCTTATAGCCGCATAAATAATATCATCCAACCTTGAGTGTGCTCCTATCTCATTTTTTACCGTTTTCATAAATAAAAGGGGCTCAACTATTCTCCATCTGGCGTAGTTGTCCAGAAATATGTATTTTTTATCTTTGGTAACACATCTTCGGGGAGTAACATCGTATTCTAATAATCTATCCTCAAATTTGTTTGCAATTTGGATAAAAGGCTTTTTCATATATAAGCCTGGTTGTTTAACTACCTTGATAGGCCTTCCCAGCTCAGTGATAACTACCTGGTTAGTTTCATTAACAGTGTAAAGAGCAGAGTTAAGCGTGAGAAGCCCCACAATTACCACAATCCATCCTATTATGGAAAACTTACCAATTTTTAATGCCATTTTTATCATCTTTTTGTCCCTTCCTGTAATGAGCTACCTCTTAAGTTTAAAAACTTTATCAATCCTTCGGTTGCTTTGGTGGGCATAACAATTTTTTCAATTTCAGGTAAAATATCCTCCATTGTTTCCAGATACAATCTATCCCTGGTTACGCTTTTTGCCTTTTGGTATTCTTTAAGCCTTGCTAAAAATCTGTTGGCATCACCCTCTCCCCTTTTTACTATTTCTACAGCATACCCTTCGGCTTCTCTTACTATCTTTTCCGCCTCGCCCTTCGCTCTGGGGACTTGTTCATTGTATTTTCCAAGAGCCTCATTGACTAATCTTTCCCTGGCCTCTTTAGCGCTTGCCACTTCTTCAAAGGATTCCTTTACCTCACCCGGTGCGTGAACATCTTGCAGCTTTACTGTAACTATGTCAATTCCAGATTTATATAGGTCTAAAATTTGCTGGAGTTTTTCCTCTGTTCTTTCCTGAATTTCCTCTTTCCCTACAGTTAGAGCCTCATCGACACCTCTATCTCCAATGATCTGTCTCATAGATGCCTCTGCTGCATCCTTTATTGTCTTTTTAACATTTCTAACATTAAAAAGATAATCTCTGGCATCCTTAATTTTGTATTGAACAATAAACCAAAGATCTACTATATTCATATCCCCGGTTAACATTAAGGCTTCCTCTGCAATAGATTTATATACTGCTGGTGGGCCCTCTCTTATAGTTCTGTATCCAATCTGTATTTTCTCTATCCTGCTTATCTTTGGTCTATCTACCCTCTCTACTGGCCAGGGTATATGATAGTATATCCCGGGACCAACTGAGAGACGATATTTCCCCCAACGTCTTATAACTCCTTCCTCATTAGGATGAACAATATATATCCCGGTCAAAATCCAGATGGCTATAACTACTACAACTACTATCAAAGCAATTTTTTTTATCTTCAATATTCCCTCCTTGACTATTCATTACTTTATGATTCCATAGGTGGTGAATATTCTAAGAACCTCACTGGGCAGCTCATTCAATTTGTCTCTTTTTATAATTATATAATTATCCACCAGTGATTTTGCACATCTCTCATGCTCTGAGCCAATAACGAAAAGGAAAGGGAGAATGCCATCCTCCTGTAATTTTTTAAGAGCATTCTTTACTGCCCAGGGACTATCCGGTTCCCCATCAGTTATTATAGACAAACCCTTTGGTCTTCCTTCGACTTTCTTTAAATTTTCAGCCACATACTCAATTGCATTTACCATCAAAGTGCCCCCATAGGGACTTAGAGACATTATCTTGCCTCTGGTTTCCTCAGTATACTTTTCATTAAAATCCTTAATTAGATAAACTGTATCTTTGTAGTCCATTAACTGTTCCAAAACTGTCCCCCCTGAGTGAAAGGCAAAAATGCCAAAAGGATAGTTAGAGTAACTTAAAGCTTCTCCCTGAATAAGCAGAGCATCCTTAATGTAATCAATTATTCTATAACCAAAACCAAAAGCTGTAGAGGCACTTATATCGGCCAGAGCTGCCCAGGCTGCTTTTCTTTTAATCCTGGCTCTTTTTCTAAACATCTTTCTATCGGGCCTAATTCCAGTGGCCTCATACTCTAACTCTACCTGCACATACTCCCGGATATTTATCTCCTCTCCCTCTCTTGCCATTTTCTTTCCCCGATATCTCTGTTCCAACCTTCTAAAATAGCTTTCAATAGCCCTTATCTCTCCACTATATTTACCTATAATTTCTTGAGCATTATCTATATCTTCTTTCCTGGGATGAGGCACTTTCAAATTTACCCCGGGACTTGGCCTGGGCACTATCCTGATAAAGGAACCTCTGCTTCCAAGGTAACTATACCTGTCCTTTTTAGAATCTTTTTTAGAATTTTCCTCCTTTTCCTTGTTCTTTAAAGAATCCTTTTCCTTTTTGCTTTTTTCCTCACCCTTAACCTTTTCTTTGCTTTCTTCTCCCTCCCCCTCTTCTTCTCTCAACTTCTCTTTTTTCCTATCCTCTCCTGAGCCTTCCTTCTTCTTTAATTTTTTAGATTTCTCTTTTTTACCAGATTTAGTTTTTTGGCTCTTTTTAGTTAAACCCTGCTCGCCTTCCTCTCTTCCCTCTCCTGGTTTTATCTCACCCCGGTAGTTTTTGGGAACTCCGGGAGATAATCTATCATGGTCCCGGCCAGCAAAAGGAGGGAGCCTGGGAATAGGGGGAGTGATATCAAAATTTTCCTTAAATTTAGCGTATATTTTCTCAGTTGCCTCCAAGGAAGCATTGATATCTTTACCTTCTGCACTTTGAGCAATTCTAACGCACTCTTTTAGAAGTTCCCTATATTTAGAGAGAGGCTCATCAACAGTTTTATCAAGCAAGGTCTTTTGGAGAAAAAGTTCTCTAAAAGCGTCCAGCTCCTTCCTCTTTTTAATTAAGTATTTTGGACTGGGCCTTTTAGAAAGATAAATAGGCTTTTCCTTTTGCTCTGAAAATTGTTTAAGTCCGGGAAGCTCTTCCCTGGCCTTGCGATCTATCCTATTATCCTCAACTACATTAAAGATCTCATGAGCAAGGGTAGGATTTATCTTAAACTGACTTTGAAGAAAAAAATCCTCTAAGAATCTGTTTATCACAGTAGAATCGTATTTTTTCTTCCCGCTTAACTCCCGGTGAAATTTTATAAACTCCCTTATATGATCTGATTCATGCCTCACTGCACTGGCAATCAGCATCTGATTATCATCATCATTAGAGGTAATGTTGAATTGAGCAGGAATGTGTATTTTCTCCCCATCGGTGAAAATAAATGGGCCAGGAGAAAAGGGATTTTTTTTATCAAAAACAAGAGGGTGCCTCTTACTGGCTTCATTCCCTATTCTAAAATCTACAACTCTTTGAAGCTCATTTTCTATTTTTTTGCAATTAGCCATTTTGCTTTCTTATCCTTTTGTCAACCTTTTCCATTAATTTTTTGTAGAGGCTCATATCATTTTCATACGTTGATTTGGGATTAACCATATGCACCTGAAATAACTTTCTAATTGGCTGGTTGCTCTCCTGAAGAGTCTGAGCAACCTCAACTGCCCCCCTTAGCCCCATATCTTTCTTATAACTTGTCAATATTTCCCTCATATCAAAAATCAAATCAGTAATTAAAGTGATGGTCTCATCATCCAATTTCGGGGCCCTTGATTTTAGTATGCTCATAGTTCCTTCCTTATCTGGATAGCCCAACTTTATCTGAGCCCATCGTTCTAAAAAGGCATCGCTAAGCTCAATGGGAGTATATCTGCTATCTAAGTTACCAGAGGAAATCATTTTAAAATCCTCTCCCCCTTCGATAACCTCAAACCCATACTGAGATTGAACCGTTATTTTCTTATCATCCAAAACTCCATGTAAGCCATACAGAACTCCGGGGTCTACTGGACCTATTTCCTCAAAGTAAAATATGCCATTATGAACCATAGCTAAAGTTAAAGCCCCCGGTGCCTTTATAGGCTTGGGATCAGCTGGAATCCAGGAACCTGTTATATCATCAATAGTTGTCTCTCTATTTCCCGTAGGAGACATATAAAAAGGAAGTCCCCTTATGTAAGCATACCACTTAATCATAGTGCTCTTTCCACATCCAGTAGGACCGTTTAGCAAAACAGGCGTTCCCCTATCTATAAGTTCACAGAATATCTTCCACTCTCCCTTTTGCTCTATATACTCAACAGCTTCAGCTATTTTATTCACCGGATAGCTGGCTAAGATAAAACTACTGTATCTTCCCTCTCCCATCCTCTCTTCTACCTCAACTAACTGATTGTCTTTAGCTTCCTTGTTCTTTAGCTCATCAATTAATCTGTCCAGAACTAATAGAGAAAGAAAATCGGTATAATCAAGTCCCTCCTCTAACTCTAAAAGCTCCCTGACTTTTCCCATTTTTTTAAAAAGGAAAAGAGTTCCCACCATCGTGTTTCTTTTAATCTGGTATCCTTTAAAAAACCCATTTTCACTCAACTTTTCTCTTTTTCTTTTGCTGAAGCTGGTCTTATTTACCAGGAGTATATCGTAGTTACTTGAGGGAGTCTTGAGAACAATTGTCTTCTCATCCTTAAAAGAGAGATGGGTAGTTTTATTTTGACTTATAGTTCTTATCTGGTAATCCTTTACAGAGTAATTTTCAGCAATCCAGACACCCAACTTGCCTATCCTCTTGCTGCGCCCACCTTCAACTGCACTTATATTGTAATACACGGGAAGGTATACCTCTTCCTCTAAGAGAGGGAAATCTAACTTTATCACCTTTCCTGGGCCAAGAGGTTTAATTAAAGCTCTTTGTGATTTGTCTTTTCTAAATTCCACTAAGTATCTTTCCATTCTTTACCCTTTATCTCTGGTTACTATTCAGCCACCAAGACACGAAGACACCAAGTAAACCCCGGTCTTAAAGTTTTAGCATATTCTGTGCCTTCAGTAGTTAATTTTTTTAGCAATGGATTCTTCTCTTTCCGATGGAGGTTTAAAATTCATATCACTTCTTTGTGCCTTGGTGACTTAGTGGCCTGAACTGTTACTATCTTTGTAACTATTCGTGTAAATTCGTAGCTGAATAATTACTTATCTTTTTTGTTAGATTCCTCTTCCTCTCCCCAGACTTTGTTAAAGTCTGTCTCTTCCTTAATTTTTGGCTCTTCTACCTTAATGCGCCATACATCTATCTCTTCTTCTTTTGGCTCCACTCCATTGATCATAAAATTACAAAAAGAAAGACAGTCCTGGTATCTACCCTCATAGCCGATAACAATTCCTTTTAGATCCTCAGAACTCATAAAAGACAGTATGGCTGGCTCCCATCTTTTGGTGAATCTTTTGCTTCGATAGTTTAATTGCCTATCCAGATGTGATTTCTGTCTTAGGTTTACCGTTCTTTCAAATTCTTCCTCGAATTTACTTATCTTTTCACCTTCTCTCATAAATTGAGTTAGTAAACTTTCCTCAAGAAAGGCATACTTTTTAAAAATATGCCTTTCTGCAGGATAAGCGCCAACAAGAAAAAAAGGAGAGGTGAATCTATTTAAATCAGTTAACCAGGGAAGAATAAAGCCACCAATGACATCACCAAAAACAAAGTAGAATCCCCCAACTACTGCCGCCATTTTAAGATCACGATAACAAATAGCTATAATTCCTATCCAGCCAAGAGTCTCAGTTAAAATACCGTATTTTATAGCGTGATTAACCGCCCATTGTTTTAGTTTTTTCACTCCCCTATACACAGGGTTAATCTTTACCTTACCCCCAGGGAATCCCTTCTCGAATCCTCTGTCTAAGTAATGCACAAAATCCCCTTTCTTATTTCTAATGCTTGTCTCAAAAAGATAACTAATCCTATCAGTTAAAATCTTAAACTCCTGATAAGCTTTTTCGCTGTCTTTGCATTCAACTATTATGGCAGATTTACAGTTATTATTCTCACCGTAAATTCTGGATTGAAGATCCTTACTTATTCTCATTTCAAAAAATTTACCATCCAGATACACAGTAATTCCCTTCCCTAATTCATCGTTTATCTGTTTTACTTTCATTATTTTACTTAGCCACTGATAAATCTTCTTATAAATTCCTGCTCAAAAACTCTTCTTGCAATAACCAGGGGTAAAAATCGTAATAGTGCCAGGATGCCTGATTCTGCATAAGTAGAAGTATATACCTGCAGTAGAGCTGAGATATCATTTTTCTTAGCAAAACAGTAAATCTTTCCCCTCACTTCCAAATCGTTAAAAATATAACAGCAGCTCAAACCTAATTCTTTCAGTTGTGATTTTGTTTCTCTTTTTTCCTCGTTTAGGATAGTTTCCTCCATTGACAACTGACGAAAAGAGATATAAACTCCATCTATTCTCAACGCATTGGAGTGATTCAAATAGGCAATTTCTCCTCCCTTGCTATCGCATACTCTAATACAGATATCAGAAGGATAAAATGTTTCCACATACCCAGCTACCCCATCAGGACTTACCACTGGCACCCTTACCGGAAGCTTTCCTCTCTTCAACAAGAAATCATAACCAATATAGCCTATAAGATCATCAGTTGTATCTATTTTAAACAGACGAGTTTTGCCTTTTCCTGTTCTCACAATATATCTGTCCATTTTAATGGGGTTTGCTCAATCCCTCCCCTCTAAAAGCTGGCTTGCGAAAAATGCAACATTATGTATAAGATAAGATTCATTTAGAATACTTGGAGAAGCATATTGGTAAGCTATTGTTCTTTCGTTTCTCTTTGGGTGTGAAAATTGATACAGCAGGGAAAATTTTCTTTTGTTTCTTCTTCCTGGCAAGGACAAGCTTACCAAGTAAATTAAAATAACAATTCTATTTTCCTGTTTTAATTATAGTTAAAAATTTAAGATTGGCAAGATAAATTCAAAAAAATGGGGAGCTACCCATAAGGATAGCTCCCCATCAAGGATTAATCAATCTTGAGTTCTTTTCTCTTTGCCTGTGCCTCCTCAGCCTTAGGTAAAGTTACCTCTAACAGCCCATTTTCATACTTAGCCTTGGCCTTGTCGGATTTGATCCGCACTGGAAGAGGAATTGTTCTCTGCCACTCATCATAGACTCTCTCAAAGTAATAATAGTTCTCCTCTTTTTCCTCTTTTTTTCTTTCCACTTTCCCAGAGAGAGTCACCTCCTCATCAGTAACCGAGATTTTAATGTCTTCCTTCCTCGCCCCAGGCATTTCTGATTTCAGCACAAGGGAATCCTCCTTATCTACCAAATCTACAAGAGAGGTTCCCACTAATCCTTCTCTTTCCACAGGAACTCCAGCTTTCTTTGAAGAAGGAAGTCTTCCCAATCCTCTTGCTTCACTACCCCAGAACTCATCGAACATTCTCGCCATTTCTCTTTCTATTCTTGATATTTCCTTCCAAGGACCCCATATAATCATTTTACTTACCTCCTAAAATTTTTTTTAGTAATACTTACCTATTACTTTTTTTACAGGGTTTGCTTAAAAACGATGAATTACCTCACATACCCTTGTTAGAACTACAGATATTTTATTGTCAGACAAGGAGTAGTAGGCATACACCGCTTCTCTCTTCCTTTTTACCCATCCCCTATCTTTAAGTAAACCAAGGTGCTGGGATAGATTGGTTTGAGTTACTCCAATTTTCTCAGAAA
Source organism: Candidatus Aerophobota bacterium (assembly GCA_030615365.1). The sequence continues at coordinate 2,180 of JAUWZM010000042.1, read as the reverse complement.
GCTCACTCACACATTTTCTTCCCGTTCCCAGCTCCTCTAAGATCTTTATTCTTACTGGATGAGCTAAAGCCTTTAAGCATTCGGCTATTTGCTCAAAATCATTTTCCATATTAATTTTTTCTGACAAATTCATCTTCTTCACCTAGATTCTAATATTATTATATTCAAATATTATAAACTGTCAACCCCCATTTATTTTTAACTTGAGATCTATTCGAAAATAAGTATAATAAAGGTGACATTGAAAATTCCCGAAAGGAAAATATGAAACCGCAGAGTGCACAGAGGGGAAATAAGACGTGAGAAGTAATATGTAATGAGTGACATGTAATATGTGAAGGACAATAAGTGAGGGGTGATGTGTGAATGGGTAAAAACTTCATCACTCATTACTTATCACATATTACAGTTATTTGCGTTCTCTGTGGTTAAATTATACCAGGAGAAAAGAATGAAAATCTTCATCTATATCTTAATTGTGATTGTCGTCGGTGCTTTATTTTGTTATTTTATTGGGATTAAATTTCCTTTATGGATTGCCGGGAGAATGGAAAAAAAAGAAGAGAAAAAGAGGAGAAAAAAATCAGGATTTAAGTAGTCTTAGGTATCGAGTGGAGGTGAACTTCTAAGCTCCTCACGATAATTGAAAAGGATTGTTGCACAATCCTGGGGCCTTTTTGTTTCGTTCGGTGAACAGTGACTACTACATAAAAAATGAGACAGGAAACTTTTTTAAAAGAGATTCAACAGGGGAAAATCTCCTCTTCTTATTTGTTTGAGGGGACAGAGAACTATCTTAAGGGGAAGGCTTTAAAAAAACTAAAAGATAAGCTAATTTCTCCCCAGTATATAGACTTTAACTATGAGGCATTTTCAGGAACTGGAATATCAGGGGGAAGAATTGTTGAATCAGCTCACCTGCTTCCCTTTAAGAATAAATGGAGAATGGTGGTAGTGACAGAGCTCCATAAACTAAAAAGCGCTGAGCAGAAAATAGTAATACACTATCTTAACAATCCTGTAGACTCAACCTGTCTGGTAGGGATAGGGGAAAAATTTGACAAAAGAACCAACCTTTACAAGAGCTTCTCCCGGAAAGGGGAAATAGTATCTTTTTACCCCTTAAAAGGATGGAATCTAACCCAATGGATTAATCACCAGGTAGAGCAAGAGGGTATAAAGATAACTTCAGAAGCAGCAGTTCAGTTATCTACTGAAGCAGAAGAGGACCTTTACTGTTTAAAAAATGAAATTGAGAAACTAATCCTATTCATCCATCCCGCAAAAATCATAAAAAAAGATGATGTAACTAAAATAACTGGGGAAGAAAAAGGAAAGGGAATATTTGATCTTTCAACTGCTTTTAGAAAGGGAGAATCCTCTCAGTCCCTAAAAATTCTCTCTCATCTTTTGGAAAAAGGAGAGGAACCTTTAAGAATTCATGCTCTTCTTGCGAAAGAGATAAGAGTAATGCTCAGGATTAAACTTGCGGATAAGAAAGCCTCCCTTCAAAAAATATGCAGTTTTATCTTTTATCCTCAATCTTATTATTCTGAATATTACACTCGTATTGCCTGGGAATACATTCGGGCTGCTAAAAGATTCTCTATCCCCAAGCTAAGGAAGGCTTATGAGAATCTGTTGAAAACAGAATTTTACCTCAAACAAGGAACAGAGGAACCTGAGATAGCTTTATTTCGGCTAATTTTGGACATTATTACTTAATGTACATCTTCGCTGTTTAGATAAAGTAGCTGCCTGATTTATCAGGCGAGTTGTAGTTGCCCAATTTATGCAGCGAACTTAATTTAAATCATAATCTTGAGCTACATTAATTCTCGCAGGGCATCTATCCTTTAGCTAACACTATTCAAACTGCTGAATCCGAAATTGACAAGCCGTCTTATAATCTTTATCTACTTCACTTCAAAACTTCTCCTCACGCGTATATCCTCAGAGGAACTCCCTATCATTACCTCAAATATTCCCGCCTCTACAACCAATTCCATATTAATATCATAGAAAGCCAGATCTTCTGAAGTGAGAGTGAAGTTCACCTTTTTCTCTACGCACACAGTTGCTTACCCCCATTTCAGTCCTTCCTCAATCATAATAAGATAGTTTTTCACCGGTACATAATTGGTAATGGAATTACCTGAACCCAAGGCATATCTGTTGGG
>JAUWZM010000052.1 GCA_030615365.1 Candidatus Aerophobota bacterium | reverse complement strand
TTTGTAGTAGTAAGCTGGTCTAGATATTCCCACTAGTCTGCACCCTTTTTTAACTGATCCCAGGTCCTTGAGGTTATTATGGATAAATCTTCTTTTTTTTTCTTGTTATTTAGATCTCTAACTTTCTTTAACATTCTGTTTTCCATAGTAAGCTCACCAACAAGTCTTTCCAGCTCTCTTACCTTAAGCTCTAATCTTGCAATATCAGTACTATTAACATTATCAAAGAACTTTCCTTCTTTGTAGTCTTTCTTCCAATTAGATATCAATACTGGAGATATAGAATATTCTCTTGAAATCTCTGCCCCAGTAGCTTGCCCCGAAACTATAGCTTCTACTACCTCTTTTTTAAACTCACTAGAAAAACTTCTTCTCTTTCGCATAATGAGACCTCCTATTTAATCATTTCTTTTTTGTCTAATCAGCTATTCTAACTTAATTAATTTTAGTATACAATGTGTCTAATGATAGGGGTTCAGTCCATATCAAAAACGGATATATTGTCAAGAAATATTTCTATATTGGGGCTTATAAAATAGTATTACATTTCAAACTTGAAACCGGTATAAGTACGTGTTATCATATTAGCCAGGATAATTTAGCAATTGGGAAATGCTAGCACAATTTTATTTTAGCTGTCAGAAAACCGTTAGCATTATTTAAGCTCTGAGGGTCAATAAAATATTAGACTGGGCAGTAAGCACTTAAGGTTTTTAAACATAATAAATAATTCTAAAGATCTAATTCATAGATTTTATTAACTTAGACAGGTTTTTCTATAACAAAAATAGAATAATAGGGAAGGTTAAATGGCTAAAACTGTGATTCTGTTGGGCACTCTAAACACTAAAGAGATTGAGGGCCAGTATATCAGAAACCAGATCGAGAGATTTGGACACAAAACCATCTTTATAGACATTAGCATGAGGAAGTGCAATCCGAAGCTGAGAGATGGGGACATTTCCAATAAAGATGTGATAAGGGCAGCCGGCAGCAATATTAAAGAAGTCGAAAAGCTGGAAAGGATGCCGGCTATAGAAGTGACGGTTAAAGGAGCAATCAAGATTGTGCAAGATCTTTACAGCAAGAAAAAGATCGATGGAATCCTTGGTTATGGAGGAAGTATGGGTGAATCTATAACGGCCTTGGTAGAAAAATCCCTGCCTTTAGATGTACCCAAGGTTTTAGTCACTACCTCACTTAGTCTGGCAGCCGGCTCTGTAGGGCCAAAAAATATAGCTATCTTCCCAACTGTGACAGATATGAACGGGGAGAGGATCAACAGGATAGAAGCGATAACCCTGGCTCATGCAGCTGCTGCTATTGCCGGTATGGTGGATGCCCAACCGGAGATCCCGGAGGAAAGGAAGATAATCGTGGCTTCCCAGTATGGTAACACCACTCCCCACATTGATAAAGCAAGGGAAATACTGGATGCCAGGGATTATGAGTTTATATCATTTCATGCAGTGGGGTCCGGCGGAGAGGTACTGGAGGAATTGGTAGAAAGCGGGATGGTAGTCGGAGTTTTAGATATAACCACTCATGAAGTTGTTGACTGGTGTTTTGGAGGTTTTTCAAATTCCGGACCGAAGCGTATGGAGACAGCAGGAGAGAAAGGAGTCCCACAGGTCCTTGTTCCCGGGTGTCTGGATATGATTCAATTTTGGTCACTTGATACTGTTCCGGATAAGTACAGGGACAGGGAGTTTTATTTCCATAACCCGAATTCAACCTTGATGAGGACCAGCAAGAAAGAGAGTGAAAAGCTGGGTAAGGTCTTTGCAAAGAAAGTGAACAAAGCCAAAGGACCTACCGTTGTTGCCATTCCCTTGAAAGGTTGGTCGATTCTGGATACTGAAGGAAAATACCTCACTGTCAATTACGATGGTACCTCTACCGGAAGACACTGGTATTATCCCGATGCAAATAGGGCTTTTGTCGAAGCTCTGGAAAAAAACCTGGAAAAATCTAGGGACAATATAGAATTAATAAAAGTGGATCTACACATAAATGACCTCAGATTTGCAAAGATAACATCTTCCATACTGGATGATATGATTACCGGGAAGTGGAAGAAGGGAAAAAAGTATAATTAATTTTGAAAATGAATCGAATACAATCACAATAGTTCGGGAGGATGCATTTATCATCCTGAATTCTTGAAAGGAAGAGAACACCTCCAATGGATTCAAAAAACCGGATAATTACATTAACATGTTCATGGCTGCTGATCTTTGCGGCATATGCTTCGGTATTATGTGTCTCTCCGGTACTGAATCTCACTATTCAGGAACTAAACCTTACAGCTTCCCAGGCTGGATTATTATTTTCAGCACCGGTCATAACCCTGGGGCTGTTTGCCTTTGTGGGAGGGTTTCTGGGAGATATTATTGGGCCACGCAAAGCTGCGGGCCTTGGGGCAATACTATTAAGCTTAAGTGCTTTTCTCAGGGGAATCTCCCCAAATTTTGCTATTCTATTAATACTCAACTTTATTGTTGGTATTGGTTGGGGTTTCATTTTCCCCAATCTTCCTAAAATCGTCAGGCTATGGTATCCGAACAGGTTTGTGGGTACAGCAACAGGGATTTACTCGACCGGGGTTTTCGTAGGTGGGACATTGGCCCTGTCTATAACCATGCCCATGGTCTTTCCATTAATGGGGAGTTGGAGAGGTGTTTATTATTTCTGGGGGACTATAGCTTTTATTGTAACTATCATATGGTGGAGCCTGGCAAGAGAACCTTCTTCTTTCAGAAGTGAGGAGCTTTCACCTTCACAGGTTTCAAAGGGTTCTTTTGGAGCAGTACTCAGGAACAAATACATATGGATTGTTGCCATTTTCTTCGCACTTGCAGCTAATATAACCTTTTATATAATAACAGGATGGTTTTCCACTTTTTTCATGGAAAAAGGTATTAGCGAAATCAGCTCGGGATTCCTGACCTCGGTAGTTACCATAGCCGGTATCCCTGCTGTATTTCTAGTTCCATTTGTATCAGACAGGATAGGCCTGAGAAAGCCTTTCCTATGGATAAGTTGCCTGATTGCAGCAGCAGCATTTTTGGGTGTACTTTATACCCCCTTTATCCTGGATATCATTCTCATGGCATTATTGGGAATTACCCTTACTGCTACATATGTAATATCCCTTTTCCTCCCACTTGAGCTGGTGACACCTGCCTATGCCGGAACAGCAAGTGGCATAGTTATTTCAATAGGTTATATAGGCGGAGCTCTGGGCCCCCTAATAGCAGGTTACCTGAAAGATCTGACAGGATCGCTTACGTTTTCAATAATCCTGCTGGTTGTAATTATGGTCATCTCTTTAGTGCTCGTTTTCTTTATACCGGAAACCGGAGTCAGAAAAAAGACTTAGACAGCACCCAATATTCTACTTGTTGCTTTCCAGGACCGATTTCAAGGTATTTAATGAGAAATCGAAATCAACTATGGGCCAGACCTCAAAGTCGAGGAAAGGACCAAAAGGTGCTTCCATAATTATTTTATGCATTTCTTCATTGGTCTCTACATCGAATACCTCAAACCCTTCCGGCTTTCCTGCAAGGACATAGGATTGCAATAGCTTTCCTTCCTTCATCAGGTCCTGGCAGAATGCGAGATCCTTGGGAAGCAGCTTTAAAACTTCTGAAGCAGGAGATGGACGCATTTTCCAATGGACTAAGAATTTCATATTTGTGACCCCCTTTTTTTGTATGAATTATTCATTAATATTACACAATTTTCAATGCTTTGTATAGATTGAAAATTAAAAAATTATATTGACTGAACCTCCTGAAATCGATATAATTATTGAAAAGCACAGCAGAATATAATCCTAAATCTATATGTAAAAACCAAGCAAGTTTGTGAAGTTAAACAAATAAGAGGGGAGACTGATCATGAACCAGACCATTCAAGTAATGAAAAACCACAGGTCTATAAGAAAATATAAAGATACCATGATCCCGGATGATATTATTAATGAACTTGTCGATGTTGCACAGCGTGCACCGACTTCACTTAACGGCCAGCAAAGCGCAGTCATTGTGATAAAAGATAAGCAGTCAAAAAAGAAAATCGAACAGGTTGCTGTGGAAATGCTATGGATAGAGGAGTGTCCGGTCTTCTTTCTTTTTGTAATGGATTTTCTTAAAACCAAATTAGCGTGTGAAAAAAACGGCAGGACACAGACCGTTACAGATAGCATTGAATCAATTATGGTAGGCTCTGTTGATATAGGGCTCAGCATGCAAAATGTCATCACTGCAGCTGAATCTTTGGGGCTTGGTACTGTATGTATCGGCAGCATCAGAAATGATCCTGCTACCATCATAGAGTTATTGGAGCTGCCTAAATATACATATCCTGTAGTGGGACTATGTCTGGGATATCCCGAAGACCGCTCAAAGTTAAAACCGAGGTTGGATAAAGCCACCTACTGTCACTTTGAGAAATACAGCGGGGAAAATCTAAAAGATGCTATAGACTCTTATGATGAGCTGATAGTCCAATACTTAAAGGACGTTGATAGAGAGCAGGAAATAAACTGGAGCTACAATACCAGCAATTTTTATAAAGACAACTATTATCCGAAGGTTTATCCAACATTAAAGAAACAGGGATTTAAGAATCAAGAATGAAAAAAGGCTATTTTTTAGACAAGACCATAAAACATGTCGACCACCTTTTTGGAAAAAAAGACCCGCATTTTGTCCAGGCATTGTACTGGCTTAATCAGCTAGAACCAGATGCTGATGAGACACTGCAAATTGCAGCATATGCACATGATACCGAGCGGGCAATCTGTGAGTATAACATAGGGGTTTTCCTTCTGGATGAGGAAGTACTCAGGAAGCATCAAGAAAACGGTGCAAAGGAAATACATAGATTCCTGTTAAAGGAGGGGGCAAATCCTGAATTTGCATCTAAGGTTAAAAACCTGATCGAGAGGCATGAAGACGGTGGTACTTATGGACAAAATTTAATAAAGGATGCTGATTCCATAAGTTATTTTAAGACTAATGCAGCAACACATGCAAACTGGATAGATAATTTTACGAGAGAACAGATCATGGCTAAATTTGATTGGATGTATGACCGTATTTCTCTGGATAAAGCAAAAAAAATTGCCAAGCCTTTTTATCAGGAAGCAGTCAAGATCCTGGATGAAAAGCTTAGGAAATAAACCAGGTCACATTCCAAGGTAGGCTTTCTTTACTTCAGGATTATTTATAATGTCTTCAATCTTTCCACTAATGGTGATCTGCCTGTGTTCCATTATATAGGCCCAATCTATTATTTTAGAAACCTGGTAGAAAATTTGTTCTACCAGTAAGATACTCGTGCCCAGTTCTGAGATCTTTTTTAAGTTCTGGACCATTTCTAAAACTATACTTGGCTGTAGCCCCAGGAGAGGCTCGTCCAGTATTAGAACTAATGGATTAGCCATCATTCCCCGGGCAAGGGCCACCATCTGCTGCTGCCCTCCGCTCATAGTAGAAACAATCTGATTTCTGCACTCTTTAAGTATTGGAAAGATCGAGTAAACTACCTTGAGATTTTCTTTTATTTTTTTCCTGTTCAGGAAAGCACTGGCTTTGAGATTTTCCAGAACTGATAAGTGTTCAAATAGCCTCCGTCTCTCTGGGACAATTGAAATCCCCCTTTGTACGCGCTTATAGGGAGGTAGTGCCGTAATCTTCTCACCATTAAGGTAAATGTCTCCCTCTGAAGGTGTCAATAGGCCTGCTATATTATTAACCAGGGTACTCTTGCCTGAACCGTTTGGTCCCAGAAGGGCAGTGATTTTCCCCTCCTTGACTTCCAGGCTTACATTTGTTAGCGCATTGATTTTACCATATGAGTAGGAGAGGTTTTCAATTTTAAGCATGTTTATCTTCTCCCATATATGACTCTATTACACATTTATCATTAGCAACTTGCTCAGGTTTGCCTGAACATATTATCTTACCCAGATGAAGGGCGCTGATCTTGTCTGATACCTTCATTACAACCCTTAAATTGTGCTCTACCAATAATATGGTTATTCCTCTTTCATCCCTGAGTTTCTTGATGAAATGAAGAGCTGTCTCAACCTCCTGAACAGTCAGGCCAGCCAGCACTTCATCAAAAAGTATAAGTTTTGGTTTACAGGCGATAGCTCTGGCTATCTCCAGACGCCTGATGTCTCCGATGGTCAATGACTCCGCAAGGATATGAGATTTATCCTCTAGGTCAATGAAGTCAAGTATCTCCATAGCTTCTTTCTCTGCAGAGCTTATATGGGAAACAGTATCCGAACCAAATAATAAGCCGGATACAACATTCTGTAACACAGTCATGGACAAAAAGGGCTTAGCATTCTGGAAAGTCCTTGCGATACCCACCCTGCAGATCTGGTGCTGTTTTAGTTTATTAATCCTTTTTCCTTCAAACATGATATCGCCCGCGTCTACCCGGTAGATTCCTGAGATCAAGTTAAACAGAGTTGTCTTGCCCGCACCATTAGGCCCAATGAGGGACCTGATCTCACCCCTCTTCACTCTCATGTCTATACCGTCCAAAACGATGTTTCCGCCGAATCTCTTTTTTACCCCTCTGACCTCAAAAAGAGGTATTGAATTTTCTGATGTCATATCTAATATTCCTCTAGAATTATTTTAAATAATTATCAGAGCTTTTTACCAAGTTGTTCAAGCACTGCAGCGACGTTTTCCCTGTAAGAGCCATCTGGGACAAATTTCCTTTCAAAGAATGCACCGCCTATGGTAAATCCCCAGACTCCCTGTTTAATAGTCTCGTCAACCCTCTCTAAACTATTTATTGAACCTGCTAATACAATAGGTACTTTCACTGCATTTTTTACAGCACCTACAAGTTCATTTACTTTTGACTGATCTATGTGCCTGTAAGCGATAAGATCAAAACCATTGGCTCCTTCCGCCTCTATTCTCTTTGCATCCTTGGCTATTTCCTCTATTGTTCCATCAAGGATAGAAGGGCGGTCATAAATCTTTCCACAGAATGGAAAGTAATTGATCTTTTTACCTATAACATTCCATATTGAAGGAAAATAAACGGTTCCCATAAGATAATCAAACCCCATGTCTAATGCCATCTGTGCCGGGCCGAGTATTGTTTCCTCCTCATATTCAACGACTTCAAGGAAAGTCTGAAATCCAGCTTTATGGATTTTGTCGTTTAAGACCTTCATTTTCTCAGGCTCCAGCCCAAGCTCCTTATAACCAAAATAGTCTACAGGAAGGTCTTTTACCTGTTCAAAATATTCAATGGCATCAGGAACAGTCATATCATTGAATGTAAACATGAGGATTAGTTTTGGCATCATTTGACCCTCTCCTTTCAGATCTTTAAAAAAGATCCTTATTTTTTTGGTATTTGTGCTCTCCTCTAAACTGTTTAATATTGTTGGTTAACTTGGAGGTTTACACAAAATTATTTCTGGACTCCACTACATTTCCCAAAACTATTTCTATTTTTTTAGCCTTTAGTTCTTTTAAATCGCTCTTATCAATATTATTATCACATATCAACCTGGTTAATTTATCAAAATTTGACCAGGTATAACTATGTGCATTCTTCATCTTTGTATGATCGGCTAAAATATTGACTTCAGGAATTTTATCTATTATTTCTTTTTTAATCTTTGATTCACCAATAGCCAGATCTGTAAATCCTTTTTCCAGGGAAAATGCTCCGCAAGAGATAAAAGCTTTATTTATATTTATAGATTTTAAATAATTCTCAATCTCGCAATTATAAATATAATTTATATTATCTAATAATCCACCAGGGCATAAAATTTTTATACTATCCGCTTTAGCCAGTTCAATTGAAATAATTGGCGATATTGTTACTACAGTTAAGCAAAGGTTGCTTTTGATTATCTCGCTCGCCAAATATCCGATTGTCGAACTGCCATCCAGAAAAATTGTGTCATTATCTTTTATGTAATTTATGGCAGCCCTGGCTATCGCTTTTTTCAATTCTTTATTTCTTCCCTTTCTGGTACTATAAGGAGATTCTTCAGAATTATTATTTTCAATATAAATAACATTGCCCTTTGATAGAAAAAGATTGCTGCCCAGATGTTTTATATCTCTATATAAGGTCATAGAACTGACATTTAATAGATCAGCTAATTCCTTTATGCTTACAGCATTCCTGGACTTTAAGATCTCAAGTATTTTATATCTTCTATTGCTGGCTCTCAATTTTCTATCAGACTCCAATCATTGTTTAAAAGAGTTTTTCTGGTCCAAAATTCCAGTTACTATACATATTTATTCTAATCAATTATTATAACTTATAGAAGTAGAAGCTTTTAAAACTGTTAATTTTTTTTATTTTATGTTTTAATTTATAGGATTTATGTTATAATATACCAATATTTGTAAAATATCAATTAAAATTTTGTGAGGGTCAAAAAATACTCAAACTTAGCTAAATCTTACTGAATTGACCCCAATTATAATAATTTTATTTAAGGAAAATGATTATTGGCTTCATTCTATATAAATCTATATTGTGTTGACGCAACAGGAGGTGATGCATATATGTCAGATTAAAAATTTTTAAAGAAAAAATTTCAAAAGGAAGGGTAAAATGAAAAAAACATTTTTATTTGCTGCTGTAGTGATTATATGTATATCACTACTCTCGCTATTACCGGGCTGTAAAGAGCCACAGGTAGTTGTTGAGACTGTTACAGAAACAGTTACGGAAACAGTCGAAGTGGAAAAAGTCCACGAAGGACCAACAGAAGTCAAATTTGGACATTCCGGTCCTATCACAGGATTTTTGGCTTCTGCCGAGATCATTTGCGAGACCTTCTATGAGCTTTTTACCGAACAGGTCAATGCTCAGGGAGGAATATACCTCTCTCAATACGGAACCACAGTACCACTCAATTGGATCGTATATAATGACCAGGGAGATACCGGAAGGGCCGCAACCAACGTAGAGAAACTCATCACTCAGGATATGGTAGACATCATCTACGGATCCTATGGAACTTTCCAGGGCTTTGCCCAGGAACCACTTGTGAACAGTCTGTCAGGGGAATTTGGAACCACCTATATGGTAGGAAACGGTACCTGTGTTAAATGGGAAACTGCAGAAGAGTTCTATAATCTCTACAAGACAGATGATGTGTATACTGAGAATGGCCAACCATGGACCGAATGGGAATACACTCTTTGGACAGAGAATCCCAGAGCTTTCCATATAGAGGGTCTGGTCAGTGTCCTGGAGGAAGTAGGTGTTGAGACAGTAGTAATATGGGAGATAGGAACTCTCTATGGTTCTGAGAGCTCAAGATTCCTGGAGTATTTACTCCCTATGGTAGATATCGAAATCCTGGCCAAGGAACAGTATCCAATGGATATACTGGACTTTACTGCTCTTATAACTAAGGCTAAGGTACTTAACCCTGATGCAATAATCCAGTTCAGCTATCCTGGTGATGGAATGAAATCAATAGAGGATATGATCGCATTGGATTACAATCCCAAGCTGTTCTATAATGCACTCGGTAGCTCCTCTGGTGAAGCATATACCAGGTTTGGAGCCAAACTTGATGGTATAATGTACCACTCCTTCGCATTCCCGACGAGTGAGATGTCCATGGGTACTTTTGGTTCTGGTGTTGATGTGATGAATGCCTATATTGATAAATATGGTCTGGCTCCCGATATGGTCGATGGTCCTATGGCTTATGGTACTATTGAAGTCATGGCCGAACTCATCAGGCGGGCAGGTACTACTGATAAGGATGCTATAAGAGCAGAAATCCTGAAGACCAAAGATAACCCAATTCCTACAGTACTGGGTCCCATCATGTGGGACAAGGGACCATGGCCTGATCTGCCTGGAGCAGTTGGTCAGCACATTGGAACCAGTGACACTGACCTGGGTCAGGATTGCCAGATTGTAGGAGCAGGTTATGGAGAGATGGGCGGAATTGAAAGAGACTGGAATGTAGAAGATTGGATATCAGCAGCTCCAATATATCCAAAACCTGAATGGTAATAGCAAAAAGCAACATTTGCAGATTTACTGCCTTTCATAAGTAGAAGGGCAGTAAATCTGCCAAAGATCTAGATGGTAAACAAAAAAGAAAGGAGATAGTATGAAGACTAAATTTTCTAGAGCAGAAATCCTTGACATACTTAACCGGAAGATTAAAGCTAATGAGCCGATTTTTGTGGCCAATGCTTCATCGGGAATGGTTGCTAGATACTCTGAAAAGAACAGTGCTGACTTAATAAGTGTCCATAGCTGGGGAAGGTTCCGTTACCGGGGCCATCCAGTGCCTCTGTGTACCCTGTGGTGGGGAGGCAGTAATGAGATGAAGGACAATGTTTTCGATGTACACCATGAGATGACAAATGCTCTGGACAATGTTCCACTAGTAGCGGGACTTGAAGCTTATGACAGTTTGTTCAGGCATACTGATGAGCTATTGGATAAAGCAATGGATATAGGTTACGATGGTGTACAGAATTTTCCCACCCACGGTTATTATATACCAATGCGATGGTTGCGTGATGCAGCAGGCTTCGGTTTCAAACGGGAACTGGAGATGATCGAACTGGCAAGCCGGAAAGATATATTTTCTATGGCTTACGCTTTCTGGCCAGATGATGCCAAGGAGTTTGTAAAGAAAGGCGCAGATGTAATAATTGCCCATGCAGGATGGACTACTGGTGGAAGCACCGGAGCACCTGCTCCAGGAACAGTAGATTTTGATTTTGAAGAAGAAGGTTTTAGGGGTCAACCAAGAGACCTTGACGGGACCATTCAGCTGGCTCAGGATATCGCAAATGCAGCAAGGGAAGTCAATCCGAAACAGATAGTGCTGGTCACTGGCGGTTCTTTAAACTCTCCCGAGAACGCTCAAAGTGTGATGGATAAGTGTGATGTAGACGGCTTTGAAGTCGGACATGCTATTGATGCCATCCCTATAGAAAATGAACTTTTACGGATAGGGAAAGAATATAAGAGCCTGAAATTGAATCCCGAGAATCCCAATGTTAACAGGAAAGGAGCGTGACGAAATGGCTTTAAATATAACTGAAAGAGAACGGATATTATCTCAACTTGTTGAACCTATGCCGACAAGAAAAGCTATTGTTGATAACTGGAATGCCCAGATCAAAAAGGGCATACCTATCATCTATGCCGGATGTAGTGTTGGTATAGTGGCCAAATATGCAGAATTAACAGAACTTGATGCCATAGTAGTATATGAGACTGGTTTATCTAGGCACTGGGGAATGCCTACCACTATGCTGGCAGACCCTAACCGCTGGTCATTCCCGATGTATGAAGAGATCAGGACCCAGGTTGACAAGACTCCTCTTATTGCAGGAGTGGAATGTTATGATCCAAGATTCAGGGGTGAACGCGGGTTAAAAAGAATGGTAAAAACAGTAATCGAAATGGGCTATGATGGTATACAGAACTTCCCAACCCTTGTTTTTCTTGAACCAACAACCAGAGTAAGGGATCCTTTAAATATGGGATGGGATAGAGAAGTTGAACTGGTAGCTCTGTGTAATGAATTGGATATTTTCACCATGTGGTATGCATGTACACCGAAACAGGCTCAGGATGTTGCTAAAGCAGGAGCAGATGCCATAGTACCTCATGCCGGCTGGTCCAGTGGTGGTAAGGTCGGAGCGCCTACAACTGAGAGATATCCAAATACCAGAATTACTCCCATCAAAGACATAGATGAAGCCTGTAAGCATGTACAGGAAATAACCGATGCAGCCAGGGAGATCAATCCTAAGATAATCTCACTGTCCCACGGCGGACCGTTTATTGACGTTGAATCAGTAAAATATATGTTTGAAAAAACTACCACCGATGGCTTTGAAGCAGCTTCAGCCTGGGAAAGAGTCCCTGTAGAAAACGCCCTTATAGATACCATTGCAAGATTTAGGGCTGTTAAAAAGTTGAAAAAGTAAGCAGTAATTACAGTTTTTATTAAGATTATGCTTACTATTTGTAACATCTTTCTGATCTGGGGCAAGGATTATACCTGCTACAATCAGGAAGATGTAAGGGTGGCTACATTCAAAATCAGATCTAGAAATATGGAGGAAAGAATATATGCTAACAACCGTGCTTAACCTTGCGGTCAGTGGTATCTTTCTGGGTTCCATATATGTACTGATAGGTGTTGGCTTGAGCCTTCTTTATGGTGTTTCCCAGACAATCAACTTGTCTCACGGAGATTTCATGATCGTTGGAGCTTATCTCACTTTTATATTTGTATCAGCACTGGGTATAGCACCATTATGGCTGCTTATCATTGTTCCAATCCTGATGGGTATTTTTGGGATGGCCCTGTATAAGATTGGAGGTTTCTCCCGCATTCTAATGCGGCCTATCTCCAGGACTGACAGGGAATACACAACATTGATCATGACCTTTGCATTGGCCTGGATAGCTTCTAATGCTCTGGCGGTAATATTTACAGCAAATCCACAGACCTTTCCTGGTCCGGAGAGCCTGGTTTTTTCCAGTACTATTATCCCATTCAGGAAGCTATTGACCATAGTCCTTTCATTGTCGTCGCTGGGAATCATATGGTTGATAATCAAGAGGACCTGGGTCGGGCTAAGCATCAAATGTGTTTTTGATGATAATGATGCTGCAAAACTTATGGGAATAAATGTGGATACTGTACACTTCGTTATCTTTTTCATAGCTTTCTTTACAGCTGGCCTGGGTGGAACCCTGTACAGCTTTAACTTCGTTATGAGCCCTTACCAGGGGGTAGAATTTACCATGATTGCTATTGTGGTAACTATTATTGGGGGAATAGGAAGTGTTAAGGGAGCTTTGATAGCAGGCTTTATTGTTGCCCTGGCGGAGGTCCTTGTCATGTTTTTCACTGCACCTTTGCTTAAAATTGCATTCGTCTATGCCTTATTTGTAACTATACTTTTGATCAGGCCCTCAGGCTTATTTAAGAATATGTGAGGTAAATAAATGAAAAACAGGACAGTGATAGCAATAAGGAACATAAAAGCACCGGTTTGGATAATAGGTATTATCGTGATCGTAGTCTTATTTACTGTACCCTTGTATTCCTCGCGGTATATTCTCCAGATATTGCTAACAATAATCTTATATGTCCACCTGGTTATAGCATGGAACATATTTTCCGGGTTTACCGGGTATCTCTTCCTGGGTGTGGCAGCGATATATGGAATCGCAGGATATTCTTATGCAATAATATCCACCAGGATACCTTACTTACTGGCTATTCCCCTGGTCGGTATAATATCCTTTGTTGTAGCTTACCTTCTTGGTATAATCTTTCTCAGGATCAGGGGTCCGTATTTTACAATTGCTTCATATGCAATGGTTCTATTGTTCGCCTCACTGGTTCTCTATTATGAGCAGGCAGTGTCCTATCTTAGTGGTAGGACAGTGACTATTGTTCCCATATCTACCATTTATAATGTACTACTTGTTATCACCATAATAACCCTGCTTGCGGCTTTCTTCTTGAAGAATTCAAGGTTTGGTTACGGCCTGTCCTGCATCAAAGGAAATGAGGACCTTGCCAGTATCGTCGGTATAAATACCGCCCGTTATAAATCCCTGACTTTCAGCATCAGTGCTTTTTTTATCGGTATCGCTGCGGCTGCCATAGTACCCCGGGGAGGCTATATAGATACAACAACTGTCTTTGCTCCCATCATCTCTTTTAATGTTCTTGTAATGGGAGTAATCGGTGGAGTCGGGAGCTTGAGGGGAGGTATGATCAGTGCAATATTCCTTTCTCTGTTCTTTGAGCTGTTTGCTACAAGACAAAATCCATACCCATTTTTTATCTCTTTAGCCGTTCTATTAATGCTGGGGATCTTTTTCTTCCCAAATGGCATTGAAGGGATAATAGGCCGTGTAACCCTGTCACGGAGATCCCAAAAGTAGATTGCTTTTATTTAAAATCACTTCATGAAAATCATCACAAGAATACCTGCAAGTGCGATCAATATACCGATTATAAGGGCAGCTCTCGCACAGCTTTTATTAGCCTGTATGATGTCGGCCTCTTTTTTTACTGACACGATAAATGGTTTCTTGCCGTCCCTCCGGCCTACCTACAATGACTCTGGTACCCTCAAGAACAGCTTCTCCCAGTACATACAGGGATTGTCCCTATAGGGATTGTGTTTTCCACCATCCTGAAACCTAGTGTTCTCAAACCCAAATTTTTATATCTATAATTACCAAAAAAATTATACTTCTTAATATTGTGGAAAGGTTCAAATTTATATAGGGTCTTCAATGTGTCAAGCTGCAGGCCGGATTGTGAAATATAGATATCGACCTTTTCCCCCGATCCGGCATCTTTAAGTGAAATCGGATTTGAGCTTTTCTGGTTGGTCACGAGTGTTTCATTCTTTTTTATACTCCTCTTGGTGCCTTTGCTGTCGGTATGTGTTTCCTCTTCTTCATATACCTGGTAAAGGTTAGCATTGTAATAAGCTACTTTTTGTCAGAAAATGGAGCTTTTTGAGGTTTATCAGAGCCAGTAAGGCTCTTTAATTCAACATAATTCCTGTATCCTTCAAGACCGGCTGCAGCGTTATCGGTCAAGATGCCTTTAAGTTCACCAATGGATGTGGTTTGCATAAACTTTAGTTCGATATTTTCATTTTTTATCCTCATGGGTACAAACAAGCTTATAAATCCACCGACTACAATTAAAATACCGTTAATAATAAATGGTGCCATTTAAGATTTCCTCCTATTAACAATGGATGAATCAAAAAGCAAGGCAGCTGGGTTACATGAGGCAGAAACTTCAAGAACAAATACCAATAAGGTGTATAGATTTTAATAACTCTGAGGAGTCCCAGTTACACGATGTTATTGTATATAAAGTAAAAAATATTAGAAAGAAAATGTCTGAACTTGGTGTATATTCAAAATATTTTAAGGGAGTATTACTCACTCAATTGAGACCCCGAGACCCCTTGCCTGATATAAATCCAGAATCTATTGTACAAACTCTTTTACCTAGAAAAAGATTTTCTCTTAGAACTTTACCTGATATAAAAATTATTTATGGACCGGATTTTGATGAAACTAGATATATCTTAAATAAAATTGGGAAAGTTGATCTAACTCTAGATAGTCCAGAACTTAAACTTATTAGTAAAAATCGTAAAGTAATTTTAATAAGAGGTCAAGAGGAGCTTCTTAAGATTATCTCTGATATTCTTGAAAATCATAAAAATGAAGGTAATACCTAAACAAAAGTGCACTAACTTTGTTCTTTGACAACTTTAATTCTCTGATTTAGTAACTTACGTACTAGTACAACTAAATTCTTGTTACGATGGTTAAATCTCCATTCTATCTCTTTTAAGTATAGATGAAAATATTGTTTTTAAACACCACGATATTGATAGAGTCAATGCTTAGCATAAGACCAGAAACCTTCAATACTATTTAAGTGATCACGTCCTTTAGGTAATCCCTTTTCTTTTGTAACAACAACATGATTACCCCTTATGGGTAGAAATGTATATGCAAACCAGTCATCAGTATAATATAGACTTCCAGCTTTAGTGTAATGAGTGATTAAGGGAATCATACTGTCTTTAGCTCTTAATGAAATAGGAAAAGTTAAGACTTTACCATTTCTCTGATAGATACCAAATACTATATGTTTTTCAGTAGCTCCCCAGCCACGTTTACCAGGTCTTCTACCACCGAACATTGTTTCATCCATCTCAATCTGTCCTGATAAAGGCTCAAGTTCTTTCATCGTTTGTTGATAGATGGTCTCTCTTAGGATTCTAAACCATCTCTGAATAGTTGGTTGACTGTATGGCACCTGAAATCTTAATCTATAAGCAGGAACACCTAAACAGAAGAACTCTACCAATCTACCCTTCCAATAAGGAGAGATTCTAGTTCTTTGCCAAACAGTTTTATCAAACTTTCTAGTTAATCTACAGTTAGAACAACGCTCCTGTCCACTGGAATATTGCCAAAATTTTTTACTGCCACAGCGAGGACAATTTTTCATGACCAAAATCTACTATATTATCAGGGAATTGTCAATGTACTAAGGTCAATTTTGATAACTAATTACCTAATATAAAGTTTAATATTTTAATTTATAAGTTGCAAATAAATGAGTCAATCCCAATTTTTCTGTAAAATTCAAAGAGTCACCAATTCCTTCTTAATTTTTGATTTTTGTTTTAATTGAGTTATTTCTATTATGAGATCTTCATCAAAATCAGCAGCATTATCTTCTTTTAGCATTCTCACATACCTTCTATTAGTTTGCCATTCTTCATCTATCTCCATAAGCAGAGAGCAAGCATATCTAATACAAGAGTCTCTGTTAGGGAATATACCAACAACCTTAGAACGTCTCTTAAGCATGCTATTTAATGTTCCCTCTATTAGATTTGTAGTTCTTATCTTTCTGTGATGATGTCTCAGGTAACTGTAAAATGTTAATGTTTCCTCTACATTTTCATCTAAGAGTTTAGATACTTTAGGATAGCGCTCCCTGTATTTATCTGATATTAAATTTGCTATTTTAAATGCCATCTCTTTATCTGGGCAGTTGTATATTGTCTTTAAATATCTACTTAAGAGCTTTTTTTCCTTTGCAGGTACTTTAGAAAGTAAATTTCTCTCAAAATGAACCATGCATCTTTGATGAGGACTTCCAGCAAATTCTTCCTCTAATACTTTAACTAGTCCCTTATGTTTATCAGATATAGTAAGTCCTACTGTCTTTAGTCCTCTCTCTTTAAGACTTAATATGTGTTCCCTCCAGGACTCTTCACTCTCATCTATTTTCATATCTACTCCCACAGAAATTAATAATGGTCTTTTTACTACTTTAGAATTTTCTCTTACATAGAAATAACAAGCATCTGAAATAATGTAACTATAATTTTCATTTAATTTCTGACTGCGCCAGGACTCTATCATAGGATCTAGCTCTTTTATTAGTCTTGAAACTGTTGATTTAGAAAAGCTTAAGTCAGATGATAACTTATCTGTTATCTTCTTTATCCTATTTGTAGATACACCATCTATTACCATCTGAATAATTGCTGAAATTAGTGCTTTCTCACTTCTCTGATAATTTTCAAACATATCTGTTTTAAAAGGAAACTCCCTTATCTGTGGTTTTAATAATTTTAACTTACCTAACCTGGTATTAAGTTCTCTATTTTTGTATCCGTTTCTTAAGCCTTTTCTTTGTTTTTTATCTCGTATGTATTCTTTTACACCTATCTGCTTATCTCTTTCAATCTCTAATAATTCTTGAAGAACTTTAGTTAATAGCTCTCTCATGAAGTCTTCATCTTTTTCTACTGCCTCTTGATAAATTTCTTTTATTTCTGTATTATTTACTTGGGTCATCTTTTCACCTTCCTTTTTAAATGTTTTTTAAAACATTATGAAGGATTTTGATGACCCATTCAAATTTTCAAAGAACAATTTTACAGAAAATATAACACAGTCCCTAAATTAAAAAATCCATATCTTTTAAATGATTTTAATAGAAATAAACAAAATAAATAATCGAACCTATGTTTGACTTTTTAAAGAATTTATAATATATTTTTGTTATATTAGTAGGAAATCTCTTTTTATCTTTGAATTGGTCGCCCAAGACTCCTTCCTTCAGGTAGAGGTAGTTCACAAAGAGATGGTTTAATAAAATTTGAAAGATTATGGAAAGGGTAAATATGATTATTACAAGGTTAAGTTATGGAAAGGATTTAATTTCAGAAATAGAGAGAGTTTGTGAAGATGAAAGAATAAAAACTGGCTGGGTTATTGTAATTGGAGCTTTAAAAAATATCACTTATGGTTTTTATAACCAAAGTTCAAAACAATATATGAAAAGCTCATTTGATAAAGAGTGTGAGATTACCTCCTGCACAGGAAATGTTTCAATTCTTGAAAATAAAATTTTTATACATGCTCATATAAATTTCGCTGATAAAGATGGAAATGTAAAGGGCGGGCATCTTTTTAGTGGAGAGATTTTTGCTGCTGAAATTATAATATTTAATTATGAACAAAAATTAATAAGGAAATTTGATAGAGAAACCAATCTCAAATTATGGAAAAAATAAATTTATTAAGAAAACAAATTTAGAGTTATGGAAGAAATAAATCTGTTTGAACAAGAATCCAAAAAAGGAAGATTTACAAAAGTAATTACTCCTCTTGCAGATAGAATGAGACCCGAAGATTTGAATGAGCTATTAGGACAGGATCATATAATTGGAAAAGGAAAAGCACTAAGGAGTGCAATTTTATCTGGAGAGATTGGATCCATAATATTATGGGGTCCTCCAGGGTCAGGAAAAACAAGTTTAGCAAAGATAATTGCCAAATATACAGATGCAAATTTTGTATCTTTTAGTGCTGTATCATCTGGAGTTAAAAAGATTAGAGAAGTCATTGAACAGGCAAAATACCTTAGAGATTTTAAAAATAAAAAAACTATACTATTTATTGATGAGATACACAGATTCAATAAATCACAACAGGATACATTTCTTCCATATGTTGAGGACGGAACTATTATATTAATAGCAGCAACAACTGAAAATCCCTCATTTGAAATTATCTCTCCATTACTTTCAAGATCTAGAGTTTATACTTTAAAATCTTTATCTAAAGATGACTTAAAAATTATAATCAAAAGATCTCTTAAAGACGATGAAAGAGGATTTGGAAATCTAAATATTGAAATTGAACCAGAAGTTATTGATTTTATTACACAATTTTCTGATGGAGATGCAAGGGTAGCATTAAATGCTATTGAAACATCTGTTCAAACAACAAAACCTGTAGGTGAAGAGAAAATAATAAATATTAATATGAAAAAATTAATAGATGTAATGCAGCATAAACCACTAAGGTATGATAAGGCTGGTGAAGAACATTATAATCTGATATCAGCACTTCATAAAAGTTTAAGGGGTAGCGACCCAGATGCATCTTTGTATTGGCTCGCAAGAATGTTAGAGGGTGGTGAGGATCCATTATATATTGTAAGAAGATTAGTAAGATTTGCATCTGAGGATGTAGGAAATGCTGATCCTCAGGCATTACAAGTAGCAATTGCAGCAAAGCAAGCAGTAGAATTTATAGGAATGCCTGAAGCAGATTTGGCTTTAGCTCAAGCAGTAACATACCTGGCAACAGCTCCAAAAAGCAACTCATTATATAAAGCATATAATTTAGTTAAAGAGGATGTTAAAAATAGTATGACATTACCAGTACCACTTTCTATAAGAAATGCACCAACAAGACTAATGAAAGAGTTAGGTTATGGTAAAAGCTATAGGTATCCCCACATAGCACCAGA
>JAUWZM010000095.1 GCA_030615365.1 Candidatus Aerophobota bacterium | reverse complement strand
TCGGTGCTTTCCAATGTTGCGGTTAAGTTCTACTCTTATCTTTATGCTGTGGCTCTTATGGGCGATGTCTCAGGTTACAAGATAACTAAGAGTTTGAACGCATAGACCCGCCTTGATCGCCGCTGCCTTATGGAAACACCTCGCCGAGCAGCAAAAAGAAAAAGGATTTTTCAGAGCTTTCAAATAAGGAGAATGACTCAAATGAAAATTGGGTTTATGACCAATATATTCAGGCATGATGATACTGAAACGGCATTCAAGAAAATTTCTAATTTGGGATTCAGACGGATTGAACTGGCCTCTCTTCATTTAGATTATTTGACAATCGGCACTCAGGAGTTACAGAAAGTTAAAACTCTTCTGAGCCAGTATAATCTCTTTCTCTATGGTTATTACGCTTACTATCTTCGAAAAAGACCTGATGGTTATTACGGTGTTCCCACAGAATCAAAAGAGATTATCACCGAGTTTAGACGAGCCTTTGAAGTAGCGAAAGAGATAGGTTCTCAGGCAATTGTGACCACGCCTCCCCCAGGCATTGAGTTTATGGATGGGATATATGAATACTGCCAGGAATTCGACCTTAAGTTTGTCGTTGAGAATCACTGGTCTGACTGGCCAGGTCCTTTTGGCAAGCCAAGGGATTTAGAGGCAATTATAAAAAAATATCCCGATTATATTATGCTTGCTCCGGATACCGGTTGGTTTGCTGCTAACGGAGTTAATCCCCTTGAGATTCTAAACATTGTGGATAGCAATCGTATATTCACAATCCACCTGAAGGATGTGGTGCGGCAGGGAGATCATGATCCCTGTTTACCTGGAAGTGGGGTTGCTCGGGTAAAAGAATTTATGGCTCAACTCAAGAAGATGAATTATAAGGGTTATGTTACATTAGAGTATGAACCGGGTTGGAAAATAAAAATAATCAAAGATACACGCGGGAGAGTTCAACCTCTCTTAGAAGAAGAAAGATTCAGCGAGGATAGGGTAAATCAAGAGCTTGCTACAGCTCGAAAATGGGCTCTTGAACATGGTGCTATCCCATAGAATAACTATATCCTATGTCCAATGAGGACTGATGGGAAAACATGAAACCACAGAGTGCACAGAGGGAATGTAAGACGTGAGATGTAATGAGTGATATTGTGAAGGGTAAAAAAACTTCTTTACTCTTTACCAATCACAATTAATAGTAGTTGAGGATGAGAAGAAGGTTAAGGTTAAGAAGAAGGTTGAGGTTGAGGTTAAGGTTAAGAAGAAGGTTGAGAAGAAAGATTCTCATGGGAGAGCACAGAGGAAAGACAATCAAAAGCCTCGTAGTTTATTGATATATAATGATTTCTCTACGTTCTCTGTGGTTAAGTTTTGGCAGCACTATTTAAAAAGCCTGGAGACTGATAACATGAAAAGGGTGGCCTATTATGGGAAACGCGATCTTAGAATTGAAGAAGTTAAGGTTCCTGATATTACCCCGGATAAGCTATTAATAAAGATCTGTTGGTGTGGAGTTTGTGGATCAGAAGGTCATCTCCTGGAAGGGGAGATTCCCAATGTACCCTTGCCTTATTTTCCCGGGCATGAATTCTCAGGTATAGTCGAGAAAGTTGGAGAGAGAGTAAAATATCTAAGGCAAGGAGATAGAGTTGTTGGTATACCTTTTATAGTTTCCTGTGATGATTGTTACTTCTGTAAAATGGGCAAAGCGCACTTTTGCTCAAATGCGAGAATAGCACAGGGTTATGGGTTTTCAGAGTATACTCTTCTCAGCCCAAAACAGGTTTTTAAGATACCTTCGCATATATCACTTCAGATAGCAGCATTGACAGAACCTCTCTCTATAGCTGTTCGTGCTGTAGATCAGGCAGGAATACGTTCGGGAGATACAGTGTCTATCATTGGCGGCGGTACCATGGGCCTTTTGATTCTTCATCTTGCCCTGATTTCCGGTGCGAAGTTAATCGTCCTGTCCGATCCAGTGAAAAAAAGACGGACTTTAGCCCGAGAAATAGGAACTCATGTAGTGGTGGATCCTGTCAAAGAGGATTTGCTTGAGATAATAAAGGAATATACACAAGGACTGGGTGTAGATGTAAGCTTTGAAGCAGCAGGTTTCCCTTCAACATATGAGCAGGCTGTAGATCTACCAAAGAAAGGAGGAAAAGTAGTTTTTGTGGGTGTTATCTATTCCAATGAAAACGTAAAGCTAAAACCACTGGATATTCATGCAAAAGAGCTCACCATAGAAAATGTCCATATTAACTTTAATACTTATTCCCGTGCTATTAACCTTTTGGATAAGCTTCATCTTCAACCTCTCATTACTCATAGATTCCCTCTCGTGAATATCCAGGAAGCCATGGAATGCTTTAAAAAAGAAAAAGAACGGATAAAGATCCTGGTTCAGTGTTCAGAAGTATTAATAGAGTGAATTTTCTGAGAACGAAACAAAATACAGAAATTAACCATAGAGTGCACAGAAGGGAAATTGGTCTCTGTGGTTAAATTTTGGCATTACTTTTGCCATTGTGAGGAGCAAAGCATTAGGATTAGAACAGGCTCTTAAAAGCGCCTGATGAATCAGGCAACTACTGTAGCTTGCCGATTTATCGGCATAGTAAATTCGCCCAATGAATTGGGCAGCTACAATTGTCAGAGAAAACAAGAATTTTAGAAAAGCTAAACTATTACAAAAGAAGAAGTAAGTTTTGGCACTACTAAATGATAGACAGGGAGTAACTATGAAAGCTGTAGTGAAAGAAAGGCAGGGTTTTGGAATAAGTGTTTTAGATGTGGAAAGGCCCCATATTCAAAACAATGAAGTTTTGATAAAAGTTTCTTTTGCTGGGATTTGTGGAAGTGATCTCCATATTTATGAGTGGTCAAAGGGTTATGATTGGTTGAAGCTTCCCTTAATACTTGGTCATGAGTTTTCTGGTGAAGTTGTGGAAATTGGTAGTCAAGTTAAATCTGTAGATATTGGCGCTCGGGTAACGGCAAGTCCACATATTTACTGTAAAAAATGTCATTATTGCAGAACTGGTAGATCGAATCTCTGTCAGCAAGGAGCTCTCAAAATTGGATTTACCCGTCCAGGTTCTTTCGCAAAGTTGGTTGCAGTTCCAGAGGATTCTATCTTTGTTTTACCCAGAAGTTGTTCTCTTGAAGCCGCAGCTTTAACTGAGCCATTCTGTGTGGCTCTCCATGCCATAGAGATTGCTGGGTCTCCTCTGGGAGATAGTGCTCTAATCATGGGTCCTGGTCCAATAGGTCTTATGGTATTGCAAAATCTAAAGCTTATGGGTATTTCCCAGGTATTCATTGCCGGTCTGTCTGAGGACAGCGAAAGACTAACTCTGGCAAAAAATCTGGGAGCCGACGCAATAATAAGTGCAGATAAAGATAATCTTACAAACATCGTTCGGGAGTTTACTCATGGAATAGGAGTAGACATTGTTTTTGAAGTGAGTGGATCCGTAGATGCTCTGATTGAAGGGACAAAAGCAGTTAAAAAAGGTGGCAAAGTTTGCATGGTTGGTCTTTTTCAAAAACCAGCAGAGTTCTTTTTTACTCCTTTGGTTCGAAGTGAAATCATCCTATATGGGTCATTTAACTATACTCCAGAGACATGGGAAAGAGCAATTTCATTGTTTTCCAGTAAAAGAGTAACGCTTGATCCATTCATTACTCATCGGATAATAATCAATGAAATAGAAAAAGGTTTTCAATTATTAAAGCAAAAGAAAGCGGTCAAAATTCTCGTGAGGCCTTGAGTATCAATTTGAGAAATGAAGTACATTATTAGCGAAAAGGACGTCAAGGGAGAAAGAGCTGAGCCTCCATACAGCAGGTGCTTGAAGCATCTGGTAACACCATGGATTATGGGAACACATAATCTTTGGATGGGAATGTCTGTTGTAGATCCAAAGAGTAGTAGCAATCCACACTCTCATAAAAACGAGGAAATATTTTATGTAGTATCAGGCAAGGGGGAAGTCAAAGTAAAAAACCGTAGATGCAAGGTGAAAACCGGAACCTGTATTCTTGTTCCTTCAGGAGCAGTCCATCAGCTCATAAATAGAGGCGAGGAACCCCTGAAGGTTCTGGCTGTAGCATCACCACCTTTTCTTCTTGAACAATTTATAGCCGTTCATAAACTTGGTGAGGAGTGAAGTTAAGGAGTTTCTTACAGAGATGGCTCTTGCGATTCTGAGTAACAGGTAAGTTTCCCTAAAAAATGGAGAAATTGCTCATTTGTCATTGCGAACCTGACAAGGTATTAGGATTAAAACAGGTTCTGTAATCTCATGTAGCTTGCCGATTTATCGGCGCATTAAATTCGCCCAATGAATTGGGCAGCTACAATTGTCAGAGAAAACAAGAATTTTAGAAAAGCTAAACTATTGCGATTTTGAAGAAGTGATAAAATCTTTTAATTTTTCATCCAGGGGGAAGCTATGAAATGGAAATAATTCATGAATCGGATGCTGAGGAAATAAAATTTCCGGGAAGATACATGAGATGGCTGATTTCTCCAAAAAAGTCAAAGACAGAGAATTTTTCTGTATGCATAATTCGAGTTCCTGCAAATCAGACGGTACATCCAGCTCATTCCCATCCCCATGGGGAGGAAGTAATTTATATCATAAAGGGGAAAGGTAGAGTTATGGTGAATGATGAAGTAAATGAAGTGAAGGAAGGAATGGCTGTCTTTTTCCCCCCCGGTTCAGTGCATATGCTTCAAAATACAGAAAAGAAAGAGTTAAAGGTAATTTGTTTCTTTTCCCCTCCTTCTGATGTGACAAAATACAGGTATTTCAAAGAAGTCTCTTTTCCCAAAAAGTAGGAGGAAAGTGTAAAATCAATCAGTTTCTTGTTGTATAAGCACGACAAATAATACTATAAAAAACCAAGCTATTCCTATGTAAATAATTCCTTAAGGAGCTCAGAATGTCTGATCTGTCACTTTTTGATTTAACTGGAAAGAAGGCTCTGATTACAGGAGGAGCCGGGGGTATTGGAAAAGCCTGCGCTATAGGGATGGCAAAAGCAGGGGCAGATGTTGCTATTGTTGACCTAAAAGTGGAAATGGGGTGGGAAACAGTTGCAGAAATTAGAACCTTGGGGAGAAATTCAATTTTTATTCAATGTGATGTAGCTGATGCCAGGCAAGTTGCAAATATGGTAAAACGGGTGGTAGATGAGTTTGGCAGGCTGGATATTGCTTTTAACAATGCCGGCATTGGGATCTCAAAATACAAAAGCACGGATGATGATGCGTTAGACAATTGGCACAAAATTATGGCAGTTAATCTTAATGCTGCATTTTATTGTTGTTGGGAAGAAGCTAACTACATGATTCCTCAAAAGTATGGCAAGATTATCAATACTGCTTCTATAGGTGGAACTATTGTAAACAATGTACCCAATCCTGGCAGTGTGAGTATTGATGTAATTGCGTATACTGTGGCTAAGGCAGGAGTAAAACACTTAACTAAAGCTTTAGCTATGAAATGGGTAGAACATAATATTTATGTGAATTCAATTAGTCCCGGCTATGTCATAACCCCGATGACTCAGGCAGTCCAGGAAAACCCAGAGCTATTAGCCTGCAGGAACTTAACCACTCCTATGCATCGGCAAGCCAAAGCTGAAGAAATGGTAGGTGGGGTTATTTATCTTGCCTCCGATGCTTCCAGTTTTACAACTGGTTTTGATTTAATTATGGATGGAGGACACACTGTCTGGTAAAAAATAAGGTAACTATTGAGCCATAGATTCACACAGATAGCTTTAAAAAATAGATCAGAGATATTATTTTAGAATTTCTGAAGTTTATATCTCAACTTGGTAGCCTTGAGCCTTATGCCTTTCGCCCTTTGCCTTCATTAATAAAAGAAAAAGGTAACAGTTCAGGCCACTAAGTCACCAAGGCACAAAGAGGTGATATGAATTTTAAACCTCCATCGGAAAGAGAAGAATCCATTACTAAAAAAATTAACCGCTGAAGACACAGAATACGCTAAAAATTTTAAGACCGGGGTTTACTTGGTGTCTTCGTGTCTTGGTGGCTGAATAGTAACAGAAAAAGTATCAGTGTAAATCTGATGCTGATTAATTATAAAGGAGTGTATAAAATGTCCATTCAGTCAAAAGAGGTTTTAAATAATTTTCTTCGAGCAATAAATCACAAACAACCTGAGCGAATTCCCGTGGTTCTTTGTATTAGCACGCCTTACATCTGCGAGCTTTTTGGTGTTAAGTATGAAGATTATTATTTTAACTCCGAGCTAAAATTAAAGGTGCAATGTGCCTTTCAGGATAAATACCCTGAAATGATACTCATACCGGGTATATATCCAGACTTTGGATGTGGTGTCGTGGAACCTTCTGCGTTTGGATGCCAGGTAATTCAAAAAGACAATCCCCTTCACCCTGCCGTAGGTAGCAAAGACCTTCATGATATAATCCACCTAAAACCACCTGATCCAGATAAGGATGGGTTGATGCCTCTGGTATTAAAGGAATATCGTTATTATTGGGACAACTTAGACAAAAAATATATTGAGAATTATGGATATTTAGATGGATGTGCTTTTTCAATGGGTCCTGTAGAAACAGCGGCGTTAGTTATCGGTCATGAGAGTTTTTTGTCAGGCCTTTACGATCATCCTGGTCTAATCCATCAATTATTGAATATAATGAGTGATTTTATCATTATATGGTTAAAAGCTCAAGAGAGGGTTAATGGAAGGTTGAAAAGGATATATTTTTTTGATCATACACCTGCCCGTCTTTCATCTCCTCATTTCGAAGAGTTTGTTTTTCCTTATCTTTCCCGAGTATTCAATGAATTTTCTTATGCTATCAAGCTGTTCCATATTTGCGAGAAGAATATTTCGCATAATTTAAAGCGAATAGGAGACCTGGGGATTGACGCATTACATTTTGCAACTGATATTTCTGAGGTAAAAAAGACAATCGGAGATAAAGTTTGTTTGATGGGCAATTTAAATCCAATTACTCTTCTGTCGAAAGGCACTCCTCAACAGGTATTCAAGGAATGCAAGCGATGCATCAGCATCGCTGATAATTACAATGGTGGGTACATTCTTTCGCCCAGCGGAGCGTTAATTCCTGGAACGTCCCGTGAAAATATCCAGGCAGTGATTGATTCCACCAAATATACCGATTTCGTTTCCGTTAATAAAGAATAAAGGAGAATGAAAAAAAATGTCTATTCAGAATCTAATCGAGGAAGTGCTGGAAATCTGTAAAGATCCACGATTTGTTATACTAAAAAAAGAACCAAATGATGTACGAATTTACGTAAATCTCATAAGGCCCTTTTTACTTAAGCATCTCAATGTTGATTTAAAAGAGTACTACTTTGATCCAAAAACTGCTCTTGAAACTAAACTTAAGTGGATGATTTTGCGATATCGAGAATTATCAGACGATACAATCATGAAGCCTGAGATAGGTGTAGATTACGGTATGGCTTTAGAGCCATCGTTATTTGGCGTTAAACCAATATTTGATCCCGTTTTTGATGCTGCCATGGGGGATCCTGTTATAAATAGATACCAGGACCTGGAAAATCTCAAATATCCTGATTTTTTCACCAGTGGATTAATGCCAGATTTACATAGGATGTATAGAGGAGTGCAAGAACTTGTAGAGGGGAAACTTAGAGTTACTTTTCCTGGTTGGGATCGAGGTGCGTGGAGTACAGCCTGTTATATAAGAGGATATGAAAATCTATTTATAGATATAATTGATGATCCAAATTTTTCTCATCAACTTCTGGAATTTACTAAAGCCTCTCAAATCAAGTGGGCAAAAGATAGAGGTAAGTTCTTAAATGAAAAGATAAGTGCAGAAACATACTATATTTATGATGGAATAGGCTGGGATGTTTTTTGCTCTGATAATTACGATGATGAAATTGCAGGATTATCCCCAAAGATGTTTGAAGATTTCGTTCTTCCCTACGAAAAGCAGCTTGCTGAGTTTTATGGAGGAACACATTATTTTCATGCTTGCACAGATTTAATCCCCATTATTGATATGCTTAAAGAGTTACCTGGTCAGAAAGTATTTCATGTGAATGCCTGGACAGATCTCAAGGCTGCACGAGAAAAATTAGATACACAGGTTATTTTTCAAGTAAGATTAGCTCCCAAAGATATGGTAACTCTTAATAATGCAGAATGGAAGGCTAATCTTAGTCGTATTTTAGAAGAAGGAAGGGGTGCGAAAATACAGATAGTTGCAGATATGTTAGGACCGGTTTCGTTTGAAAAAGTAAAAACCTGGATTGAAATTGCCCGGGAAGTAATAGCAGATAAATGTGAAGCAGGGAGATAAGAGAAGGGGAGCTCATCTTTAAGAATTAGCGTTCTCTGTGGTTAAGTTTTGACATTACTAATAAATTAATAAGGAGGGCACCATGGATCTACTGAGTAGATTTGAAGAATTTTCAAAGGAAAAGGAAAAACTTCTTTCAGACACTTT
>JAUWZM010000077.1 GCA_030615365.1 Candidatus Aerophobota bacterium | reverse complement strand
TAAAGCTTATGAGGAAAAAAGGAGAGGGAATAATGAAATTTCTCCCTTCAAAAAACAAACACCTCATTTAGATATAAAAAGTTACATTTTACATGATTTAACAACCCCTACTTTGGTTACCTAGTTACATGATTTGACTCGATGCAACTGTTATATTCTGAATCAATTTTGGAAAATAGGAAGAAAAACGGGCAAAAAGCTCATATACAAAGAATAACCAAGAAATAGCATGAAACTCGTGTAAATAACTTAACAAAAAGTCAATATAGTATATACTACATTATATAACATAAATAAAGAAGAGATGAAATCCAAAATTAAGAAAAACCTGAGAATTATCTTACATATAGAGATCTCTGAAAAAAGTCTGATGCTGCTCTTTGCTCGGTGCTTTCCAACGTTGCGGCTAAGTTCTACTCTTATCTTTATGCTGTGGCTCTTATGGGCGATGTCTCAGATTACAGGACAACTAAGAGTTTGAACGCATAGACCCGCCTTGATCGCCGCTGCCTTATGGAAACACCTCGCCGAGCAGCAAAAAGAAAAAGGATTTTTCAGAGGTCTCATATAAGCAAATTGACAGCCAATTGGCCTGATGTCTTATATTGAAGGAAGAAAAAAATGAAATACAGTGAGGGAAGAGTTGGAAGGATGTTTGTGGTGAGATTGGAGGATGGAGATAAGTTACCCGAAGTGATTGAAGAGTTTGCCAAAAAAAATAGTTTGCTGCGCGGTATGTGTATCTTTGTAGGAGGAATCAAACATGGAGGAAAAATTATTGTCGGGCCAAAGGATGACAAAGAAACACCAGTGGTACCGGTGATGTTTACTCTCCAGGGTGTGCATGAGATTTCTGCAGTAGGTACTATCTTTCCTGATAACGAGGGACAACCTCGATTGCATATGCACGCCGCATTTGGCCGAGAGGGAAAGACAAGATCAGGATGCATACGGCCTGGTATTGAAGTATGGAAACTTGGAGAAATTATAGTACTTGAGATTGTAGATAACACGGCTCAACGCAAAGAAGATCCAAAAATAGGATTCGCAATATTAAAACCATGAAGGTAGATATCCAAATTAGTGTCACTCCCTGTGATTAACTTTTGACTTTGAGGTAATGTCAAAAATAACATGAAGGAAAATATGAAACCACAGAGTGCACAGGGGGAAAATTAATTCTCTGCGTTCTCTGTGACCTCTGCGGTTAAGTTTTGGCAATACCGACTTTGGCGAAAGGAGAAAAAATGGAAAACCTTATCATGTATGAAAAACCAGGTCTTAAGAATTCCAGTATGGTGTTGGGTTTTTCAGGGTGGATGAATGGCGGGAATGTATCTACAGACACAGTAGGATATCTAAAGAATAAGCTAAAGGCAAAAAAAATCGCTGAGATAAATCCCAAAGATTTTTACATTTTTAATTTGCCAGGCACGATGCAACAAGCGGCCTACTTCAGACCTTATACTAAAATTCAAGATGGCCTTCTCACAGATTTTCAATACCCACAAAATGAATTTTTCTATGATGGAAAAAATAATTTAATCCTCTTTTCAGGTAACGAACCGAATCTTAAATGGGATGATTATGCAAGCTGTATATTTGAGCTGGTAAAGGAATTTGACGTGAAAAGAATGTATTTTGTGGGCAGTGTTGCTGGGCCAATTCCTCACACAAGAGAGATAAGAATATCTTGTTCTTTTCCCAGTGAAAAGCAAAAAGTAGAGCTTGAAAACTATGATGTAAAATTTACAAATTATGAAGGCCCGGCTAGTATTACTACTTTACTTACCAAATTTTCAAAGGAGAAGGGAGTAGAAATGATAAACTTTGTTGCTGAAATACCAATCTACGTGCAAACTAAAAACCCAAAAGGCATAAAAGCGATAGTCAAAAGGCTGATTAAACTACTAAATATAGATATTGACTTAGATGAATTATCCGCAATGAGCAATGAATTTGAAAAGAATATAAATGAACTTGTTGCAAAACAACCCAAACTTGCCGAGCAAATAAAAAAGTTAGAGGAAAATTACGATAAAGAACTCTTTGGTCAAAGAGAAGATTTTGAAGAGTGGCTTAAGCAATACGGGATTGATAAATTATGAATGTACCCGTTGAGTCCGTGTCATTTAAAGTGAGAGTTAATAATGAGAACTGCTGTGAAAGGTTTTACTCTTATTGAGGTGTTAATTGCTGTATTTATTATAGCGATAAGTTTACTTGGGCTGGCAATTGGTTTTTCCAACGGACTTGCCTGGATACAGGTGATAAGAGAGGTATCCGTTGCTAACCGTATTGCTCAAGAGAAAATGGAGGAGATAAGGGGGACTGATCCTGCGGATATTCCGTATAATACAGAAGAGACTAAACTCGATAAATACAATGTATACGTAGATTCTCCTGTGCAGATTGAAGTTGGTTTAACCCAGGCAACTGTTAGGGTAACTTGGACTTCCCATTCAGGTAGAGAGTTATCCCGTAGCCTAGCTACCTATGTTACTGAATGGGGAATTAATAAATGATGCAACTTTTTCTTAATATTAACGGGAAGAAAGGATTTACTATAGTTGAGCTTTTGATAGCTTCAAGCATTGCCTTAATTACCTTAGCGATAGTTCTACTTATATATGTAAGCACCAACCGAAGCTTTAGATTTGGACAGAGCACTCTTAATTCTGAGGCAGATCTAAGATTAGCTATGGACCAGTTAACTAAAGATATCAGGCAAGCTGAGAATATATCTCCAGCTACAGCCACTTTACCGATTTCTGGAGATGAATTTACTGTAATAATACCCTCTTTTATCTCCGATGATATTATATATGCCCTTTCAAGCAATAAATTAATAAGGACTATTAGTGGTAGCACTTCCAGGCTTATGGCTGTAGATGTGAGCGAGGTTGAAGTAAGTGTGATTACCGGTAATACAGTAACCATTACTTTATCCTCTACTAAAACTGTATTTAATAATCCACATACCCGCACCTTGACCTCCAAAGTGACCATGCGCAACAAAGAGTAGCCGCAGGCGGTAGCACAGGCATCTTGCCTGTGGAATCTGCGCAAGATTGAAATGAGTGAGGAATTAAATAAATGGGTAATCCTATTAAAAAATACGAGGAAGGCTCAGTTGTAGTCATTTCCTTAGCTGTTTCCACTGCCATTCTTATTTTACTGGGAGTATTCATGGGCTCTATTGTAGCAGAGAGAAGAAGGCAAGAGCGATCCTATCACTCCCTCCAGGCTCTAAATTTAGCTGAAGCAGGGGTGGAGAAGGCTATATGGGAGTTAAATAATGACTCTACTCCTCCTACCAGTGGACAGATTAGTATTGCTGGAGTAGGAGAGGGTGAATATATTATTACCTCATCAGGGGATAGCGCTGTGGTGCAGGCTACTGGTTATGTGCCTGAAATAAACATAGCTGTTGAAAGGCGAGTTGAGGAGAGTGTGGAAATCCAACTTACCTATTATAAAGGCAGTTTTGAATATGCTATTGTAGGGCAGGGTGAATTAATACTAGAGGATGATGTGTCATTCGTAATAGGTGATCTGTACTGTATGGGAGATATTGTTAACGAAGATGGTGTTCCTGTCACCGGCAAAGGATATGCCACCGGAACGATCACTGGAGATACTACGGCTTTCACTGATGGGACGGAAGAAGGGGTTGAACCTATTAGCTTTCCTGTGGTGGACTTCGCCGATTATGAGAGTCAGGCTACTGTTAGTGGCAATGTCTTCGATGAATTAACGGTGACAGATGACTCTAACTTTGAGGTTCCCGAAGTTCTTTATGTGAAGGGAGATTTTACAGCACAAGGATCAACATTGGTGGGACCAGGAATTATTGTGGCTGAAGGTACTATAAAGCTGGCTAACTCTACCTGTGGAGCTTCCGGGGTTCCAGTTGGCCTTATCTCTGCATCGTCTGACCCCACGGAAGCCATTAAGGTAGAAACTAATTCAGATGTTTATGGGGTCCTGTACGCTCCGTTCGGGGGAATCAAAGTTGAGAGCGGATCCACCGTCTATGGCTGCATCATCGGAGGTGAAGGAATTGGTGTTGAAGTTAAGATAGAGACTGGTGGAGGGGTTGTCTATCAAAACTATTACGATTTATTAAACTTGCCTCCTGTTCCAGGCAGCGAATTATACACGTTTAAAAGGTGGCGTTATAAATAAGCAGTAAAAAAGGGGTCAGGTCTCAACACTTGACATTTCACTTTTATTAAAGGATAGCCGAAACCTTTTAGGTTGCGTCTATCTTCGCAGATTCCACAGGCTGGAAGCCTGTGCTACTAACCTGCGGCTACCAATTACAAAAAGAAGAAAGAACTTTTGACATTACTACTTGCAATTTCAGGAGAAGAAAATGAGTCCTAAAACTATTAAAGAAAGAGCTAAGCAACTCATGGATAATCTTTCTACCGATAAGGCCAAGCTTATCCTTAACTTTATTGAGTATCTTAATGAAAAAGAAGAATGGGCAGCTACTAAAGAAATTCTGTCTAACAAAGAAATGATGGAAGACATAAAAATTTGTGATGAGGACCTTACAGCAAGAAGGATGGACGAGTTTGTTTCCTGGGACGAAGTGCAACGGAAAAGATGTACCAAATAATTCTACACCACAGAGCAGTAGATTTTTACGATAAATTGAGTGAAAAACAAAAGAATAGATTAAATGAAGCAATTGATAGTCTCAAGAATAATCCATTATTTGGTAGGAATATTAAAAAGCTAAGAGGCAAACTAAAGGGAAAATATAGATATAAAGTAGGCCCTCTTAGAGTTGTATATATGGTGAGCAGAGACAAAAACCTTGTCATTGTTGAGTCAATTGGTCCCAGGGGAAGTATTTATTAGCTAGAATTGTGTAGAAGGGGTTGGATCCTAATAACATTCAATATTTCATTTTTATTAAAGGATAGCCGAAACCTTTTAGGTTGCGTCTATCTTTCGCAGATTCCACAGGCAAGATGCCTGTGCTACCGACTGCGACTACCGATTCATTGTTTTTATCTATTTTTAAACCTGCCCAATGAATTGGGCAACTACAAATCGCCTGATAAATCAGGCCGCTACAAAGGCTAAAGCCTCGCGGCTACCCTTAAAATTTTCAGTGTCTTCGGTGGTTAATTTTTCTCATTTCAAGGAGGATTTTATGCCCGAAACTGTCACAAACATAAAGTTTACCTACCAGGATTATCTTCTCTTGCCAGGGGATAAGCGTTACGAGATAATTGAAGGAGAGCTAATTATGGTTCCTGCACCGATTCCCTATCATCAGGATGTATCTAAAAGTTTATTTTTACTGCTGAATAATTATGTAGAGAGCAAAAATCTGGGAAAAATATACTATGCTCCTATAGATGTTGTTCTATCTGATGAAAATATAGTTCAGCCGGATATTTTATTTATCTCTAAGAAAAGATTCTCCATCATTGCCGAGAAGAACATCCAGGGAGCTCCAGATTTAGTAGTAGAGATTATCTCTCCTTCAACAAGAGAAAGAGACCGTCTCTTAAAGAGAAAGCTATATGCTAAATTTGGAGTGAGAGAGTTTTGGCTGGTAGATGGAGAGAAAAAAGAAGTTGAAGTGCTAACTCTTAAGGGAAAAGGATTTGAAAAAACAGGGCTTTATACCAGAAATGAAACTCTTCTTTCTCCTTTTCTTCAAGGTCTAAAGATATCCGTTAATGAGATATTTTAGCCTGCGGCTACCAAAGGAAGAATAAAATGGGGTCAGGTCTCAACATTTGACATTTCACTTTTATTAAAGGATAGCCGAAACCTTTTAGGTTGCGTCTATCTTCGCAGATTCCACAGGCTGGAAGCCTGTGCTACCAACCTGCGACACTGATTCATTGTTTTTATCTATTTTTAAACCTGCTCAATGAATTGGGCAACTACAAATCGCCTGATAAATCAGGCCGCTACAAAGGCTAAAGTCGCCCCTACCCACCAAGTGGGTTGTTTGAAATTTTAGTGGGTTGAATCAGGTTAAAATACAAAAAGAGGGGTTTTTGAACTACCTCATAGAAAATGCTCAAGAAACTACAATTACTTAAAATAGACAGGTTTATCAGAAAAGAGGAAGGACAGGTAGGATTAACCCTTGTTTTTGTAATCTTAGCTATCATAGGAACTATTAGCATAAGCTTTCTTTATCAAATGAAATTAGAGCAGATGTCAGCTTCTAATTTTCAGGATGCTCTTAAAGCTAATTATCTTGCTCAAGCAGGAATTGAGCGGGCTATTGCTGAACTCATAAACGATACCAATGGGTACGACGATTTATACGAGAGTTGGGCTAAAGGATTTAGCGAATCTATGGGCGAGGGAAATTATAGGGTTTGTTTTATTAGTGGAGAGGAGGAGAAAGAGCTCACCGGAATATGGGATGAGGCGGCCAAATTAAATATCAATATTGCTGGGATAGGTGATCATAATGAAGGATGGTGTGCCCACGAGCTAAATATGGGAGCTTTAAGCTGCCTTAGTGAGTACAGAATAAAAGATATTTTAAAATACCGCTATGGGATGGATGGGGCTCCTGGGAAGAAGGGAATAGATGATGATGGTGACAGGAGTATTCTGGAGAAAGACGGGATTGACAATGATGCTGATGGAGAAATTGATGAGGAGGGGGAGGGAGTTGATGAACCTGACGAGTTTTGCCCGGAGGAGCCTCGCGGAGATGATAATCCTTTTGATACTGTAGAAGAGATAAGATTAATCCCGGGGATAGGAGAAGGGACATTTCAAAAAATAAAGGATTTTATAACTATTTATTCTTATGATAAGAATGTAGACAGAGAAGGAAAATTAAGAATAAACATTAATAAATCTTCTCCTGCTAAGATAAGTGATGCGTTAAAAAGAGCAGGTATCCCCTCAGATAAAGCAGATCAAATTGCAGTTAACATAGTAGATTTTAGAGATGAAGACGGTTATCCTACGCACTATCAGGGAAAATACGGTATTGAAAAAACACCTTATATAAATGAAGTTATGCCTCATTTTACCTCTTCTGTTCCTGTAGCTGTAGCTGGTTTGGCTAAAGGAGGCGTAAAATTCTTAAAAGAGAAAGTAAAAGAGAAGGTAATGGAGAAACTGGAAGAAAAAGTAAAACGAGGTGTCTCGAAAATAACAGAAAAAGTGAATGAGGATACCTCCATCGAGGAAAAAGAGCTGGAGGAAGAGGTAGAAAAGATAATAAAGGAGTTAAGAAAAAGAGAATCCACAGGTAAAAAGGCTGCCTTTTTCAAAATATTTGGAGAAAGAACTGCCTGGGCATCGGAAAAATCCTTAAAAATAGATATAGAGATAGAATGGATAGAGTTATTTAATCCCTACGATAATCCCTGTGAGATAATGGGATGGAGGGTAAAAACTTCTCTGAGAAAAAAACTAATTGGGGGAGTGATTTCCGCCAGGGGATACTGGCTCATATTTAATGTAGTAATTAAAATGCCTGAAAAAACTATAGGTAAGGAACTATTAGATAATTTTGCAGATACAGTAATTTTAAAAAATAGGCGGGGAGATATAGTGGATGAAGTGAGTTATCGTAACTACGGAGCTCCCTGGAATGCCTTTGAAAAAAATGATCCAAGAGCAAGAGAATTTGTCAGTAGTCTTCCCGGAGGAAGTCCGGGATTTCGTAACTGGTTCTGGATGCCTGAGATTGGTGAGGGCAAGTACAGTGATGATTACAGTAGCTTTTACATGAAGGATAAACCTTTTGCTAATGTTGGGGAAGTTGGTTTCATTCATACCGGAGGACAGTTTAAAACAGTAAATCTTGACCGAGGTGGAGATTGGAGAATTTTGGATAAACTCACCGTAGCCTGGCCGGTTGAAAAACCTGTGAAGGGAAGAATCAATGTGAATACTGCCAGCAAAGAGGTTCTCCAATCTCTTCCTGGAATCGATGAAAAATTAGTTAAATCTATTATACATTACTGTGATAGTAAAAGGGGGCCTCTTAAAGAGATAGGAGAGATTGCCGAGGTAGCAGGCATGCAAAAGCTTAGTTTTAATGGTATAGACGATGATGAAGATGGATATATAGATGAGGATGATGAAAAAGAGGCTATTTTTAGAGGTATTTCTAATCTTATCACCGTTCGCAGTAACTGCTTCACCCTTGTCTCTAAAGGACAGATAAAAAGAGGAGGCAAAGTGGTAGCGGAAAAGAAGCTAAAGGTAATAGTGGACAGAGGGGTACACCCGGTAAAAATAAGATACTATAAAGAGATCTATTCGAAGTAAAAAAGGGAGATATTCGATGGCTAAAACGATTGCTGAAATTAATGAGAAGATAAAGAAGGGTAAGGCTATGGTAGTGACAGCAGAGGAGATAATTGATATTGCGAAAAAAGAAGGAATAGATGAGGCGGCTGAGAAAGTAGATGTGGTTACTACAGCTACTTTTGGACCAATGTGCTCTTCGGGAGCTTACATTAATATTGGCCATGCCAGGCCCCGAATAAAATTAGGGGGAGGTGGAACCTATATTAACGATGTCCCCGCCTACACAGGCTTTGCTGCTGCAGATATATATATTGGCGCAACTGCTCTTCCCGATAATGATCCTCGTAACCAGATTCATCCAGGAGAATTTAGATACGGTGGGGGTCATTTAATAGAGGATTTAGTTGCTGGAAAAGATGTAAAACTTGTTGCCACTACCTATGGTACAGATTGCTATCCCCGAAAAAAGCTGGAGACCCGGTTAAATATAAGGGATTTAAATGAGGCAGTTCTATTTAACCTTAGAAATGCGTATCAAAATTATAATGTAGCGGTAAATCTTTCTAATAGGATAATCTATACCTATATGGGAACTCTTCAGCCTCGGTTAGGCAATGCTAACTACTCTACCTGCGGGCAGCTCTCTCCTCTTTTAAACGACCCTTACTACGAGACCATAGGAATAGGAACAAAGATTTTCCTGGGGGGAGGAACAGGATATATAGTCTGGCAGGGAACTCAACATAATCCAAATGTGATGAGAGGAAAAAATGGTGTTCCTAAAGAGGAGGCAGGAGCGTTAGCTGTAATTGGTGATCTTAAACAGATGAGCCCTGATTACTTAAGGGGAGTGAGCATGACCGGGTATGGAGTGAGCCTTGGTGTAGGCATAGGGATTCCCATCCCTATTTTAAATAAGAATATTTTAAGATACACTACAGTAAGGGATGAGGAGATCTATACCCAAATAGTTGATTACAGTGAAGCTTATCCTAAGGGGATTTCTGAATCCCTGGGTGAGGTAAATTATGCTCAGCTTAATTCAGGAAAAATTGTAATAAGAGGAAAAAAAGTTCCTACAGGGTGTTTATCAAGTTATGCGAAGGCTAAGGAAATTGCCAGGACTTTGAAAGAGTGGATAAGAAAAGGTAATTTTCTCCTTACTCAGCCTGTACAGCCTCTACCTTCAGTGAATTCCGGAATTGTCCTTAAGTCTTTAAAAGAAAGGCCACTTCAAAATAAAAATACAAGGATATAAAATTGAGCTATAAAATATTAGAAAAAAGAACATTAGGCCCGGACTCAAATCTTTTCGTCATAAGAGCTCCTTATGTTGCCAAATCTGCCAGAGCAGGGCAGTTTGTAGTTATAAGAGCACATACGAAAGGAGAAAGAATTCCCCTCACCATCGCGGATACTGATAAAAAAAGGGGAACCGTAACCATTATCTTTCAGGTGGTTGGAAAAACCACAAAATATCTTTCCCTTCTTGAAGTGGGTGAGGAACTCCCTGATCTCTTAGGCCCCTTGGGCAAGCCTTCGGAAATTGAAAATTTTGGAACTATAGCGGCATTAGGAGGTGGGTTTGGCACCGCCGTGCTCTATCCCCTTGTTAGGGCTTTAAAAAAAGCGGGTAATCATGTTATCGTTATCAATGGGGCAAGAAACAAGAAGCTTATCGTTTTAGAAAACGAACTCAAGGGATTAAGTGATGAGTACTATGTCACTACAGACGATGGTTCAGAGGGACTTAAGGGATTTGTCACTGATCTTTTGCAAAAACTTATCCAAGAGGGCAAAAAAATAAATAGAGTTTTTGCTGTCGGGCCTGTTCCAATGATGAAAGTAGCTTCTGATTTGACAAAGAAATACGGGATAAAAACACAGGTGAGCTTAAACCCAATAATGGTTGACGGAACAGGAATGTGCGGTGCTTGTAGAGTTGAAATTGATGGTGAGACAAAATTTGCCTGTGTGGATGGACCTGATTTTGATGCTCATAAGGTTAACTTCGATCTCCTCTTGAAGAGATTAAGAATGTATAGGGAAGAAGAAAAGGTCTCTCTGGGTAAGTGTGAGAGGCTAAGACTTAAGGGCTGATTTTACGGCAAGTTTTGTTATATCTGCCGACTTATGGAGAATGGAATCGCCAAATCTCCTGTCCACTTTTCGGGAAGCAAGGCAGGGATAATAATGATGGAAAAGCCCTGCTCTCTTCGCTGCCTCCTCTATTCTTAATCCTACAAGTTCTCCTGCCAGGAAACGGGTGGACCCACAGGGCGACTCCCTTTTTAGAGTAATTTTCTGAATTCTACCCTCATTAGAGGTAATTACCAATTTGGGTCTTCCAAAATATTGGGTGAATTCTCTTATGTATTCATTATCGTCGGCCCTTTGGATCAATGAGCAAAAGGGAAGAGGAAAGACAGAGTCTACTCCTAATTTTTTTAAATCTTTTTTTATCTGCCTTTTCAAGCCAGCAGGAAGATGGTCCCGATCATCTATGGGGGCAATAACCGCTTTCGCCTGACTCATTTTAGCTAAATCAGGAATAAGCTCAGCTGCCCCGGCATTCTCACCTAAGCAAAGAAGAATATCTGTTTTGGGTAGCTCTTGCGGTAGGAACTCTTCAGGATCCTCGATAATGAGAGGGAGCTGCGCAGGAGCAGTCCAGCTCTCAATTTTCCAATTTTTGGGCCCATTCAAACGAAGGTTTTGAACTATCCTCTGGCCATATTTTCCTTGAATTACAGCCAATATATACATAAAATTTCTCATTCTTAGTCATAGATGTAGTTTGGAGAGCTCTGAAAAAAGTCTGAGGCTGCTCTTTGCTCGGTGCTTTCCGGGCGCCTGCGGCTAAGTTCTACTCTTATCTTTATGCCGTAGCTCTTATAGGCGATGTATCAGGTTACAGGATAACTAAGAGTTTGAACGCATAGACCC
>JAUWZM010000093.1 GCA_030615365.1 Candidatus Aerophobota bacterium | reverse complement strand
GGGCGTAATTGGGGCAGGAGGTATTGCTGAGAAAAGAACCATACCGGAGGGAATTCTGCCCGCTAAGAATGCAAAGTTAGTGGCCTTAATGGATGTAGAAGAAAATAAACTAGAACAGGTGAGCGTAAAGTATCCTCAAGCAAGATGTTATACTCGGGAGAAAGATTTATTGGAAGATAAAGATGTGCAAGCAGTATACATTGCTACACCTGCTTATCTACATTTCCGGCAGACAGTTCAAGCGGCAGAAGCTGGTAAGCACGTTCTTTGTGAGAAACCAATGACTACTAACCTAAAGAATGCAGAAAAAATGGTTAATGCCTGTGAAAAAAATCAGGTTAACTTATCTATCGGATATATGATGAGATACCATGCTTATCATCAACGGATAAAAAAGATAATAAAGGAAGGAGTACTGGGGAAAATTATTTTTACTCACGCCCGATCCAGCTGCTGGTATCCTCCTATAAGAGGTGCCTGGAGACAGGATCCTGAACTGGGGGGAGGAGGCTCTCTTATGGATATGGGGAGTCATTGTTTGGATCTACTGGATATGTTAATGGGTCCCATAGTAGAAATTAGCTGCTATACAGGCAACCTTATCCACAACTACTTGGTAGAAGATACAGCTGGGGTGATGCTAAAATTTAAGCAAGGACAGTTAGGCTTTATTGAAAGCAATTTTAATATACCTTCCAGATTATCTCAATCATATCTAGAGATTGAGGCTGAGAAGGGAACTATCGTGGCTATTGGAACTATGAGCCAGGAATCTACTGGAAAGGCTTTAATCAAAAAAATCAAAGATAATGGAACCTTAAACGAGGAGAGGATTTCCCCTCTTTTAGTAAATATGTATAAGGCTGAAATAGAGAAATTCAGTCAGTCTATTATTGAAAAAGGAGCCCTTACTTACTCTCCTGAAGTGGAACTGAGAAAATTTAAATTAATTCTTGCCTCTTATGAGTCGGCAAGTACAGGTAAATCAGTAAAGATTTGTTGATTTGATACCAGAATAAATTAATTAATCCCCGAGAAAGCTATAAAAAATAAAGCAGAGAGGCAGGTAAGATAAGAGAAAAAAAATCAAGGAAAAACTAAATTAATTTGCACGGGAGGGTAAACCGTGAAAATGAAAGTAGTGAAAAGACCTTTTGGTAGCCGATATGGGCTTGAGGAAGCAGAGGCAGTTTTTCGGGTGTTAAAGAATGCACCGGTCAATGGTATGACTCTGGGGCCTGAATTACAAGCATTTGAGAGGGAATTTGCTGAGTATACTGGTGCAAAGGAAGTTGTAGCAGTCGATTCGGCTACTGCTGCTTTGCACCTTGCAACAGTGATATTCGGCATTGGTGAAGGTGATGAGGTTATTGCCAATGCACTTACATTTCCCGGTACTCCCCTTCATCCACTCAAGTTCGGTGCAACAGTTCGCTTTGCCGATGTGAATCCAGAGACGCTTAACGTAGATGAAGATAAGATTGAGCCTCTCATCAACGAGAAGACGAGAGCTATCTATGTCGCCTCATACGAAGGGGGTGTTCCAGATATGGAGCGCATTATGGACATTGCCAGGCGTCACAGAATTTACTTCCTATTTGATGCTGCTCGTTGTATGGGTGGCAAATTCAGGGGACGGGATGTTGGCAGTATTCCCCATGTTGGTGTCTTTAGTTTCCATAACGAGAAAAATATGGTAACCGGTGAAGGGGGAGCGCTTAGCTTTAACTATGAGATGTCTGAGGAGTGGGCCTTAAAGGCACAAGCCCTTCGAAGTGTGACCGGTACAGGTGAACTTATCGGAGAGATGTTTCGGTTAGATGAGATACATTCGGCCATTGCTCGTGCCCAACTAAAGAAAATTGATACGATGAACGATGAACGTCGTAAAATCGCCCATTTTATAACAGAGAAAATTGGCAAAATTGAAGGTATTTACCCTGTGAAGGAATTTTCCGATCGCAAACACGTGTTTCATTGGTATATGGCACGTCTTGACTCAAAAAAGTTAGGCATCAAATTAGAGGATTTTGTTCGCGTGCTGGAGAAAGAGGAAGGGGTACAGGTACCCGAACACAATATGCCAATTTATCTATACAAGCCTTACCAAATTCGTGGATACAAACGGGGCTATTGTCCGGTTGCAGAGAAGCTCTGGTATGAGCAAAACTTCCATCTTCCACTTAATCTTGGCATGAGCATGGAGGAAATTGAAGTGATGGTAGGCGCTATTAGACACACTATTGA
Source organism: Candidatus Aerophobota bacterium (assembly GCA_030615365.1). Next base: position 6,811 of record JAUWZM010000093.1, on the reverse strand, counting down.
ACGGTTGCGCAAGTAATTTAATTGTCATGAAGGTTAAAACAAACCTAGAAATACTATTTCTTTAGGAAATTTGTTACAAAAAATATGTTCTTTTTTGTAAAGTTGCATAAAGGGGAAACATTACAAAGAAAAAAACTTCACAGTGTTACCTTTCGCTGACTTTTTTGTAGTATTCTTTATTCATCCAAGAGGAAAAATATGTTTCAGAAGGAATTATTGACAGACACAAATGTAGAATCCTTAAAAAATTACATATTTATAGTTTTGGAAAAAGTAGGCATATTATGTCAGAACACGGAAATGTTAAAAGCACTAGGAGATAAAGGAGCAAAGGTAGATTACAAAAGAGAAAAGGCTACTTTTCCTCAAGAAATGGTTCAGGAGCTTTTGAGTGAAGTTAAAGAAGAGACGATAAAAGAGGAGGAAAATGAGTCCAAGAAATTTCAGGCTCCTTCTCTACCCTATGTGGGAATTCAGGTAGCACAGTTTTTCTATGATTATGAGAAAGATGAGAAACGGAGAGGAAATAAAAAGGATTTTATCAGCCTTATCAAACTTGGTGATGTACTCCATCCCGAAATTGGAGTTGGCCATTCTCTTCTTTTGACCGATGTTCCTCCCATCTTGGAACCATTAGAAGCTGGCATGTTAATGGCAGAATATGCTCATAAACCGGGAAAACCATTTGCTTGGAATATAAAGCAGATAGACTATTTAGTAGAGATGGGAGAGACTTACGGAATTACAAATTGGTTCTCATGGGGAGCAATAAATCCTGCTCACCCTTTCCGATTTGATAAAGATACAGCAAATAAGTTTGTTCGTCGAGTCAAGTCAGGGTTTCCAAGTGGCCTTAATTCCATGGCTATTGCAGGTGTCACTACTCCAGTAACCATTGCTGGATACATTGTAGTAGCCAGTGCAGAAATAATTGCTACCTGGATTGCTGCCCGAGCCTTGAATCCAAAAGTTCCTCTTACTGGTGCCATATGGGGTGGGACAATAGATATGAGAACAGGACAGGTAAGCTATTCTGCTTTTGATGCTATGCTACGAGCGTTTACGGTAGTGGAGTTCCTTCGACGATGCTGCAGGGTAACTATTAAAGTAGGGGGCGGTGAATACTGTGATGCAAGAAAAGTAGGATTGTATGCCGCACTAGAGAAAGCTTATAAAGCTATGATGATTGCTGCATTTACAGGTTGCCACCCTCCTCTGGGTGAGGGTATGATCGAGTGCGGCAAGACCTTAAGCCCTGTACAGCTTCTTTTAGAAAGAGAACTCGGAGTAGGCCTGAAGCATTTTGGCAAGTCCATCGAAGTTACACCTGAAACTATTAATTTAGACGAGATTATAGAAGTGGGGTTTGGGTTTGAAAAGACATACCTGGAGAGTAAAAGTACACTGGATTATTTTCGCTCATCTTTATGGATTCCTGAACTTATAGGCAGGACAGGTTGGAATGGTTTTAGATGGGAGAAGAGGATATTAGATAAAACACAGAAAAAAGTGAATGCTCTTGTATCTCAGTATAAGAAACCTGAAGTTGACTCGGATAAATTAGCAAGGATGCGGAAAATTGTTGAGAAGGCACGAAAAGATCTTTTAAAATGATAGTCTTTACTCTCTTATTGGATTCCTTCTGAATAAAGAATTTAGAAAGGATTTCTGGAGAGTAAATCTAGGGAAGTAAAGGCACACAACAATACTCTAGCCCAAGAGGTTATTAAAGAAGAGATTTCTTTAGCTATAAATATTTTAAAAATTTTCTTCAGATGAACTTCCACAAGTTAATTCTAAAATGCTTAACAAAGTGAAAAAATCAAAAGCTTAACTTATAAGAGATCAGTTGTCTCTTAAATTAAAAATACTAGAAAGTATAGAATATCGGGAATACAAACACGAAGATAAGCATAGTGTATTGAGCTTACGAAATAGCATTTTCCCTCCTATTTCTTCTGAGGATTGGAAACAAAACAATACTGCAGCTGTTGCTATTTATCAAGGGGAAGTGGTAGGAGTTATTCCTTTCACATTTAGAGAGTTCACTATTGCCCCTGGAGTAAATATTATGGTGGCATCTGAAAACTCGGTAGGAGTTAGAGAGGATTTAAGGGGCAAAGGTGTGGGAAGTGAGATGATGCGCTGCGCGAAGAGTTTCTTACCCAAATATGGGTGCCAAGCAATGTTTGTGTACCGAGAAGATGAGAGAAGCGCCGGATATAGATTTTATCGGAAGACAGGTCATTTTGATATATATTACCCTTACCTTTTTATTTTAAATAATCCTAGAGTGTATAAAGTTAGTAAATCTGTGGACGTAGAGAACCTCCAAGGAGTGTTTAAAAAAGAAAAGGAAATCTTAAGTGTTTTCAATAGTGCTTATGGATGCATGGGAGGATTCCGCAAAAGATGCTTGGGGTACTGGAAAAAAGCTTTGACCTCCCATATTTTTGTGGAGATAAAATACGATTGGTTTAAATTAATGAGAATAACCGAAAAAGAAAAATTAAAAGCTTACGCAATAATAGGAAAAAGGCAGAATACTCTTTATGTATTAGAATTTGCCACATTTGCTCAGGATGGAAATTATACTTTAGCGTTATGTAGGGCTTTAAGTAATCTCGCAGATAAAGAAAAGTGTAAGGTAGAAATTTATAGTACGGGCCCATTCTCCTCTTATTTTAATTCTTTGCAGAGGACAGGTTTTGAATTGCAAGTGCGTAATTTGATAATTTTAGGCTATCTTCTAGATCCAAAAGAAATTTTTGACAAACTTTATAATCCCTTTGGTGGACTTGAAAATACGCGAGTAAAAGTGTGGACACCTAAAAGAGAATTAGTTTTATACAAGCCCAAAATGAGATGTAATAGAGAAGTTACTTTGCAAATGAAAGAATGGGTTTTGCATAGATTCCTTTTGTCTCGACTGGATATTAAGAATTCTATTAGACAAGGTTTAATAACGTTGTATGGGGCAGATGAAAATTGGATAAGAGAATTTGTCAGAAGTATACCTTTTACAGAATGGATCTATCATCACATTGATTATATTTAGTTTTTCGAAAGGAGATTAAATTATGCAATGGAGTGAACTTAGTGGCCCAGAAGTTAAAAAATTTGCCCAAACAACTGATGTAGCTATTTTGCCTTTGGGTTGCATAGAAATGCATGGACCTCACCTTCCTACAGGTACAGATGGTATTCACGCTGGAGCAATAGCTAACAGGGCAGCTCAGATAGAAAAAGCAATTGTTCTACCTCCTTTATACTATAACATAAATGATGAAATGAAATGTTATCCAGGAACCATTTCTATTCCTCCTAGAATTATGCTTGAGTTGGAAGAAGCTATTTGTAAAGAGGCTGCTCGTAACGGATTTAAGAAAATAATTATCTTTGTTAGTCACGGGGGCTCAGAACATGTAGTAGATTTTCTTATGCACCAGTTATTAGAGAACAACACAATTACAGGAGTATCAAAGAGAAGTTATACAGTCTTTTGGGTTGGGTGGGAGGTAATCGCCAAAGCAAAAAAAGAAACGTTCCCAGATGAGTCTCCCGAAGATAGACATGGTGGTGCAGCAGAAACTTCTATCATAATGTCTCTTAGACCAGATCTTGTGAGAAAAAATAAAATAGGAGAAACTGGCCCTTATATTCCCAAAAAAGTTAAGAAAGCTCATTACTTTGTTGATTGGATAAGACAAGTTCCTGAGGGATTCTGTGGTGAGCCCACTAAAGCAAGTAAGGAAAAAGGTGAGCGACTAATAAATATTTTTGCCCAGGAGTTGGCAAAAGTTATTAGACAAGTTAAAGGATATAATCCAGAAAAAGACGCTTGATTTACAATCCTTAAATTGATTAAAAAGATGAAAATCATAGATATTTCCGGTGCGTTAGAGAACGAGATGTGGTCCTATGACCCTCCTATACCAAAAGTATGCATCGAACAGGTAGCCAGTATAGATAAAATTGGTTGGGAGGCTCACCAAATATCCTTTGCTACTATTTCTGGAACTTATCTGGAGGTGTCTGCTCATCTATTAAGGGGAGGAAGAACCATTGATCAACTTAAGCCAGAGGAATTGATTAAGGAGGCAGTAGTAATTAGAGTTCCTGATTAAAGGAGTTTCTGGCTCTCCTTGCAGAGCTTTAGTGTTAGAATCTTAGAAAGGAAAATAAAACTATGTTTCAAAAAAAATTTGTTGAGAGATGCAGATGGGGAGTTTTTAGGAGAGAATGTATTTATAATTTTACAAAAAGTGGGTTTGTTATGTCAAAATCAAGAGATATTGAAAGCACTGGAAGATAATTGGTTCTCGTGGGGAGCAGTAAATCCTGCTCATCCCTCTCGGTTTGAGAAAGTTGTAGCAGATAAATTTGTCCGTCAGGCTAGATTAGGTGTTCCCATTGGTCTAAATTCTATGGCCGTCGCGGGTGCTACTGCTCCCGTGACTGTTGCCGGATACGTCGTAGTAGCCAGTGCAGAAATAATCGCTACCTGGATTGCTGCCCGAGCTTTAAATCCAAAAGTTCCTCTTACTGGTGCCATATGGGCTGGGACAATAGATATGAGAACAGGACAGGTAAGCTATTCTGCTTTTGATGCTATGTTGCGGGCATTTGCGGTAGTAGAATTTCTTCGACGATGGTGTGGGATAACTATTAGAGTTGGAGGAGGTGAATATTGTAATGCAAGAAAAGTAGGGCTATATGCTGCACTGGAGAAAGCTTACAAGGCTATGATGATTGCTGCATTTACAGGTTGCCACCCTCCTCTGGGTGAGGGTATGATCGAGTGCGGCAAGACCTTAAGCCCTGTACAGCTTCTTTTAGAAAGAGAACTCGGAGTAAGCCTGAAGCATTTTGGCAAGTCCATCGAAGTTACACCTGAAACTATTAATTTAGACGAGATTATAGAAGTGGGGTTTGGATTCGAGAAGACTTATCTTGAGAGTAAAAATACTCTAAATCATTTTCGTTCATCTTTATCAAGAGGCCATAAGGAGGAAGCAAGTCCTCTTCCTGTTTTCTCCAAAAGCATTTTTAAGAGAACTAATTAAACTTTAATCTTGAAACCACAGAAAGTCAAATAATAATCTTCACTATAAGTGAAGATTATACCAGGAGAAAGAAATGAGAGAGTTTATCTTTGATCTAGCTAAGTTCATTCCCTATCGGGATAAGAAGGTCTGTGAAAAGGTAAGAACAATTAAGAGACAGGATATCTGTAAACATCCTGAAGCGCAGTTTAAAATCAGAGTAATTGAGAATACCGATGAGTTTTACTTTGAGTTTGCCTTGGATATAGTTACCAGAATAAGACAGTCTCTTGAGGAAGGTAAAAAACTGGTTTTAATTCTTCCGGCAGGGCCAATTCCTCAATACAGACTAGCTGCTCGTCTTATTAATGAGCTAAAGATTTCCTGCAGACACGTTCATATCTTTAACATGGACGAGTATGCCAACGAGAACGGAGAAACTGCTCCCGAGAGCTGGCCTGGTTCCTTTAAAAAGTCGATGCAGGAGAACTTCTTCTCTCTCATAGATAAGGATCTAAGACCCCCTCAGGAGCAAATCTATTTTCCTTCTCACAAAAATATAAATCACTACGCTAAAATGATAGAAGATACCGGCGAGATAGATGTATGCTATGGAGGAATTGGTTGGTGCGGACACATTGCCTTCTGGGAAGCTCATCTGGGAGCAGAATTTGGCAACGATATTGAAGCATATAAAAAGGCAAATCCTCGTATAGTAGAACTTCATCCTATGACCATTATGCAAAATGCTCTTCACTCATTTAGTGGAGACTGGTCTTCTGTTCCTCCCAAAGCGGCCACCATAGGGCCTTGCCAAATCGTGGGAGCAAAGAAGAGAAGTTTTTGGCTCGATGGTTATCTGGGGGGTGGAATTTCCTGGCAGAGATTTATAGCCAGGCTTGTCGCCTATGGTCCGGTAAATACTCTTGTTCCCGGATCCATCCTTCAAACTGTTCCTACCACCTACACGCTTTTAGGAGGAGTTGCCGATAATTGCGAAGCGAAGATAAGATGAGAGGCTGAAAATGCGTATTTTAGCAGTGGGGGCCCATCCCGATGATCTTGAATTTCTCTGTGCGGGAACGCTAGCCAAGTTTAAAGAAAAAGGAGCCAAAATCTCTATGGCCTATCTCTGTGATGGGAGTATGGGCCATTTCGAGATCCCCGGCCCTGAACTGGCAAAAATTAGAAAAAAAGAGGCTGAGAACTCAGCTAAAATCTTAGGAGCAGAGATTCAGGGAGGAATGTTTACCGATCTCGACATTTATTCGGATAAAGAATCAAGGAAAAAGGTGGTGGACCTTATTAGGGTTGCTCGACCTGACCTCGTCATTACTCATTCTCCCAATGATTATCTATGTGATCACACTACAGCCTCGAAGTTGGTCGTTGATGCCAGTTTCGTTGCTACTTTACCTAACTATAAGACAGATCATAAGCCCCACAGTTTAATTCCCCCTATTTTCTTTATGGATACCCTCGCCGGGGTAGATTTCATTCCTACAGAATATGTTGATATTAGCGACTTTATCAAGATAAAGGAGAAGATGCTCCTTTGCCACCAATCCCAGTGCAAATGGCTTAAGGAGCACGACGGAATTGATTATGCAGATTTTATGAAGAAGGTTGCCTCTTTTCGGGGACTCCAATGCGGAGTTCCTTACGCTGAGGGTTTCCAACTCTATTCAGTCTGGGGAAGGATCAAACCAAAAAGACTGCTGCCCTGAATTTCTCTTGCTCTTCAGGTTCATCTAAATTGCCGAGGT
>JAUWZM010000054.1 GCA_030615365.1 Candidatus Aerophobota bacterium | reverse complement strand
CATCATTCGATTTGAAAGAGCAAAAAGGGAGAAAAGATCCTTGTTTAGAGACTTTGTGATACCTTCTCCTCACAAATCAACAAAGGATATTTTCTGCCTCAGGGTAAAAAGAAAGGTAGATGCTTATCATAAAATTTCCATTAGTAAGTTCAAGTTAAAAGTGCATAAAGCTCCTTTGCATAAAGAGGTTGAGCTTCGCATTGCCCCTGATGAGAAAACAGGAATAGCAGAAGTTAGAATCTGGTATAAAGATATACTTACTGATGTTTATCAGGTTAAGAATTCTGATATTAATTTAGTCCACTTTTAAACTTTAAATATCGCAAAATAGTCCACTTTTAAAATTTAGCTAACAGAGTTGTATCGCCTCTTCAGTCCGATTCACCTCTAAGTGCATGCATTCCTGTCGTTGTGTCTGCAATTCGTCCAAGGTACCTTGAAAGAGCAGCTGACCGTTATGGATAATTCCGATGTCTTAATAACCAATTCTTGCATATGCCTTATCTCCAATTTCGCTGATTTAAATGCTTAAAGAACTTTACCCCGTTAGAAGGCCCCGTTCGTAAGGGCGGGGATAGGGTTCTTGACATAAAGGGAAGACTTCATATAATACATATGTAGTGTGTTGTAAACAATAGGAATCAGTGAATGATTGTATTCGATTCTTCTACCCTTATATTATTGGCAAAGATTGATCTTTTAAGGGGAATAACAAGCCGATTTAAAGTAATAATTACTAAGGAAGTGGGAAAAGAAAGTGTAAATAAGGAATGTTTTGATGCAAAGCTTATAGGAAGATTGATTAAAGAGAAAAAAATTAAAGTAGAGAAAATAACCCGTGAAAAGGATAAAGAAAAACTGGAACAAGATTTCAACATAGAAGAGGGAGAAGCATCTGCTTTATTGCTGGCAAGAGCAAGGAATTGTCCTCTGGCTACCGATGATGGTTCTACAATAAAAGCATGCAAAGTTATAAATATCAAGTTTATTACTGCAATACATTTCTTAATAAGAGCGTATAAAGATAACATATTAGGGGAGGGTATAGCTCTTGCTAAACTTGAGAAACTTAAAAAGTACGGCAGATACAGCTCTCGCATAGTCGGGGATGCTTATAAAAGAATAAAGGAGGCATCAAAATAAAATGGGAGTTATGAGTTTAAGATTAGGAGAAAAAGAGATAAAGTTTATTGAGGAGATAGCAAGGAAGGAAAAAAAAGATAAATCCAGTGTAGTTAGAGAATTAATAGATTATGGGTTGAATTATCTAATGATAAAGCAGTATAGAGAAGGTAAACTATCCTTAGGGAGAGTTTCCAGGCAGTTAAACTTATCGATAAGTGAAACGATAGATATGTTGGCAGATTTTGGAATTGAGGCTCCTATAGATTACGATGATTATTTAAAGGGATATGAGGTGTTGGAAAGAATATTATGAAACCGGGACTATTTGTAGTAATAGTTTAGTTTTTCTAAAATTGTAACAGTTTTAGTCTTCCTCAAAGGGTTTTGGAGAATCCCTGCGAAAAACGACCTTGCCTTTACCCCCAATGTAACTCAGGTCTTTAGGCCTGGCGAATTTAGGCAGACCTAAAGGTCTGCACTACATTGTTAGCTTCATAGAAAACCCTATTTTTCTCTTCGCCAAAAAAAGATTTGCCGTAGGGACACCCAAAGCTCCATGAACCTTCCTTTTAGGAAAGCTTACCTGTTACTATTTGTAACCAGAGGGATTCCTCAGATGGGAATAGGTATTCTAAGGAGTATTCGTAGATAAGGAAATTTTATCCATCCTAAAATGAACCCTTTCCCTTTCAGTGTCCTCGGTGGTTAATTTTTCTCATTGCATTTTGTATGGTTGACAAAACAGATGAAATAGTTATTCTTTTATCAGGGAGGAGAAGTTGGAAAAAGCAGTAAAAAAGGCACAAATTTTAATAGAAGCCCTTCCGTATATTCGAGAGTTCTCTGGCAAGAGGATTGTAATTAAGTATGGAGGAAGGGCTATGAGTGATGAGAGTTTAAAGGAAGGAATAGCGAAAGATATAGTTTTAATGAGATACGTAGGGATAAAGCCTGTAGTGATTCATGGAGGTGGTGATGCGATAACTCAGATGATGCAGAGATTAGGTATAACACCAAGATTTATTGAGGGGAACAGAGTAACTGATGAGTCAACTATGTCCATAGTGGAGATGGTTTTATCAGGTAAGATAAATAAGGAGATAGTCGCTCTCCTTAACCATTTTGGAGGGAAAGCAGTAGGATTGGGAGGAAAAGATGGCGAACTAATCCTGGCTAAAAAATGTAAGAATAAAAATTTAGGTTTGGTAGGAAATGTAGAAAAGATAAACTCTGCTATCATAGAGGTATTGGGTAGAGAAGGCTTTATTCCGGTAATAGCTCCAGTAGCCACAAGCAAGGAAGGAGAAACTCTTAATATAAATGCAGATATAGTAGCTGCTGAGATTGCTGGTTCTCTTTTGGCAGAAAAGCTTATTTTTCTTACTGATGTGGAAGGAGTCATGGAAGATTCTATCCACAAGGAAAGCCTTATTTCCAGTTTGAACTTAAAAAAAATTGAGGAAATGATGAGCAGGGGAATGATTCAAGAGGGAATGATAGCTAAGGTGAGAGCTTGCAAGATAGCATTGGAGAAAGGGGTGAAAAAAGTTCATATTATTAGCGGAAAGATCCCGCGCTCTCTTTTATTGGAGGTATTTACCGATAAAGGAATCGGAACGCAAATTTTTTCTTAATACACAGGGGAAGAGCTCCAGTTTCAGGAAAAAATAAAGGTATTAACGATGTAGTGCAGACCTTTAGGTCTGCTTAATTTAGCAGGTCTGAAGACCTGCGCTACAATAACAAAGAGTTTTCCTGAAACTGGAGGAAGAGATATTGTCAGTTCAGGTAAATTTGCTATAATTATTAAAGGCGGGAATAGCTCAGTGGTAGAGCATCAGCTTCCCAAGCTGAGGGTCGCGGGTTCGAGTCCCGTTTCCCGCTCCAATTTTTTTAGGGAAAACTTTCTGCGCCTGTAGCTCAATTGGATAGAGCAACGGACTTCGGATCCGTGGGTTGGGGGTTCGACTCCTCTCAGGCGCGCCAGAAACAATCGGCCCTGCCGATTGCTGGAAGGTTAGCAGATTAGTTATTAGTTAATAGAAGGAGAGAGTTACAGTTCCTTTAATAACCAAGAACTAATGGTCAGGTTACTAAAAATCGGCCTTATCGATTTTTTTGGGGAGGTGAGATCAATGGGAGGATTTGAGGAATTAGGGAAAAAGTTGGATAAATTAGCTGAACAGATAGGGATAACTGCTCAGGGTGGAATAGAAAGAACAGCAGAAGAAGCGAAACAATGGGGAAAGTATCTGGATGAGTTGGGGGATAGAATTAGAAAAACTGCCCAGGATGGATTTGATAAATTTGCTACAGGAACAAGAGAATTGGGGCAGATAGCTAAATTAAGATCTGAAATTAACCAAAAAAGAAAAGAAAAAGAAGAAAAAATTAGGCAAGTGGGACAGTTAGCCTGTGAACTTCATATAGAAGAAAAAGGTGACGATGAAGAGCTTAAGAAGATGGTCGAGGAAGTTGCTGATCTGGAAAAAAATATTAATGAGAAAGAACAGGAAATTAAAGATCTAAGGTCTCATGAAGGAAACTAAGTGAAGGAGGAAAAGCTATCCAGGGTTTTTATTTACACAGATGGGGCTTCTTTAGGAAATCCAGGTAGGGCAGGAATAGGAGTAATTATCTACAGTTCCAATAGGGCTTTAATCAAGAAGATAAGTAAATTTGTAGGGACTGCTACTAATAATGTCACCGAATACCTGGCTTTGATCTATGGATTACAGGAAGCTCTTGGTTTACAAGCGAGGGAAGCAGAATGTTTTTTGGATAGTGAACTCTTGGTGCGTCAACTTAAGGGAGTTTACAAGGTTCGAGATAGTAAACTTTTGCTTTTTTACAATCAGGTAAGACATCTGCAGAGTTTGTTTAAAAGAGTGGATTTTCACCATATTAAAAGAGAAAAGAATACTCAAGCGGATAAGTTAGCCAAAGGGGCAGCAAAAAGTGGGTGAGAGGATGGGTGGTCGCGGGAGATGTATTCTCCTGAGGAAAGTCCGGGCTCCAAAAGAGGATACTGGGTAACACCCAGGGAGAGCGATCTCACGGAAAGTGTCACAGAAACTATACCGCCACACCGATCAAGCATAGCTTGATCGGTAGAAGATTAGTTTCTGGTTTCTCAACTAAGAACTAATCTATTGGCAAAGGTGAAAAGGTGGGGTAAGAGCCTATCAGTAAGAAAGTAATTTCTTAGCTGGATAAGCCCTATCCGGAGCAAGGCCAAATAGGAGGTTTAACCTCGGGTGGGCTGCTTGAGATTTAGGGTAACCTGAATCCTAGATAAATGATCATCACCAGGAAAAGAATAATCTTTTCCTGGCAACAGAACCCGGCTTACACTCCTCTCATCCTCTTTTTAAAATGGTTAAGTTTTGATACTACTAATGCAAAGATAAAGGAGTAAGGAAAAATGAAAAAATGGTTAAAGATTATTGGGGGATTAATAGCTACTGTAGTAGGGATTTGGTTAATAGTGATTTTTGCGCCAGATGTATTAATATTTTTAAAGGGAATTGTGGGAATTGTTGCAGCAGTAGTTGGCTTGGTTGTATTAGCCATAGGGATAAGCGAGTTAAAAGAGTAACTTTTAAATTGAGATAAAAAGGAGGCATCCATGGCTCATAAAAAAGGGCAAGGTCATTCTTCTAATGGCAGAGAAAGTGCTTCTAAGCGTCTGGGCGTGAAAGCATTTGGTGGAGAATTTGTGAAGGTGGGAGCTATTTTAGTGCGTCAGCGAGGAACAAAGTTTCATCCAGGCTTCAATGTTGGCATAGGGAGAGATGACACTCTTTTTGCGAAAATTGATGGTCGCGTTTCCTTTGGCTCTAACAGGAAAATAAGTGTGGTTAAGTAGATTCAGCCAGTACGCTACCAGGGCACAGAGAGAGGATATAAACCTCGAACCTCTGTTGAAAAGAGAAAAATCTATTGCGAAAAAATTATAGGCGCAATATATACTGCATATAAAAAATCAGAACCGGATTTGCTTGGTACTCTTGTGCTCTGATGGCTGAATAGTCACTATTTTTAGATATGTAAGTATATCTCTGTGGTTGATTTGACTAAACTATTTCAATGAGGAGATAGACGTGAAGAAAAGAATTTTTACTCCAGGGCCAACCTCTCTTCCAGAAAGAGTAAAATTATCCCAGGCAGAGGATATTATTCATCATCGCACTCAACAGTTTTCCAAGATTTTGGAAGAGGTTTCTCAAGAGTTGAAACATGTCTTCCAAACTAACAGTTCTGTTTTAACGTTTGTTGCTTCAGGGACAGGGGCAATGGAGGCTGCTGTGGTTAACCTTCTCTCCTCGGGTGATAAAGTTCTGGTGATTAGAGGAGGTAAATTTGGAGAGAGATGGGCTGATATATGCCAGGCTTTTAGAGTAAAGACAATTAACATAGATGTTGAATGGGGGATGGCTGTTGATCCTGCTATTGTTGAGAAAGAACTTACAAGAGAGCAGGACATCAAAGCTGTGTTTACTCAGTTAGTAGAGACAAGCACCGGGGTAGTGTATGATATAGAGGCTATAGCGAAGATTGTACGTAAGACAAATGCTATTCTGGTAGTTGATGCTATAAGTGGGCTGGGGGCTCAGCCTCTGCTCACCGATGAGTGGGGAGTAGATGTAGTGGTAGCCGGATCCCAAAAAGCTTTGATGCTCCCTCCTGGTTTATCCTTTGTTACTCTTTCCCAGAAAGCTTGGAGAAATGTAGAGAATTCGAACCTTTCACGATATTATTGGGATTTTAAAAAGGCTAACAAATTTTTAAATAAAAAACAGACTCCTTATACTCCTGCTATTTCTCTGATTTTGGCTTTAAAAGAGTCATTAAAATTGATGAAGGAAGAGGGGTGGGAAAATGTTACTATGCGTCATTCAATATTAGCCCGAGCAACCAGAGAAGCTGTTAGTGCTCTTGGGTTAAGTATATTTGGTTATCATGCCTCTAATGTTCTCACGGCAGTTTTAATTCCTTCAAGTGTGAATGAAAAAGAACTGAGAAAGAAAATGCAGGATGAATATGGAATTTTAGTAGCAGGCGGACAGGCACAACTTTCCGGAAAAATAATTAGGATAGCTCACCTTGGATGGATAGATAGTTTAGATGTAATTGCTGTTATTTCAGCCTTAGAGATGTCTTTGAAGGATCTGGGGTACAGGATAAATTTAGGGGAAGGAGTGAGAGCAGCCCAGAAGGTATTAAGGGAATATCAGGGGAAGGCAAAAGTTGAAAATCTTAATAACTGATTCTTTAGCCAGGGAAGGTATAGATAAGTTAAAAGAAGCGAGTTTTAAAGTGAGTGAAGAGATAGGTATACACGAGGAAAAATTAGTTAACATTATACCTGAGTACACTGCGTTAATTGTTCGCAGTGACACAAAGGTAACCGAGAGGATAATTAATGCGGCTATCAATTTGAAAATAATTGGCCGAGCAGGAACAGGTGTAGATAATGTAGATGTAGATGCAGCTACCCGGAAGGGAATAATTGTGATGAATACACCTGACAGTAATACTATTTCAGCTGCAGAACATACTATTTCTATGATATTAGCTCTTTCTCGAAATATACCTCAGGCACATTTATCTTTACAGAAGGGACAGTGGAATCGAAAAAAGTTTATGGGGACGCAGGTATATAAAAAAATTTTAGGAATAATAGGCTTGGGTAGGATAGGGAGTGAGGTTGCCAGGAGAGCTCAAGGGTTAGAGATGAAAGTAATAGCTTATGATCCCTTTATTTCTCAGGGGAAAGCAGAAAAGTTAGGAGTTGATCTTTGCGGACTGAAAGAACTTTTATCTCAAGTAGATTATCTTACTGTTCATACTCCCCTTATCCCTCAAACTAAGAATTTAATTGGGGAAAAAGAAATTAAGTTAATGAAGAAAAGTGTGAGGATAATTAACTGTGCCCGGGGAGGAATTATCGAAGAGGATTCTCTTTACCAAGCTCTTAAAGAAGGAAGGGTAAGAGGAGCAGCATTAGATGTTTTTGAAAATGGGAAACCCTTTGGAAGTTCTCTTATGAAGTTAGATTCAGTCATTCTTACTCCTCACCTGGGGGCTTCCACCGAGGAGGCTCAAAGAAAGGCAGCAATAGATATAGCCTGCCAACTGATAGATGCTCTCAAGTGGAATAAAGTAAGAAATGCTGTGAATATTCCACCTTCAAAAAAATCGTAACAGTTCTGCCACTAAGTCACCAAGACGTAAAGAAGGAATATAAGATGTGAGAAGTAATACGTAATGAGTAATATGTGATATAGTGAAGGGCAGAAAACCTCTTTGCTCATTATTTATCACTCCTTACTCATCACTGATTACTCATTACCAATCACAATTAATGTAGAGAGAATAAAGAGAATGATTTTGTAGGAAAACACAGGGAGAGAGAAGATGTGATGTGTGATGTGTAAATGGGTAAAACTTCATCACTCATTACTTATCACATATTACAGTTATTTGTGTCCTCTGTGGTTAATTTTACGAAGGGATATAGATGAAGGAAACAAGTGATATCGGTACACATTTAGAGAAACTGCCCCCTCGAAATTTAGAAGCAGAACGATCAGTATTGGGGGCTATGCTTTTGGAAAAAGAGACTATTCCTCGGGTAGTACAGATAATTTCTGATCCGAATTATTTTTATTTAAATATGCATAAACTAATCTATGAAGGTATTTTAGGCTTACTTGAATCAAACAAACCCATAGACTTAATTACCTTAAGAGAGGAATTTCGCAAGCAAGGTAAACTGGATAAGATAGGTGGATCAGCCTATTTAGCTGATTTGATTAACAGTGTAATTACAACTGTGAATGTAGATTACTACGCTCAAATTGTAAAAGAGAAACACATTTTGAGAGATCTGCTCAAGGCAGCTAATGAAGTAAGTTATCTGTCGTACAACGATGCTTTTGATTTAAATGTTATTTTAGATAAAGCCCAGAGTCTTGTTTTTAATGTAATCCAGCAAACCTCCCGAAGTTCCTATGCTCATGTGAAGGAAATTCTTGCGAAAACCTTCGAGCATATCGAAGCTCTTTACAAAAGAAAAGAACAAATTACCGGAATTCCTACTGGATTTGGTAAGCTGGATAGACTTACCTCTGGTTTTCAGCCTTCGGATTTAATAGTGATAGCTGGCCGCCCCTCTATGGGTAAAACTGCTTTTGTGTTAAATATTGCTCAGCATGCTGCAACTCAGGCCGGAGTTCCTTTGCTGATTTTTAGTCTTGAGAGCGCCAAAGAACAGTTGGTGGAAAGAATGCTTTGTTCTGAGGCTAGAGTGAATAGTCAGAAATTGCGCACAGGTTATCTTTCCGAAGATGACTGGAGTAGACTTATGGAAGCAGCAGGAGTATTGGCTGATGCTCCTATATATATCGATGATACTCCTAATATAAACGTATTGGAACTGAGAGCTAAATCTCGTCAATTAAAATTAGAACAAGATATCAAAATGATTGTAGTGGATTATCTTCAGCTAATGGCTGGAAGCTGGAGAGCAGAAAATAGACAACAACAAATCTCAGAGATATCCCGGAGTTTAAAGGCTTTAGCTAAGGAAATTAATTTGCCTGTAGTGGCTATTTCTCAGTTAAGTAGGGCTGTGGAGCAAAGAGATGATAAGCATCCTCGTCTTTCTGATTTGAGAGAATCTGGAGCTATTGAGCAAGATGCTGATTTGGTAATCTCTCTTTATCGAGAATACTACTATAGTCGGGCCCCAGAAGATAAAGGGATAACTGAGGTTATTATCAATAAGCAACGCAGAGGCCCTACGGATAAGATAAAATTAGCCTTTATCGAGGAATATACCCGTTTTGAAGAGTCAAGTTTCAGGGAGGATGATTGACCACCTGGAATTTGTAAAATAAGGAGAAAAAGAGTGCCTAATATTGTAATTGTGGGAACCCAATGGGGAGATGAAGGTAAAGGTCGGATAGTTGACCTTTTAGCAAGACGAGTTGGAGCCGTGGTGAGGTACCAAGGTGGTAGCAATGCTGGACATACAGTGATAGTAAATGGGGAAAAATTTGTCTTTCATTTAGTTCCTTCTGGAATTCTACATCCGGGGAAAAAGTGTATCATTGGTAGTGGTGTAGTGGTTGATCCTCAGATTTTATTAGAGGAGCTTGAGCACCTTCAGAAAAAGAGAATTATTATAGATGAACTTTATCTCTCCGAAAGTTCCCATGTAGTTATGCCTTATCATAAGCAGGCGGAAGAATGGGAGGAGAGTCAAAGGGGTGAGCTTAAAATTGGGACTACAAAGAGGGGAATTGGTCCGGCGTACACCGATAAAATAGCCCGGAGGGGAATAAGAGTAAGTGATCTTTTGGAGAAAGAGATTTTAAGGGAAAAGTTAACCATTAATTTAAAGTTTTATAGAAGGTTCTACGGGATAGACCTCTCTGTAGACAAATTAGTCAGTGAATACTTACACTACGGAGAAAAGTTAAAGAATTATATTACCGATACCTCTCTTTTAATTCATCAATTGATGAAAAAAGGTGAGGATATACTTTTTGAAGGAGCCCAGGGAACTTTATTAGATGTTGATTGTGGTACCTATCCTTATGTTACTTCTTCCAATTGTATTGCTGGGGGTGTGTGCACAGGGACAGGAATAGGTCCGGGTAAAATCACTGAGGTTTTAGGAATAGCTAAGGCTTACACCACTCGCGTAGGAGAAGGCCCTTTCCCTACAGAGATCAAAGGGGAAATAGCAGATGTTCTTAGAGAAAGAGGAAAAGAATATGGAGCTACTACTCACCGTCCCAGAAGATGTGGATGGTTTGATGGGGTTATTCTAAGATATGCAGCTCGGATAAACGGATTAAATAGGCTTATTCTTACCAAATTGGATATCTTGGATAAATTGGATAAGATTAAGATTTGTACTGCGTATAGGTATAAGGGGAAGCTTATTCGTGATTTTCCATCTCGGGAATCTATGTGGAAAGAATCTGAGCCAATTTATACGGAACTAAAGGGATGGGGAAAAGACACTTCTAAAATTACTTCTTTTGAAAATTTACCTCAAGCTGCCCAAGACTATCTTAAGAGAATTGAAGAGATAGGGGAAATCCCCATTTACCTTCTTTCTGTTGGCCCACAGAGGAAAGATGTGTTCCTTGTAAATCCTTCCTTGACTGATGGGTTATTTTTACTATAAATAGTAGTAGTCTTATCCATCAAAATGATAACATTAAAGATAGCACGAAAAAATATAAAAACCACAGGGGGGAAAATTAATTCTCTGTGGTTAAATTTTAACAATGCGGTAATAGGTAATAAGGAGAATAAAATATGTTTAATAGATTTACTGAAAGAGCAAGAAGAGCGATTCTGTTAGCTCGAGAAGAGGCCAAGAGGCTTGATCATGACTATTTAGGAACTGAGCATCTTCTTTTAGGACTAATCCGGGAAGGGGAAGGGGTAGCAGCTACGGCTCTCCAAAATTTGGAAGTAGATTTAAGGCAGGTTCGTCAGGAAGTGGAAAAAGCAGTAGGAAAAGGAGGAGGGTCTTTGTTTTTAGGACAGATTCCTTTTACTCCCAGAGCTAAAAAGGTGCTGGAGTTAGCGGTAACTGAAGCTCGGGATTTAGGTCATAATTATATCGGAACTGAGCATCTTCTTTTAGGACTAATCCGGGAAGGGGAAGGGGTAGCAGCTCAAATTTTAACCAGTTTAGGAGCCGATTTAGATAGAGCAAGAGAGGAAGTTGTTGATTTACTGGGTGCGAAGGTGGCTGATCGAAAAACTCCTAAAGCCAGTATTACCCCAACTTTAGATAGATTTGGGCGTGACTTAACGGACCTTGCTAAAAATGGAGAACTTGATCCCGTGATAGGCAGAGAGAAGGAAATTGAGAGGGTAGTTCAAATCCTTTCCCGCCGAACTAAGAATAACCCTGTACTTATCGGTGAGGCTGGTGTGGGTAAGACTGCTATTGCTGAGGGCATAGCTCAAAGAATAGTTGATAGTTCCTTGCCCGAGTCTTTACTGAACAGAAGAGTAGTTACTATTGAATTAGGATCAGTGGTGGCAGGAACTAAATATCGGGGAGAATTTGAAAAGCGAATGGAGAGAATATTAAGCGAAGTCAGAAAAGCTAAAAACGTAATTCTCTTTATAGACGAAATACATACTTTAGTGGGAGCAGGAGCAGCAGAAGGAGCTATAGATGCCTCTAACATTCTTAAACCCGCTCTGGCTAGAGGGGAACTCCAGTGCATTGGAGCAACTACCATGAATGAATACCGCAAATACATTGAAAGAGATGAAGCTCTTGAGAGAAGATTTCAAATTGTGATAGTAAATGAGCCCACTGTCAAACAAACTATAGAAATTCTTAAGGGATTAAGAGATAAATATGAGGCTTTTCATAGGGTAAGAATAACTGATGGAGCTTTGATAGCTGCAGCAAAACTTTCCCATAGATATATTCAAGACAGGTTTTTACCCGATAAGGCTATTGATGTGATGGATGAGGCAGCAGCTCGAATAAAACTACAAAATAATATACGCCCTAAAGAACTTAAAGATATAGAAGTTGAATTAGAAAAGATGAAGAATGAAAAAGAGGAGGCCATAAAGGCTCAGGAGTTTGAAAAAGCTGCCAGGTTTCGAGATGAAGAAAAAAACCTGAAAAAAAAATTACTAAAACAAAAAACTTACTGGGAAACGGATAAGGGGAAAAAAGTAGAAGAACAAATAGTTACTGCAAAAGATGCAGCTTACATAGTTTCCAGTTCGACTAATATTCCTCTCAGGGATTTAACTGAAACTGAATCTAAAAAATTACTTAGAATGGAAGAATCCATTCATAAACGAGTGATTGGTCAAGACGAGGCTATAAAGGCAGTATCTCAGTCTATTCGTCGAGCTCAGGCAGGGGTTAAAAATATTAAGCGTCCCATTGGGGTATTTATGTTTCTTGGTCCAACTGGGGTAGGTAAAACAGAATTAGCCAGAAGTTTAGCAGAGTTTCTTTTTGGAGACGAGGATGCTATGGTTTCTCTGGATATGTCAGAGTATATGGAAAAATTTACTGTATCTCGTCTTACTGGAGCTCCTCCCGGTTATGTAGGTTATCAAGAAGGAGGAGAGTTAACGGAAAAGGTGAGACGCAAACCCTACTCAGTTATTTTGTTCGATGAGATAGAAAAAGCTCATCCTGATGTGTTCAACATACTTCTTCAAATTATGGAGGATGGAAGATTATCTGATAACTTAGGACATGTCGTAGATTTTAGAAATACAGTGTTAATTATGACTTCTAACTTGGGGGCAGAACAAATTGTCAGTGGGTCCAGCTTAGGATTTCAGTCTGATATGGGAACGGGGATGAGTTATGAGGAGATAAAATCCCATGTGCTCTCTGAATTAAAGAAACACTTCCGCCCCGAGTTTTTAAATCGATTAGATGAGGTTATTGTCTTTCATCCTTTATCCAGAGAAGAGATTGAAAAAATTGTAGAGTTAATGCTGAAGGAAGAAGGAAAAATGTTAGAGGAAAGAAATATGACGTTAGAGATAAGCGAGAAGACGCGGGAGTTAATTGCCAAAGAAGGTTACGATCCTGATTTTGGTGCTCGACCTTTGAGGAGATCTATTCAAAAACTGATTGAAAATTCTCTTTCTGAAGAGATTCTCCAGGGAAGATTTCAGGAGGGCGATACTATAATGGTAGATGTGAAAGATGGGCAAATTACCTTTCGCAAGAAGGAAAGAAAGACGAAAACTAAGGCAAAGATAAAAAGTTAGATTAAAAGGTTATTCACCGCGGAGCTCACACATAAAAAAGAGGCTTAAAAAGGGAACATATTTTTGTTCTTAATGTCAAAAGATATACTAGAGAGCTCTGAAAAAAAGTTTGAGGCTGCTCTTTGCTCGGTGCTTTCCAACGTTGCGGCTAAGTTCTACTCTTAATCTTTATACCGTAGCTCTTATGGGCGATGTATCAGGTTGCAGGATAACTAAAAATTTGAACGCATAGACCCGCCTTGATCGCCGCTGCCTTATGGAAACACCTCGCCGAGCAGCAAAAAGAAAAAGGATTTTTCAAAGCTCTCTACTACAAAATATAATGATTACGTACTCTGCGATGAATGAGTATGTAGATTAGTTGGAGAGTTAAATAAAAAAATGATAAAGAATAAATTTATTAAAGTAACGGTCAATTTAGCTGTAATTTTTCTTTTTATTTTTGTATATCAGGCAATAGCTCAACAATCATCTCTAATTAAAGAAATTAGAATTCAGGGAAATCACTGGACTGAAGAGGATGAGATTGAGAAAGTTATCAAAAGTAAGGTGGGAGAGGTTTTTTCAAAAAAAAAGGTAAGAGAGGATATACAATTAATCTATGATTTAGGTTATTTTTCTTATCTTGAAGCTTTGCAAGAGAGCACTTCAGAAGGAATTATCCTTATCTTTGTGGTGGAGGAGAATAGAAAGATAGTTGAGATTGAATTCAACGGAGTTGAGGGTGGAGAGCTAAATGAGCTAAAGAAAATGCTTGCCTTTAAAAATGAAGAAGTTTGGAATTTTAAAAAGGTAAAGAAAAGCAAGGAAAAGATTACTGAGTTTTATTTTCAGAGAGGATATCTTTCTGCTAAGATAGACATTTCATCACTTGCCCTAAAGGATGATCGATGCAAGGCAGTAATTTCCGTGGAGAAGGGGAAACTAATAAGGGTAATGGAGGTAGAAATAGAAGGTAACCACTTTTTCCCTGATCCCAAGATTTGTTCTCTTATGCAAACCAAATTTCGAGGGTACTTTGATAAGGAATTACTTGAAAAAGATATTAAAAAGATAACTCAGACTTACCAGGAAGCGGGTTATTATTTTGCTCATATCAAAGAACCAAAATTTGAATTTTTTAGAAAAGAAGGAGTGGATTGGGTAAGGATATTTCTTGAGGTGATAGAGGAGAAAAGATTCTCTGTGGGGGGAATCGATGTAGAGGGAAATTATGCGTTAGCTACTTCTCAAATACTGGATCAAGTAAAACCTCAAAAGGGTGAGATTTTCGACCCGGCTCAATTGAAAGAAAGTGTATATAGGATTCAGGATATATACGGGCAAAGAGGCTATCTATACGCTCGAGTGGATAGCAATT
The DNA here is from genome assembly GCA_030615365.1 of Candidatus Aerophobota bacterium. The sequence goes on along the minus strand of JAUWZM010000054.1, from coordinate 4,009 downwards.
TTGATTTTAATCGAGAAAAAGGATTGGCTAGGATTGAGATTGTTATTAAAGAAAATGAACAGGTAAGGATAGGAAATATTAAGATTGAAGGTAATAAAATTACCAAGCCAGTAGTGTTCAATCGAACGATACTTCTTAAAAAAGGTGGTATTTTTGATACAAAAAAACTAAGAGAGAGCTGGCGTAAATTATATAACCTTGGTTTCTTTGAGAAAGTGGAGATGAAACCCTACGCCACTTCTTCCCCTTTAATTTTGGATTTATTGGTTAAAGTGCAAGAGACAGATAAACAAGGAGGGTTTTACTTTGGAGCAACCTATAGTTCTAACTCTGAGTTAGGAGGTTTTATTCAGATAAATAAGGATAATCTCTGGGGAGAAGGTAAAAAAATAGGAATAGATTGGGAATTTGGAAAAAATAACAATGAGTATGATATAAATTATTTAGATAGATGGTATCAGGGTAGCTCTACTACCTTAAATATAAGCCTGTACGACAAAAGGTATGAGTATAGCTATACTGGACTGGAATATACCAAGAGAACATCAGGAGGACTAATAGGTTTAGGATGGCCCTGGGATGAATATTTACATTTTTCACTGACGGCAAAAGTTGAAAGAGTAAATGTTGTGGGAGAGGAATTACCCGAAGATCTCAAAGGAGAAAATAGGGCTTATCAAAGTTTAATTCCTACATTAACAAGAGATTCCCGGGTAAGAGATGAGGATTTTAATTCTTATAAAGGTTCTTACTCTCGTGTTTCTGTAGAGAAAAGTGGAGGATTTTTAGGAGGAGATGTTGATTTTACCAGGTATGAAATTGAGACAAGAGTATATCTGCGTCAGGGTGAGTTCTGGAAGTCCCTTATTTTAGCCTTTAGGTTGAGAGGAGAATGGGGTGATAATCTTCCCTATTATGAGGAGTTTTACATCGGGGGGCAGTATACGCTGAGAGGATACAGGGAAAATGAATTCTCAGGAACTGGAGCTCTTTTGGGAACTTTGGAGTTGAGAATTCCTCTGCAAAGAGGAACATTGGTGTATGTATTTGTTGATACTGGGAAAGTCTGGGGTGGAGATCCAATGCCAGAATTTAAAACAGGATACGGGTTTGGATTACAGATTAACTCGGCAATTGGTACACTTCGTTTTGATTATGGAATATCTAAAGAGGGGGGAAAGTTTTATTTTGGAATGGGAGAGATATTTTAATAAAAATTACCGGAGGTAAAGTCAAGGGGAGAAAGATTAAAACCAGAAGAGGTCTTTTTACCCGTCCTCTTCTTTCGTCAGTAAGGAAGTCTCTTTTTGATGTGATAGGAACTTTTGTGAAAGATAGCAGATTCTTAGATCTTTATGCAGGAGTAGGGGCAGTAGGAATAGAAGCCCTATCCAGAGGAGCAGAAGGAGTTATCTTTGTAGAAAAGGAAAAAGTTTGTATTCAGATAATAAGGCAAAATCTCTTTAGTTGCAATTTTTCATCCTGCTTTCGAATATATCAGGAAGATGTTCTTAGGTTTCTCCCCTATCTTTTATCTAAGGAAAGTTTTCATTTTATCTTCATTGGTCCTCCCTATTTCAAAGGATTACAGGATAAAACCCTAAATATAATTATATCACAAACAATTGGAGAAGGAACTTACCTGATTGTGCAGCATTCTCCAAAAGAAAAGGTTGACTTTAAAAGAGAAGGGGTGAATTTAATTACACAAAAAAGATATGGTGATACCTGCTTAACTTTTTTACAGATAGAATAATTGTCACAGTTAAGTCATTAATGAATTTAAAAGAAAAACTAAATCTTTTGCCAGATAAATCAGGAGTATATCTTCTTAAGAGTGAGAATGGAAAGATTCTTTATGTGGGGAAGGCTATTTCCCTCAAGAGGAGGGTGAGATCTTATTTTCAAAAAAACACAATCTCTCCCCGAATTCATTCTCTTACAACTAAAATCTATGATTTAGAGTGGATTGTTACCGAATCAGAAGCCGAGGCTTTCCTCCTGGAGTCAAACCTTATTAAACATCACCATCCTCGTTATAACATTCGATTGAGGGATGATAAATCATATCCCTATATTAAAATTACTGCTACTGAAGATTTCCCTCGTGTGTTTTTAACCCGCAATCCCAAGAGGGATGGTTCTCTTTACTTTGGTCCTTATACAAATGTGAAAGCAGCTAAAAAAACCCTGAGACTCATTCAACGGTTGTTCCCTTTACGTCGGTGTAAAGATAAATTTAGAACCCGGCTAAATCCCTGCCTTGATTACTATATAGGACAGTGCAGTGCCCCCTGTGTAGGCAAAATAAACAAAGAAGAATATGATTATCTGGTAAGGAGCGTGTACCTTTTCCTGCAGGGACATTATGAGAATTTGCTTTCCAGTTTGGGGAAAGAGATGCGAAACGCATCAAGTAATGAGAATTTTGAAAAAGCAGCAAAATTGAGAGATTGCATTAGAGCTATACGGCGAGTTCATCAAACTCAAAAAGTAGCTTCCTTTCCAGGAGAGAATATGGATTTGATAGCCCTTACCTCTTATGTAGAAGATGCATGTAGTCTGGTTTTCGTAGTGAGAGATGGCAAGGTTATAGAGAAAAAACATTTTTTGCTTAAGATCGAAAAAAGGGACAAAGAAGGAGATATCTTATCTTCTTTTATTATACAGTACTATGCGAATGCCTCTTTTGTTCCCTCTCAGATTATTATTCCTTGTAGTATCGCCGAGGAGGAAGACATAATCAGGTGGTTATCAGAAAAAAGGGGAGGAAAGGTAGAATTTCGGGTTCCCCGTAGAGGGAAAAAGGTAAAGTTAATGTCCTTAGCTAAGGAGAATGCCCAGCTTATCTTAGAGCAGAATAAGAAAAAAGATAAAACTAAAGCCTTAGAAGAAATTAGGGATTATCTCAATTTACCTCAGATTCCCATCCTGATAGAAGGATTTGATATCTCTAATATTTATGGTGCACAGCCAACTGGTTCAGTGGTAGTTTTCGAGAGAGGAAAACCAAAGAGATCCGAATATCGGAAGTTTAAGATTAAAACAGTGGAAGGAATAGATGATTTTGCTATGTTAAGCGAGGTAGTGAGCCGTCGTTATAAAAGACTCATAAAAGAGAGAAAAGATTTTCCTCAACTTATCCTGGTAGATGGGGGGAAGGGTCAGGTAAACTCCTGCTTTGAGCCTTTAAAGGAACTGAATTTAACTCATATATCTTTAATAGGGTTGGCTAAAGAGCTTGAGGAAATTTATGCCCCTCACAGCTCCTCTCCTCTCAGTATTCCTCAAGATTCAGGAGCTTTGAAATTGCTTCAAGAAGTAAGAGATGAAGCCCATCGATTTGCTCATTCTTATCATCTCAAGAGGAGACAAAAAAAATTAAAAGAGTCTTCTCTGGAGAAAATTCCAGGAGTGGGATCGAAGATAAAGAAACTCCTTTTAAGCTATTTTCAATCGGTGGAGGGGATAAAAAAAAGCAGTGTGAACGAATTAAAAAAGATTCCAGGAATTGGCAAGAAAACAGCCAGGAAAATTCTGGATCACCTTAACCCATGATGGCCAAATTTTTTTCTCCAGTTTCAGGAAAATCTTAGGACTACCCTTTCCTCGGTGTTTTCCGGGCGCCTGCGGCTAAGTTCTACTCTTATGAAGTATATCGTGTCCTGGTAGATCTGTTCGCTTTGGGAATTCATGATACATGAAGTCTTGAGGAGGATCCATACGTTAGAACTCCCAGACCCGCCTAATCGCCGCTTACCTTTTTGGAAAACACGCTCAGTGGGCAGCAGATTAAGATGAGTTTTCCTGAAACTGGAGTTTTTTCCTTGCCTATCCGAATTAAATTAGTATAATAGATTGGTAATACTGGTAATGTCAAAAGTTTTATGGTAAATATGAAAGATAAATGCAAGAAATTAGTAAGGTAAAAAATAGAATTTTTCTTATGATCGTTTTTTGAAAATAAGGTTTTGGTAGTTAATAGAGCTTGATATCGAGGTAAGGAAAT
>JAUWZM010000109.1 GCA_030615365.1 Candidatus Aerophobota bacterium | reverse complement strand
TTATCATAAGTATTTTTTAACTTCAAAATCGCTTCTATTATACTATGGATAAGGATTTTTGTCAAATATTTTACTTGAGAAAGAACAAAGTTCAGATAAAAATGTAATGAAATTTAAGGGGGTTTTTCACCAGGCTCCTAGTGCTACATCAAATCCTATACTTTCTCTTTCTACGATTGATTTAGGCAAATACATTGAAGCCAACTCCTTTTCTATCTTTCTCCCAACTCTTTCCCTATACGGAAGATTTCTCATAAAATTTGTGAGTCTTTCAGAAAAGAGTGGAGTATAAATCTCAATGTTTAAGACCTTTGCAGTATGCAATAAAGGAGCAAGATGTCTTGGCGCCATAATCTTCACAAAATATTCCCATACAGTATCGTAATCTTCTTTTTGTGATTTTTCTTTGTATAAAAAGTCCCTAAAACCCATATTAACCATTTCCCTCAAGTATTTTCTTGGGGTGAGATGGATTTCTTCGAAGGATTTAATCATTCCAGCCTCCTTATACCCCAAGGGATACTTATGAAGCCAATATCCACCAAAACACTCATCTCCCCCATCACCAGTAACAACTATACTACTAAATGTTTTAGCAAAACAGCAAAGGATATATACATTTATATCACCCTTAAAATCATATCGTTTGACTTTATTATATTCGCCGAGAAATTTGCTGTATTCCTCATCAGAGAGAACTATCTCATTATGTTCTGTCTCAAATAAATTGGCTATTTTACGAGCAAAAACTATGTCTGGATAATCATTTGATTTAGCCAGAGTGAATGTTGAAATTGACACTTCAGGATATACTTTATGAAGAATTGCTAATGCAAGAGAAGAATCAATCCCTCCTGAGAGTAAAAACGATAATGGGACTTCAGGAATTTCTCTTATATTCTTAATGATTATTTTTTCTAACTCTCTAGTCAATTTCTCTTCCATTTAATAAACTATATCCCATGGCCAAAGCATATAGAGCCCAACTGCTCCCTTCCTCAATATAATGATAAGGCCAAAGCCCATTCGGAAGCTGTTTCTCTCTAAGCCATTTCAAGGATTTCCATAATACTTTTTGAGAGATTTTATCAGAATACTGAAGAAGTCCCACCATATCGATTCCCGTGCACCAGGGGTCACTTCCAACTGGATGTCCTTTCCACGGACCCCATCCCCCGTCATCATTCTGTTGACCAGATAGCCAGCGAACAGTCTTTGAAATAAGACCCTGATTTTCCGGATAATAGTCATTCTTCCGAAACGCCATCAAAGTAAGAGCCGCTTTATAGGTCAAGCGCGGTTCAAGCTTCCCTTCCTGATACCATTTACCTTCCAGCCACTTAAGATCCTCATCGGATGAGAGTTGGGGAAGCAGATATAGGAGGAGTCCGGTTACAGGAATACGAGCGGAATCCCTTATGGATTTACCCCAACCGCCTCCGTTACACTTCTGGCTCCTTAGCCACTTAAATGCCTTCTTTACAGGATTTGAGAGTTCACTAAAAAGATTTAGAAGAGCAGTACACCACATCGTCTCTACTACATCCGTCCAGCCGCCATCATCTCTTTGCATATCAATGCATTTTTCGGCTAATTTATGGTAAAAAATGGTAGCAGGATTTACCCCACTTTCTTTCAAAAGTACCGCTACTCTGCAAATTCGGGTAAGTTCAATCCCCTTGAGAATAAAGTCCTTGGCTATTTGACTCAGAGAGATTACGCTACGTTGAATTGCAGTTTCTATTTTGGATACATCCTTATTTACACCCATGACAACTGCTGCATTGGACACAAAACCGCCTACCATTGAATTTTTCTATGATCTCCTTTGGGAAGGTAAGCCCCTTCTCTTTTACAAACACAGGTTTCTTGTAAACATGGCGAGACTCTCTGTCTCTTTCTTCCACCATTATTCACACCTCCTTTCTTCAAATATATTTTCTTTTTTCATTCTCTCCATCAATTCCTCAAAATCTTTTAAAACTACATCGGAATCTGTATTAGAATAGTTATCAAGAATGTACTTGTATATTTCTCCTATACTCCTATTCCTGTCAAACAAAGATAATATGTGGTAAGAGGTTTCGTTTAGTTTGAATGAATCTCCGTTTTCAATATTGAACAACCAAAACATTCCCTTATCCACTTCCAGTTTATAGAGAATAAACTCCTCTTTCAATTGCAATACTTTATCTACTTCCAGCATTGTGGGTCCTCTGCTAGATAATCGCCAGTTATAGCATAGGCTGTTGCTCGACACCCGCTGCACCGGGGAATTAAATCACATCCATTGCATTTACCCTTCAGATTATTCTTGTTCCTGATTTTCCATAGGAGATCTGAAGTATACCATATTTTAAAGATAGAATCGTTTTTTAGGTTTCCAATAGGAATGGGCAACCTCCGACAGGGAAGCACAGTGCCATCTGGGAGTATGGTAAGGCTATCTATTCCGATAGAGCACATACCACCTAAGTCAATTTCCAAAGGAACATCAGTAGTCTTTGCTCTTTCAGGGTCAATATTCGCCCATAGGGTTCGATACTTTAATATTTTCAGAGGAGTCTTTTTTTGATATTCTGTATCGGAACGCCAGGAAACATATTGAAATAGGTTATGAACCTCTTCTTTTGTAAGAAACCAATCTTTAATTTCAGAACCTTTCCCCTCCGGTACAAACCTCTCAATAGTAAGAGTATCTATCTTCTCTTTTATAGCAAGATCAATCAGTGAAGGAACCTCCTGAAGATTCCTTTTTTGCACAGTGAACATCAGCCGTGTATTTATCCCTTTCCGATGAAGGAGTCTGAAAGAATCTATGGCTTTCTTATAGGATCCCTTTCCCCTGATAAGATCATTGGTTTCTTCTGACGCACCATCCAGAGAAATCTGGATATAATACAATTTTTGAAAAGTTGTCAATCTATCCGCTATTTTTTCATCTATCAGGGTTCCGTTAGTAAGTATTCCAATTCTCCAGATATATTCGTTTTGTTCCAGGTACTCCATAAGGGGAAATAGCTCTTTCTTCAGAAAAGGCTCTCCACCTGTTAAAGCAATTCTCCCCCTCTTATGCCACTTCTTTAAAGCAAGGATAACCTGATCGGCAATTCTTTTAAGTTGAGTAAGAGAAAACTCAGACCGGATATTATACCCTTCTTGATAGCAGTGGATACACCGGAGATTGCATCTTTCAGTAATGTGCCATTGAAAATAAAATTCATCCAAATCAGTGTCCAGATATTTCTTGGAGGATATGTTTTGTTTTGGATTATTCATCAAGAACACCTTCCACCTTAAAATATATTATATTGAAAGACAGATGTCAAGAACTTTAAAAAGTTTTTTCAAAGTTATTTTATAAAAAGTACGATTTTCCAGTAAGGTCTAAGTAATAGTATAACGCAATTCTTCAAACAGTCAAGAGAAAATTTTAGATAAAAAGTTCGAGAAAAGTTCATAGCAGATTTAATAAACTAAACCAGGATGCCTGAATAGTTACAACTAAACTATTTTACACCAAAAGTTCATTTTTGCACTTTTTAACTGCTACTTTATCCTGACTCAACTTTTACAAAAATAAGGATTTTTTAGAGAATTTCGATGAGCGAAATCGTTTTTATTTATAAGGCTCATTCTTTCAAAAATGCAAAACGGTGACTAATAAACTCACAAAATATTACGAGCATTGAATTTTGTCATTCATAATGCGGAAATTAGGCTGGCAAAAGTGTTAAATAAAAATGGGAATTTCTTTTTCCTGCTGCTGGTATGCCTTTATCATCTCATACAAAGCATCTTTAAGCATTTCCCTGCATTCTTCTAAAGTATTTCCTTCAGTTATTACCTCTGGCCATTCCACTAACCTGACCCATATAACCAGAGCTTATTTTGGTAGAGATATGCCCCTATCTTTCACTTTCGCTTTCTTCGGTAACGACAAACGCATCTTCGATATGGACGTCTCCGCTGTAATAGCCCTTACCATATATACAATAAATCATTGGGTACTTCCCTGGATTTCCAGGGATTATAATTGTGATTTCTGCAGGATCACTCATCCCCTTTTGCATATTACCAATCTCTACATTGGTTGTTAAAGCATTTGGTATATCGTGGTCCTTGTTCTGGTGCCATTTTCTTGAGCCACCGGAAAAGTCAAATCCAGGTGGAGCAAAAAACCAAACTTCTGTATCTTCAAGGAATTTGCCTTTGGTCAAGATAAGCTTAAATTCGACTTTAATTTCTTCACTCACCTTTGCTTGCCGAGGAAAAGAGGTCGTAAAATCCAATTTAACTTCTGGCTCTTTCTCCTTTTTATGCTCAGCAAGAGCATATTTAAGCGCTTCCGCCATCTGCTTGAAGCTCGCCTCTTCCGAAGGGATTGAAAGTTCTTGAATGAGACCCATAATTCCAAAGATCCTTTTAAATAATAGGAAAAGAGTAATAGCAGAGACGATTAGTATAACTGCTCTAATATTTAATCCCAAGGAATTTATCTCTATAATTTTTCCCAGTATTATTAACGCAACTGATCCGAAAAAGGGAATAACTACTGCTTTGTTAATCGTAAGAAGTTCATATTTTTTTTTGATTCTTTGAAGGTTTTTCTGAGATTTTTGTTTTTGTTTGCTAATTTGGGCAAGTGATTTCTGTGCTTTTTCGATTTTTGAAGATTCTGCGGTTTTTTTAGCTTCTTTGAAGTCCTTCTCTGCTTTCTCAAATTGCTTCTTTATTTTTGTCAAATCCTTCTTTGTTTTCTCCTGTGAGGACTTTTTGCCTTTTTCAATTGCTTTTCCAAGAAAGGCAACGCCGAGAACCCAAATGAGAGGAACAATGCTGGCAGCAATCACCCCAATTTGAAAGACAATTCTCCCAATGGTATCCATAGATTTACTCCTTCATAGTAAAAAGTTTGTTTTTCCAGATATATTAATTGTAATATTCTATCTTCATACTTTGCTTTAGATATTATTTTACGACTTCTGCAAATTCAACAATTCCCTTTTCAACTTCAAAATACAAACCATCTATTTCTTTTTGGATTTCTATAGTCTTTTCTAAGGATGTTACAACCTTGCAGTAGTGCTTTATATCTTCAAGAGATAATCTTTCTCCCTTTCTATCTTTCAGCGACTTATTTAAAACCTGATAACCACCGATCTGGTACTGCCACACTTCTTTTGTAATCCCCTCAAAATATTGAGCTTGACTGATATAAATACGCTTTTCCTCCTCATCATACCTCAATCTTTCAACTTTACTATCACCCCTGCCCTGAAATTTAGCAATGGGTGGGTTAAATTCTATTGATTTAAGCAAATGTAAATCAACCAGCTTTCTTCCATATTCAGCCATCTTACTAAATAATTTGTAATCTTTTGTAAAGGGAATTCTTGGAAAATCTATTCTTAGAAACTCGGCGTATTTAGTTCGGTAGATATTGGAGTAGAGAATAGCATAGATGTAATAAAAAACTTCCTCCGGTGTTGGTTCTTTTTTATAAACCTCGGAAAGGGTAGCAAAAAGCTCTGGATTAATGTTGGGTTGTCTTTCATTTGGCTTTTTCGCCTGGCTGAATAGGTCTTTTTTGTTTGTATCGGGGTAGACGTAGAGAGGAAAGAGAAATGCAATTCCTTTGTTGCTTAGCGTTACACGACTTTCAATAATATTGCCAGTTACAAAAACATGATCAAAAATACCTTCCGCAACTTGTCTAACTGTAACTAACCCCAAATTCTCCTGCATCATATGACGCATAACTCTTTTTACCGTTCGCCAAACAACAGAATCGTGATAAAAAATCCACTGAACATCAAAAGGTCGATAAAGAACTGGTAAGATAAAATTATCTAAATCTGAATCTAAAATTGGCTGAAGCATATTCCAGGCTTTTCTAATACTCCAGCCTTTCTTTTTATTTATCTGGAAGAATACATGGAGGTCATCATCTGAATATTTGCTATTTTTGAAAAGGCGTATTCTATTCTCTAACGTTTTTCTATCTCTATCTATAACAAACCGATCTCTGGCTGTTGTCATTCCAACGCCATTAAGAGGGAATATTTCCGTTATTCTTGGATACTTTTTATACCTTTCCAAAAGTTCTTCATCTCTTGGAATAAAAAGATAAAATTCAGATTTCGGTGAGATTTTTTGCCATTTTTTTATTGTTTTTATATCATTTTCCAAAAGCCATTCATACTTTACTTCTCTCAATCCCCAAATTTCTGAGTGATAAACCTTGCATTCTTTCTTCTCCCCTTTCTTTTTTATAAAGAGAGTAATAGCCACTCCCTGTCGGATGTCAAAGATATTTTCATCTTTTGAACCATCAGGGCATTTCTCTTTTTTCAAGCTGTTGCCGTGCAAATCGAGGATGTAAATCTCATCGAAGCTACCCATCAACGACTGCCGCATACCTCTGAAAGTTGGGTTATCAAGGTAACTATGATTAGTGATGAATCCTAAAACCCCTTCACTCGCCTGGTCAATTTTCCACTGGGCAAAACGAATAAACTTTACATAATCATCCTGAAGCCATTTAGGGTTCCTCTCACCCAAAGGTTTACCATCAACTTTATAATATCCTTCATCTTTACTTTTATCGGAGCGAATATAACCTTTCTTCAGTAAATCCTCTATCCATTTCCCTTTGTTGGCTGATATTCCAGAATATGGCGGGTTACCAAGTATTACCAAAATAGGCTGCTCTTTCTTAATTTCGGTTGCTGAACGAGATTCTTCAGATAGGGATTCCGTACCGGGAAGTTCAGTTTGAGCAAGTTCCTCCATCCCTAAGGTATTGGTAAGGTGAAGTTTAAACCTATCGTCCTTTTGGAGTTTATAACCAAGTTCTTCCAGGAGAAAAGACATTTTTAAGTGTCCAATTGCGTAAGGTGCCATCATCAGCTCAAAGGCATAGAAATTTTCAAGGATGTGCTTTTTGATGAATTCTTCTTTTCCTCCTCCGCCATATTTGGAGACAAATTCTTTTACAGCTAATTTAGCTGCCTCAGCCAAAAAGGTAAGCGTTCCTGGGTAATGTCAAAAGTTTTATGGTAAATATGAAAGATAAATGCAAGAAATTAGTAAGGTAAAAAATAGAATTTTTCTTATGATCGTTTTTTGAAAATAAGGTTTTGGTAGTTAATAGAGCTTGATATCGAGGTAAGGAAAT
>JAUWZM010000070.1 GCA_030615365.1 Candidatus Aerophobota bacterium | reverse complement strand
TAATTATGCAAGAAGAAGAAATAAAAAGAAAAAAGTTACCCTCTGTGATAAAGCAAATGTGTTGACCTTTGCTCATGATTTGTGGAGGAGGGTGTTTAAAGAAGTAGGGGAGGAGTACCCTGATATTGAAAAAGAGTATGCCTTTGTAGATGCTACCTGTATGTGGATGATTAAAAATCCGGAATGGTTCGACGTTATTGTTACCTGTAATATGTTTGGAGATATAATTACCGATCTTGGAGCAATAATTCAGGGAGGAATGGGGATAGCCGCAGGAGCTAACATCAATCCTGAAGGAGTTTCTATGTTTGAGCCAATTCATGGTTCTGCTCCCAAGTACACAGGGAAAAATGTGATTAATCCCCTGGCAGCTATCTGTGCTATGCAGATGCTACTTGATGTGATAGGAGAGTCGGAGTCTGCTCAGATAGTAGAGGATGCCGTCATAAAGACCCTTGCCTCAGGTAAGCTAAAAGATCTATCTACCAGAAGTGGACTTAAGACCAATGAAATAGGGGATATGGTAATGAGCCATATCCTGACATGAACTGTTACATCAGGGAAATTATCCAGGGATAAAATTAAAAGGCGATATATTTCTAATTTAGTAACACTTCATTCTTTGGAATGTGGAAATGCTGCTATTCCAAAGATGATAGGGGTATATGATAAAATAGTGTTGGGATAGAGAGAATTCGCTAGTTACTTAAGAGGGCATTTTATTACTAAGAATAACATTGCGTTTGATGCGCACTTTCCTGAAATTGGAGATGCGCTATGTTGACAAAATTTTTTTTTATACTACAATGTCTACTATATTGATAGGTTTAGTAGAAAAAAGGGAGGTATTTGTATGAAACTTTCCACTAAAGGACGATATGGGACAAGGGCAATGATAGATTTGGCGCAACATTATGGTCAAGGTCATCTTTTGTTAAAGGATATAGCAAAGAGACAAGGTATTTCGGAAAAGTACTTAGAGCGCATAATCACCTCTCTTAAGGTAGCTGGTTTAGTAAAAAGCATTCGTGGAGCACATGGAGGATACACTTTAGCGAAACCGCCGACCCAAATAAAACTTGCTCAGATAATCAAAATTTTAGAGGGTTCCACAGCCCCTGTAGAGTGCGTTGATGATCATGAATGCTGTCCACGAGCAGGACTTTGTGTAACCAGGGATATCTGGATGGAAGTGAAGAGGGCAGTGGATGAAATATTAGAATCCATAAACTTGAGGGATTTGGTTGAGCAACAAAGAAGGAAAGAGCAAAACAAGAATGCAATCTATAACATTTAGAAATGAGAAATAAACTTTGAAGTTTCCTTGATTTTAAAAAAATTCATGAAAATTGAGAGCAGAAATAAAATGAAACTTCCAGAGATAGGTAAAATTTCACCAGGGGTATGTAATGAGCTTCAGTTGTAGGCGAGGTAGCTGATTAGACTCAGGGGATTGTTCTTATAGAAGAGGGAAGGGGAGTTAGAACACAATAACAGTGGATCCTTTCTGGAATGCCTTTTACCAAGCACTAAAAAACATAAAGAAAAATAAAAGACAGTTTTAGGATGTAAGTTAAAAACTGAAAAGAGGAAACCAAAGATGGCAAAAATAGCAAGTGATATAATTGAACTTGTTGGTAATACCCCTTTAGTGAAATTGAAAAGAATAGGTGCTGGATCGGGAGTAAATTTAGTAGTTAAGCTCGAATCATTTAACCCCTGTGGAAGCGTTAAGGATAGAATTGGGGTGAGCATGATAGAGGATGCCGAGAAAAGAGGGTTAGTTAAAGAGGATACAGTAATTATTGAGCCCACCAGCGGGAATACTGGAATTGGTTTAGCTTTTGTATGTGCTGTGAAGGGCTATCGGCTAATATTAGCTATGCCTGATACAATGAGTATGGAGAGGAGGAAACTCCTGGAATTATTTGGGGCAGAACTTGCCCTCACCCCTGGCTCTGAGGGAATGGCCGGAGCGGTGAGAAAAGCAGAGGAACTGGTAGCTGAGACTCCTAATTCATTTATGCCCCAACAATTTAAAAATTCAGCTAATCCTGAAATTCATAGAAGGGCAACGGCGGAGGAAATCTGGCGAGATACCAATGGTAAGGTAGATATATTAGTTGCCGGCATAGGAACAGGAGGGACAATTACCGGCATAGCCGAGGTGATAAAAAAGAGAAAGCCAGACTTTAATGCTATTGGCGTAGAGCCGGCTAATTCCCCCATTCTCTCTGGAGGAAAACCCGGACCTCATAGAATTCAGGGTATAGGAGCGGGGTTTGTGCCCGAGATCTTAAATATGGATCTGATGGACGAGGTTATTCCTGTGGCAGATGAAGATGCAGAGAAGATGAGCAAAAGATTAGCTAAAGAAGAGGGGATATTAGCCGGTATATCCTCAGGAGCAGCAACCTGGGCAGCTCTACAGATAGCAAAGAGAACAGAAAATAAAGGTAGACTCATAGTGATAATTTTACCCGATACGGGTGAGAGGTATTTAACTACTCTATTTAAATAGAAGGAAAATAAGTTGTTTAACACTTTAAAAGAAGACATTCATACTGTCCTGGCCAGGGATCCTGCTGCAAGAAATTCATTAGAGGTTATGTTTTGCTATCCGGGATTGCACGCTTTATGGTCTCATCGGATAGCCCATTGGCTTTGGATACATAAATTTTTTTTCCTGGCTCGCCTTGTTTCTCATATTAGCCGTTTTTTAACTGGGATTGAGATTCATCCTGGGGCAAAAATCGGATGTAGATTCTTTATAGATCATGGAATGGGTGTTGTTATAGGAGAAACTACTGAAATTGGTAGTGATGTGTTAATGTACCAAAGTGTGGTTCTGGGTGGTACGAGCTTAGAAAAGAAAAAGCGCCATCCTACCATAGGAAACAAGGTAGTCATAGGAACAGGGGCTAAGATACTTGGTCCCATAAAGATAGGTAATGGTGCGAAAATTGGAGCTGGCTCAGTAGTGGTAAAACCTGTTTCGCCAGGCTCTACAGTGGTAGGAGTCCCTGGGAGAATAGCGGAAAAACATGAAAGGTTAACTTTCGATTTAGAGCATGGAGAACTTCCCGATCCCGTAGCTAATGTTATTAAGATTCTTTTAAAACGACAAGAGAGAATAGAAAATTGTCTGAAAAGGTTAGAAATACTTGAAAGATCTGCCTTTATTAGGAACCAATTAGAAAGTAAATTTATTTATAGAGACGGAATATAAATAGCCAACACACAAGTTTTTTTAAGGAGTCGGTGTTATGATATGGATCATGGGTGGCCCGAAAGGGCAAAAACAGCTTTAAGTTGGATAGGGTAAATGGGATTCAGAAATTTTTGAATTAGAGGAGGTTTTGATATGGCAAAGACAATTGCTGAAATTAATGAAAAAATTGGAAAAGGAAAGGCAGTTGTTGTGGATGCCGAAGAGATAATTGACATTGTAGAGGAAAAAGGAGTTAAAAAAGCTGCTCAAGAGATAGATGTGGTTACCACGGCTACCTTTGGTCCAATGTGTTCGTCAGGAGCTTATTTTAATATTGGGCACACCAAACCCAGGATAAAATTGGGTGGAGGGGAAGTTTATCTTAATGAAGTTCCTGCTTACGCTGGTTTTGCAGCAATAGACATCTACCTTGGAGCCACTGCTCTTCCCAAAGATGATCCCAGGAATAAGGTTTTTCCTGGAAAGTTCGAATATGGTGGAGGACATATAATCCAGGATCTGGTAGCGGGCAAAGACATAGAATTGGTAGCTACTACCTATGGAACAGATTGTTATCCCCGAAAAAAACTGGAGACCTGGATCAATTTAAAAGACTTAAACGAGGCAGTGCTTTTCAATCCTCGTAATTGTTACCAGAATTACAATGTGGCGATTAATCTATCAGGTAAAATAATCTACACTTACATGGGTGTTTTGAGACCAAATTTGGGTAACGCTAACTACTGTAGTGCTGGACAACTGTCCCCCCTTCTCAATGACCCGCTTTACAAAACGATTGGAGTTGGAACCAGGATCTTTTTAGGTGGCGGGACAGGTTACGTAATCTGGCAGGGAACTCAACATAATCCCCTCGTTGAGAGAAAGGATAATGATGTTCCCTCAGCTCCTGCTGGAACTTTAGCGGTGATAGGAAACCTTAAAGAGATGTCCCCTGAGTGGCTTTTGGGAACGAGCATGCTTGGCTATGGGGTAACCTTAACTGTGGGCATCGGTGTTCCCATTCCCATTATCAATGAAGAAATATGCAGGTATGCAGCCGTGAAAGATAAGGAGATCTGGACACAGATTGTCGATTATAGTAGCACTTACCCTTTGAGGGAAAAGGGGAGTCTTGGAGAGGTAAATTATGCTGAGCTTAAGAGTGGGAAAATTATAGTAAAGGACAAACAGGTTGTAACAGCTTCCCTTTCCAGCTACTCTAAAGCAAAGAAAATTGCTAACATCCTTAAGGATTGGATTCAAAAGGGTAAATTTTTCTTAGGCGAGCCAGTGGCTTACCTACCTGGCCCGAAGACAGGCTACGCCTTTAAACCATTGAGAGAAAGGTAAGTTTTGATAGTTAGTTAATGAGGGGTAAGGTTTTAATTTAAGAAAGTCTTGCCCCTCGGTTTTGCTCTCAAGGATGTATTGGAATAAATAGCCAGTGAAAAAAGTTCAGACTTAAGAAAAGTGAAAGATAAAACAAACTCTATTTGTGAACCGAAGAATAAAGAGGCCGAAAAATGAGTCAAATCACGGTTCGGATACCTATAAATTTAAGAAGAAAAATTGGGAAAGATAGTGTTTCGATTGATGCAGAGAATGTTAAAGAAACTCTGGAAAAATTAGAAAGCAAATTTGGCGAAAAGTTCAGTGAAGGTTTTTACATTTTTTTACTTAATGGACGTATTGTTGATAAGAAAAAGTTAAATCAGACAAAACTGTCCCCTGGTGACACTTTGTATATATTTTTACCCGTAGCAGGAGGATAGCTAAGTTTGTAATAGCTCAAATATAGGAAATCTATGAAAAAGAAATTGTGATATCAATGTCTTGGATCTAAAGAGAAAGTAAAATAATAAAAGGTTATATAGGAGAAATGAAAATGTCTGGAAAAAAAATTTTCACTGCAGTAAGTGAAAAAGAGGTCACCAGAACAATTGTTAGTAAATTCGCTGAGCAATTCTGTGAATACGTAGAAAGTGACTGTATAATTATTGGTGCTGGACCGTCTGGCTTGATGGCAGGAAGAGAGTTAGCAGAACATAACTTAAAGGTGTTTATTATCGAGAGGAATAATTATCTGGGCGGTGGCTTCTGGATTGGTGGTTATTTAATGAATAAAATTACTGTGCGGGAACCGGGGCAGGAAATTCTCCATGAATTAGGGGTACCTTTTGAAAAAGTTAGTAATGGCTTATATGTAACCGATGGACCCCATGCCTGTTCCAAACTTATTGGAGCCACTTGTGATGCCGGAGTAAAGTTTGCCAATATGACGGTTTTTGATGATGTGGTGTTACGGGAAGAAAATCGTGTTGACGGTGTGGTAATTAACTGGACGCCAATTAAAGCCTTACCTCGAGAAATTACCTGTGTTGACCCGGTGGCCATAGAAGCAAAAATGACCATTGATGCCAGTGGGCACGATGCTTATGTAGTAAAAAGATTAGAAGAAAGGGGACTACTTAAGACTCAGGGATTTGGAGCAATGTGGGTTGAGGCTTCTGAAGATTTGGTAGTTGAACATACTGGCGAAGTTCATCCTGGTTTAATTGTTACCGGCATGGCTGTTGCTACCACTTATGGACTGCCTCGTATGGGACCAACTTTTGGAGCAATGCTTCTTTCCGGGAAAAAAGCAGCTGAAGTTGTTTTGGAAAAATTAAACAAGAAATAATTATGATAAAGATATGTCTAAAAGCATAGTTGTCGTAGCAATGAGTGGCGGGGTTGATTCATCCGTGGCCGCTGTCCTTCTCAGAGAGAAAGGCTACCAGGTCATTGGGGCGATGATGAAAATTTGGTCTGGTAAGTTTTTTCCCGAGAAGACCCATCGCAGTTGCTATGGACCAGGCGAGAAAGAGGACATTGAGGATGCCCGTAAAGTCGCACAAATCCTAAAGATTCCTTTTTATATTTTTGACCTGAGAAAAGAATATAAAATCGAAGTGCTTGATTACTTTTATCATGAGTACCTATCAGGAAAGACTCCAAATCCTTGTGTGAGATGTAATCGGATAATTAAACTGGGGGCTTTGGTTGAAAAAATTCGAGATGTAGGAATCAAGTTTGATTACATTGCTACCGGTCATTACGCCCGAGTGAAATACGATGAGGATCACCATCGTTACTTACTTAGAAAAGCCTTGGATTTAAAAAAAGACCAATCTTATTTTCTTTTCTCTTTATCTCAGGAAAAGCTAAGATATTGCTTATTTCCTTTGAGTAATTATAATAAAGAAGAGGTAAGAAGAATAGCCCGAGACTTTGGACTCAGCGTGAGTGAGAAATCAGAGAGCCAGGACTTCCTTGCTGGAGGTTACTGTTCGCTCTTTAAAGGGATAGCAAAGCCAGGACCCATATTTGATAGATATGGAAATATTTTGGGAAAACACCAGGGAATTCCCTTTTATACCATTGGGCAGCGCAGAGGATTAGGTATCTCAGCGAGAAAACCGTTATACGTAATTGCTATCGATGGGGAGAAAAATGCTATTTTTGTAGGTAGCAAGGAAGAACTATATAAAGATGAGCTTATAGCTTCACAGATGAATTGGATAGCAATAGAGAAGATAGATCGACCTTTAAAGGTAAAGGCAAGGATAAGATATCTTCACCAGGAAGCTGAAGCAGTAGTAGCTCCATTGGATAAAGAAAGAGTCTGTGTAAAGTTCAGGGAGCCACAGATGGCTATCACTCCCGGGCAGGCGGTGGTCTTTTACGATGGGGATATAGTAGTAGGAGGAGGAAAGATAGAACGAACGAGTAAATAATGATCCTAAAGCACAAACAGGGGAGAAAAATATAAGATAACACAGTGCCCAGATAAAAGGCATTCAAAAGCTTCAGAATTTATTAGTATTTAGCGATTTTTCTGTAGTGAAATTTTAATAATACTAAAGAAGAAAAGAGAGGGAAGATAAAAGATGAGAAAGATATATCTCGATTATGCCGCGACCACTCCCACACACCCTGAGGTGGTAAGAGAGATGCTCCCCTTTTTTAACCAGATTTATGGGAATCCTTCCTCTGTTTATCAACTGGCCCAGAGGGCAAAAGGAGCAGTTGAGGAGGCAAGGGAGAAAATTGCCAGACTCATTAATGCTAAAGCAAGAGAGATTGTCTTTACCAGTGGAGGAACCGAAGCTGATAATATGGCTTTAAAGGGTATGGCATACGCAAACAAAGGATGGGGAAATCATATTATAACCTCCAAAATAGAGCATTATGCGGTTTTGAACACCTGCGGGTGGCTCGAAAGACAAGGATTTAAGGTAACATACATTTCTGTGGATAGATATGGGATGATTGATCTTGACGAGTTAAAGAAGAGTTTGACAGATAAGACTATACTTATTAGCATAATGCATGCTAATAATGAGGTGGGTATAATTGAACCGATTGCAGAAATTTCAAAAATAGCCCAGGAAATGGGAATTTGTTTTCACACCGATGCTGTGCAAACAGTAGGAAAGATCCCCCTGGATGTGAAAAAATTAGGAGTGAATTTACTTTCTATTTCTGGACATAAATTATATGGACCAAAGGGGGTAGGGGCATTATATATAAGACAGGACGTAAAAATCTCACCTCTCATTCATGGTGGCCATCATGAGAGGAATAAAAGGGCAGGGACAGAGAATGTTCCAGGGATTGTGGGCTTAGGAAAAGCCTGTGAAATTATAGCTAAGGAAATGCCTGACGAGGGAAAGAGATTGAAGATGTTGAGAGATAAATTGTACAAAGGTTTAAATACGCGCATAGATGAGATAGCTCTAAATGGTCATCTTCAGGATGGGCTTCCCGGGATTTTGAACATCAGTGTAAAATATGTTGAGGGTGAATCTATGCTTCTAAATTTAGATTTAGATGGAATCTGTGTCTCAAGTGGCTCTGCCTGCACCTCTGGTTCCTTAGAGCCATCCCATGTGCTTTTAGCTATGGGCATTCCTCCAGAAGATGCCCATGGATCATTAAGGTTTAGCCTGGGTAGGGATACCACAACAGAGGATATAGATCGGGTGATCGAGGTTTTGCCTCCCATTGTTGAAAAGCTGAGGGCAATGTCCCCTTTGATAAAAAGGTAAAGTTAGAGGATAAAAATGAGAGATCAGTTCTCACTGTATAGCAAAAAGGTGCTGGAGCATTTTCAGCATCCACGTAATGTGGGAGAGATAAAGAATCCCGATGGAATTGGCCATATAGGAAACCCTATATGTATTACAGGTAATACTTTAATCTGCGCTAATTCAAAAATGATGCCTATCTGTAATGTTAAACCAGGGACAAAAGTATTAAGCGAGGATGGAAGGTTTCATAAGGTTGTCCAAACTCATAAAAGATTCTACACTGGGAAAATATATTCTTTTAGAATTCAAAGTTTGGGGGAAATAATGATTACTCCTGAACATCATATCTTAGCATTAAAAATGAGCCACTTAGACAGAAGGTACAGCCAATATAAAAGATTTGATCCTGACTGGTATTGTGCAGAGGAGTTGGAAAAAGGAGATGTTATCCTTTATTCAGTTCCTCAAGAGTCCACTAACACTTGGAGCATAGTATTTGATATACCTACTCTTGAATGGGATTTTAAAAGCAAAAAACTACCAAAGAAAATTGAACTTTCTAATGATTTTCTAAAATTGGTAGGGTATTATTTGGCTGAAGGGTATGTCAGAACTGATAAATGCAAGGGAACAGTGGGATTTGTATTCGGAGGTAGTGAGAGAAAATATGTAAATGAAGTTATTAAAATTATGAAAACAGCTTTTTATCTGGATCCAGCCCCTCTTCAGGAGAGCCACAACTCTATAAATGTTATGTTTTATAGTGCCCGGTTGGCAAGGTTTTTCGAAGATTATTTTGGAAAAGGTGCGATAAGTAAGCATCTTCCTCAATTTATGACGATTCTTCCTCCTGAAAGACAAAGATATATAATTACCGGTGTTTGGAGAGGAGATGGATATGTTTCAAATAAAGGAGCTAAATACTGTACTATTTCAAAGCAACTCGCTTATCAGCTAAAATTTTTACTTATGAGGCAGCAAATTGTTTTTAGTTTTTTAACTATTCCTGCCCAAGGGATCCATAAAGAAAATTATCATCTCTACGTGAGAAGCATTCCCTCCTTGAAAAAATTGAGTGACATCGTCGGGATTAAATTTAGCTGGCCGTCAAAAAAGAAAAAAAGCCTTAAAGGATGGTACGATGAAAAGTTTTTTTATACCCCTATTTCTTTTATAAAGAAAGAACATTACTCGGGAAATGTATTTAATTTAGAAGTAGAAGCTCCTCGCTCTTACGTCTCAGATTCTGTATGTCTTCATAACTGTGGGGATATCATGGAACTTTACATTAAGGTAAAGGATAATAAAATTGTCGATGCTAAATTTAAGACATTCGGGTGTGGAGCGGCTATAGCCACAAGCTCTATGGTTACCGAAATGGTTAAGGGGAAGACAATTGAGGAGGCACTGAAGATATCTAACAGAGCTGTAGCAGAAGCTCTGGATGGGCTGCCCCCTATCAAGATGCACTGTTCTGCTTTAGCTGAAGATGCCCTTAAGGCAGCAATTAAGGATTATTTAGCTAAAAAAGACAGGAAAGATGGTCATTAAATTTATCCTTGTGTTGGAACAATATCTTATAGAAGTGCTGCCTGTTTTAGCGATAAGATTTTTTGATTGACCAGAAGGATTAAGGTGTGGATTTAAGTAAGGATATAGACATAATTCAGATAATTTCTGAAGAAAGAGAGAAAATAAAAGATCAGATAGTTCGTGAGATTCCCTTAACCATATTGGTGAATGATAACGAACTGGTAACTCTACAGTGTAGTCCTGATAAGTTAAAGTATTTAGCCGTCGGTTTTCTACTTTCCGAAGGCTTTATTAAAAGGGGAACCAAGATAAAGCATATAAATTTGAATGAGAAGGGTTGGTATGTTAAAATAGATTTAGAAGGAGATTCTCCGATTATTGAGAATTACCCTTTTAAGAGGGTAATTGGTTCAGGATGCGCTAAGGCGGTTACCTTTTATCGGGATATTGATGCTCAGGATTGCACTCCCCTGAAAAGTCAAGTTAAGTATTCCCATGAAGAGATATCTAACTTAATGAGAAAACTTCAAAAAGGGTCTTTAACTTTCAAGCATACCGGAGGAGTTCATTCTTCTGCCTTATGCAGTCGAAAAGGCATAGAGATTTTTGCTGAGGACATTGGCAGGCATAACGCGGTGGATAAAATCTTCGGGGAGTGTTTTATGAGAGAAATTTCTACCCAGGATAAGGCTATTTTAACAAGCGGAAGGATAAGTTCAGAGATCTTAATTAAGGTAGCAAAGAGAAAGGTAGCTCTTATTGCTTCTCACTCAGCACCCACAGATTTAGCAGTAGGTTTAGCAGAAAAATTTAATCTTACCTTAATTGGTTTTGTGAGAGGGCATCGAATGAACATCTATACCCATAGTTATCGGATTATATAAGAGAAAAGTAACAGTTCGGGCCACTAAGTCACCAAGGCACAAAGAAGCGATATGAAATTTAAACCTTTGTCGGAAAGAGAAGAATGTATTGCTAAAAAAATTAACCACTGAAGACGCAGAATACGCTAAAATTTTAAGACCAGGGTTTGCTTAGTGTCTTCGTGTCTTGGTGGCTGAATAGTAACAGAGAAAAGATATAACTAAAATAATAAATTTGAGGATTAGGTTATTAAAATATCCAATTTATTCCGATAGGCGAATTTGAGTATAAAAAAATCGGAGGAATATCTGAATAAAGGAGGGATAAAAGATGAAAAGTGTAAGAGGAGCAAAAACCGAGAAGAATCTCCTGACAGCCTTTGCAGGAGAATCACAGGCGAGGAATCGCTATACCTATTTTTCTTCACAGGCGAGGAAAGAAGGTTATGAACAGATAGCTGCGATATTCATCGAGACTGCCAGCAATGAGAAGGAGCATGCCAAGAGACTCTTTAAGTTCTTAGAAGGTGACGAGGTTGAGATTAGGGCTTCGTATCCCGCGGGTGTGATTGGGGATACAAAAGAAAATCTCAAAGCATCCGCTGCTGGAGAAAACTACGAGCATACAGAGATGTATCCTGGATTTGCATATGTGGCTGAAGAAGAAGGCTTTTCTAATATAGCGGCGGTATTTAAAGCAATAGCAATTGCGGAAAAGCAGCATGAGAAAAGATTTCTATCTTTTCTTGAGAACATTGAAAAGGATAGGGTTTTCAAACGAGAGAAGGTCGTAAGGTGGAAATGCAGGAACTGCGGATATGTCCATGAGGGCACCGAAGCACCTGAGAAGTGTCCAGCTTGTGCGCATCCAAGAGCATATTTTGAATTGATGAACAATAGCTGTTAATACAACTCGTAGCTATGAGTTCTCTTAAAAGGAGGTTTTACGGATTAGCAAGAACATCTGGAACAATACGGTTGACTAATGCAGATGCTGAAGCAGGGGGATTGTTATGCTGATATTAGCATTATTTGTAGGAAGTAAGGTGTTATGAGGATTTTAACGGATTTTCCGAAAGATATAATCGCAAAATAATATAATATGGGCAAAATAACTTTGGAGGTATGAAAATGAGGAAAGAAAAGATAAAGAGAATTGTAAGAGAAGGTTATGCTAAAATTGCAAAACAGGATAGTTCTTGTTGTTCTCCTGTGAGTTCATGCTGTGGAAGCGCTGATACAGCCCAGGATATTGGTAAGAAAATAGGGTATACTGATGAAGAAGTTAACGCGGTTCCCCAGGGCGCAAATTTAGGCCTTGGCTGTGGGAACCCTGTTGCTCTCGCCTCTTTAAGAGAAGGTGAGACTGTTCTTGATCTGGGTTCGGGTGCAGGGTTTGATTGTTTTCTTGCTGCTAAGAAAGTTGGCATAAAGGGAAGAGTTATCGGTATAGATATGACGCCAGAGATGATTGATAAGGCAAGAAGAAATGCCAAAAAAGATAGCTACGAAAATGTAGAGTTCAGACTGGGAGAGGTTGAAAATTTACCAGTTGCTGATAGCTGTGTTGATGCAGTCATCTCAAATTGTGTCATTAACCTTTCGCCTGATAAAATAGCAGTCTTTAAAGAAGCGTTCAGAGTGCTAAAACCGGGTGGTAGGCTGATGATATCGGATATAGTCTTGTTAAAGGAACTTCCTGATTTTATAAGGAACTCCATTGAGGCATATATTGGCTGTATCTCTGGAGCAGCAATGAAGAGTGAATATATAGGAGCCATACAATTAGCGGGATTTGAAAAAATCAGGATAATTGATGAAACATCTTTTCCTGTTGAGTATATGGCTAATGATCCAGGTGTGAGGGTGATCGAGGAGAATTTAAAAATAACATCTGAAAAGGTGAAAGAAATCGCAAGTTCGGTTAGAAGTATAAAAGTTTGTGGAGTCAAACCAAATGGGATAACTTAAAGAAGCGAAACCCTTAAATTATTTGAGGAAAACTTATCATATCCCCTTACAGAGGTGTTGTTTAAAAAGGCAAAGGATAAAAAGGTATCGAGCTACAAGAAATTTAGAGAGCTCTGAAAAAAGCCTGAAGCTGCTCTTTGCTCGGTGCTTTCCGGGCGCCTGCGGCTAAGTTCTACTCTTATCTTTATGCCGTAGCTCTTATAGGCGATGTATCAGGTTACAGGATAACTAAGAGTTTGAACGCATAGACCCGCCTTGATCGCCGCTGCCTTATGGAAACACCT
>JAUWZM010000111.1 GCA_030615365.1 Candidatus Aerophobota bacterium | reverse complement strand
ATTTATAAGACTTGATAGCATTTTGCCTATTTCATCTCCCTTATTGCAGAGGTTATCGTATTGAACATCATTAATCCAGCTTCTCTTTTTAAAGATTTCCATTAACGTAATGGTTTCAAAAAGTGACCCTCTGGCAATATAGATACCCACGCCTTTACAGGCGTGGTGTTTACTTATAATTCAAGCTCCGCTTGTCCTGTGTCTTCCTTCTCTTACATTTGAACATATTTGCGAATAACTGCCTCATTTATGCCAACTGTCGAGACGAAAAATCCTTTTGACCATATCCCTCTATTGTCCCAATACACTCTCTTCAGAAAACGAAACTTCAAGCTCAGATGCCTACTTGTATTCTTTTTAATTGTCTCAACAACCGTGCTCACAGCATATTTTGATGGTATCACCATATGCAAATGAACATGATCAACATCTACCTCAATTGCAATATATTTCCAATCAGGATAATACTTCCTTATTTCTTGAAGTTTCGTTTCCAAATATTCTGCAACACCTCTTACAAGGATTTTTCGTCTGAATCGTGTTACCCATACTATATGATACTGTGCCTGGTATACTGAATGTGCTGCTTTTATTAATCTCATGTCTATAGCATACCATAAAACGGAAGACACAGGAAATAGCTCTCACCCCCGCCTTCACAGGCGGGGAGCTCCCGCTAAATTAGATATTCCCTATAAATTTCACAAAATTCAAACCTCTTACTCGTTCACAAAACCTTCTATCGGCGGTGACAAAAGTGAGTTCTGTTTCTTTCGCCAATGCAACATAAAAGGCGTCATAAACAGTTATGTTATGCTCAAAAGCAAGTGTAACCGCTGAGTTTATAGTCTCAGGTATCGGAGTGACTATATCCATATCTATGTCAAATATAGATGTTAAAGCGTCACTGACATCATCAGCATCGAAATTTGGATTGTATTTTAAGGCATTAGCCAGCTCGTATAATAACAAATCCGGCACGACAACTTTTTCTTCCCCCATTCTGATCCTTTCTCTTATCTCTAAGGCTTTGTCTGTATACTCTTCTTCTGAAAACCATTTTATAACAACGGATGTATCCAGAATAATCATCTTGAATCCCGCCATTTCCTAATTGCTTTTGCGCCACTCCATCCTTTGGATTTCTTCCTTAGTCTATCCTGAGTTAAAATAGCATTTTCTATCCTGGTTCTGTTCCTCAATCTCGCTCCCACGATTACCTCCACTCTCTTTTCCATTACATTTATTTTATCTATTCTTCTACTCTCCATTTTCATTCCTCCTTATTTATAAATAACTTATCATTTAATTATATATTAACACATTAACACCAGATTTCACTTCCTCTAAATTTGCCATTCCTGTAGACAAAACAACCGGCTTTTTGGTTTTGGCATATTTCTTTAACAAATCATGCCAGAGCAGTTCATAAGAGGCAATCTTATAAAAATCAACATAAGGTTTTAACTCATCAACATCCTTTAGATAAAATGGTGTGCAAAAGAATTTTAAACCTAATTCATGGCAGTTGTTGGAAAGTCCAGGAATAAATTCAAGAGAAAGTTCCCATCTTTTCCTTCTTCTGCGTTCCTCACTTTTATTTAATATTTCAGGAGCAAATAATTTATCAATTTTGAACAATTGGAATTTTATTCCATAACAACCAACTTTTGCTGCCATATTAATAAACTCAAGACTACGAGCAAAATCCTTATTATGATTGCTTGACACTTCGGCAACAAATTTTACTTTCCTATTCATACTATATTCCTCTAAATGTTTCTATAATAATAGTAACAACATATTCAATATCATCATCACTCATAGATTGATACAAAGGGATGCTTATCTCTCTTTGATAAAAGTCCTCAGCATTTGGACAGATTCCCTTTCTATACCCTAATTCTTGATAATAAGGTTGCCAGTAAACAGGAATGTAATGCACCTGAACACCTAA
Source organism: Candidatus Aerophobota bacterium (assembly GCA_030615365.1). The sequence goes on along the minus strand of JAUWZM010000111.1, from coordinate 5,088 downwards.
GCCCCTTTTTCTTAATTTTGCAAAAATTTCGTTCTTTTTATTTTCATACCTATCTTTTAATCTAATGGGATATGAATGCCATGAAGATTTAGCGTAGTCCTTCTCTGTTGGTAAGTCAAAAAAATCGTTATTTTTGAATGCTTTCCTATATATTTCTACAATTTCTCTTCTTCTTTGGATAAATTTATTTAATTTCTTTAATTGAGATATTCCCAAAGCACATTGAATATCGGTTAATCTATAGTTATAGCCTAAAAGATGCATCTCATAATACCAATCTCCGAGGATAGGGCTGAGATTATTTTTAAACTTGAACTTATCCTTTGTTATCCCGTGATGTCTAAACATTATAAGTTTTTCATAATGCTCTTTATTATTTGTTAGAACTGCTCCTCCTTCACCGGTAGTAATTGATTTTACAGGATGAAAACTAAAAACAATTATATCTGAGTATTTGCAAATACCTATTTTTTCATTTTTATATTCTGCTCCCAGTGCATGGCAAGCATCCTCTATGACCAATAAATTGTGTTTTTTAGCAATCTTTGAAATTTTCTCTAAATCTACTGGATGCCCACCATAATCTACCGGAACAATTGCTTTTGTCTTTTCTGTAACTGCTTGTTCTATTAAATCCGGATGAATATTTCCAGTATTTCTCTCAATATCTACAAAAATAGGACACGCACACAAGAATAAAGCCGCATTTGTGGTAGCTAAAAAAGTAATGGGGGAGGTTATTATTTCATCGCCCTTATTAATATCGGCAACAAAATAGGCAGCATGTAGAGCCGCTGTTCCCGAAGAGAAGACTACAGCATATTTTGCATCACAATAATTGGCAAGTTTTTGCTCAAATTCATCAACTTTAGGACCCCTGAGTAATCCAATCATTTTTCAATACTCTAATAACTGCATTGACATCTTCCCCATTAATCCATTGATGCCCATAAGGTAAAAATCTGTGTCCTGTAGATGTCCCGTTTTCACTCACTACTTCACTCATTCAAGCTCCTCTATCATTTTTTTAAGTTCTTCTTTGGTTAACCACCAACCATTGGAATCACTTGTAAATCTGAAGCCATCCAGGAGGGTTTTTCCTTCTTTAAGATTATTTTGATACCAGAAGGGATGCTCTGGCTCAACTACAAAGAAATTATTAAATTCTTTCGCATGGCGTGCTTCTTCCTCAGTAAGGAGGATCTCATTAATCTTCTCTCCAGGGCGAATTCCTATAATCTCTTTTTTAGCTTCAGGAGCAATTGTATCTGCTAAATCAATAACTTTCATACTCGGAATCTTGGGAATAAATACTTCGCCACCCTTCATTCTTTCGATACAATCAATGACAAAGCGAACTCCTTGCTCTAATGTAATCCAAAATCTGGTCATTCGCTCATCAGTGATGGTAATTTTACCTTTTTTTTCTGCTCTAAGAAGAGAGGGACAATGCTGCCCCGACTACCAACTACATTGCCATAGCGAACACAACTAAACTTAGTTATTTCTTCCTCCAGCATAGGCATTTGCCTGGATAAATAGTTTTTCGGCAACTAATTTAGTTGCTCCATATAGATTAACCGGATGAACAGCTTTATCAGTGCTGATAGTTATTGCTTTTTCTACTCCGTTATTAATGGCGGCATCAATTACATTCACTGCTCCGTCAATGTTTGTTCTAACCGCCTCTATAGGATTATACTCACATGCTGGAACTTGCTTTAAAGCAGCAGCATTAATTACAATATCAACGCCATTCATTGCTCTATATAATCTGTCCTTATCTCGAACATCACCAATGAAGAAACGTAGTTTTTCATCATTAACTGAACTGTTGGCGCATCTTCTGTTGTTTTAGCTCCCCCCTGGAAAATACGCGGATAACTTTTGGATTATACTCCTTTAAAACGATTTCGGTGAATTTTTTCCCAAAGGATCCGGTTCCCCCGGTTACCAATATGATTTTTCCTGAAAGGCTCATTGATTTTTTCTCCTTCCTAAGGTTTTTTTGTAGAACTAAGTTTGACTATTTAGCTTAAAATCTACTTATTGATGAGTAAAGCAAGGTCTTAAATCACAAGACGCATTTACGCAGGCTAAAGCCTGCGGCTACAAAAGTTTGACTTTGTTCAATTATTGAACATTATATATTAGTAAGGAATCTTGTCAAGGGGGTTTAGTCTGATAGTCCTCTTCTGTACTTGCCGAGCCTACACAGACTTTAATGCGGCTTGAATATCTTTACCAGTAAGGTGTGGATAATTATAGTATATGTTAAATGAACTCGTTTTCTTTTAGATATGTAATTACTTCATTAGTACTCTCTTCCACAGTTTCTATATCAGTGTGCAGTTCAATCTCTGGATTCTCCGGAGCTTCATAAGGATCGGAGATGCCGGTAAAGTGTTGAATTTTCCCTTTCCTGGCTTTTTGATACAGCCCTTTTTTATCGCGCTTCTCACAAATCTCAAGGGGACAGTTACAAAAAACTTCTATAAGATTGGTAACTTCTTTTCTAATTTTGCCTCTTGTTTTGATATAAGGGGAGATGAACGAACAAATCACTTTGGTCCCATTTCTGCTCAAAAGTTTTGCCACATGGGTAACTCGTTTGATATTTTCATCCCTGCCTTCTTTGGAAAAACCTAAATCACTGCTTAAAGATCTACGAACAATATCTCCATCTAATCTTTCCAGTTTCAGACCTTTTTCCTTTAATATTTCATAAACCTTATTGCCAGCCGTTGTTTTACCAGCCTGAGATAGACCGGTAAACCAGAGGACAAACCCTTTTTGATTTGATGTTTTTTTATACTCATCATCTACAAAAGCATTACGACTTTGGGCCAGGAAACTGAAAACTTCTGGTCTCATGAAGTAAGAAGGGGGATTTTCTTTTGATTTAATTTGCTCCCGGATTTTGGTTCCACTAAAAGAGAGCCTCTCTGCAGGAGGGCACTGGTCTATGAAGGTGTGCATTTTTTTTTGGAGGCAATAGACTACTTCCGGGTATTTTAGAATGTTGATATCGATTTCCTCTTTTTTAAAATTATCGAAAATATTTTGCGCATCAAAGGGACCATAATAATCCCCGATTCCGGCATGATCTCTACCAACAATAAAATGAGTGCAACCAAAGTTTTTTCGGATAAGGGCATGAAAGATAGCTTCTCTGGGCCCGGCATACCTCATTTTTAAAGGAAGAATCCCTAAGGATGTTCTATTGTTTGGATAGTACTTGTTAATTAAAATCTCATAGCTGATTAATATATACTCATCTTTAAAATCATCTATCTTTTTCTTCCCAATAACTGGCTGGATAAAAAGTCCATCAACCTCTTTCAAAGCAGTTTTTTGTAAAAACTCATGACCTCGGTGAGGAACATTTCGGGTTTGAAAAGCAACCACACTTTTCCATCCTCGCTTCTGGAAAGCTTTCCTGGTTTCCTTAGGGGAAAAATTGTATTCCGGAAATGGCTCACGAGTCTCATCCAAGAGTTTGATATCCCCGCCTATTAAAAATTCTCTCATTTTATATACTTCTTTAACTCCAGGATGATTCCTATCCCTGGTGCCGAAAACTCCTTGGGCAAAAAAATCTTTGTTATAAGGATAAATTTCAATATCCTCTAAAAGAGCAATTGGTTTCGCATGACAATCGGTCAAAAGAACATCTTTTTCTTTTTTTATTCTCTGAAAATCTTCCTTTGAAATATCTAAAACAATTGGAATCGGCCACACTGTTCCATCAGAGAGGCGCATCTTTGATACAACTTTTTGAAAATTATCCTTTTTTAAAAAACCTGTTAGGGGCGAATAAACCCCCCTGGCTATGTTTTTAACATCTTTAATTTGCTCTATATCCAGAGTTAAAGTTTTGAATCTATCAATATTTTTTAGAACTTCCTGTCTTTCCTGAAAAGACAGACTTCTATCTATTAATTTTCCACCGTGAGGTAACATCTTTTAGTGCCTCCTTATAACATTTCTCATTAGTTCATCTGATTTATATTTTTAATTATTTGGTTATGAATCCTTTTGTTACTGGCAACAATGCCGCTTAGGTTTCTTATCTGGCGGCGGTTATAAACAAAATTTTCTCCTTTGAGGTCTGTTGCCTTGCCACCAGCTTCTTTTAAAATAATTTCTGGGGCGCAAATATCCCACTGGCAGGTTTTATTGCTCATAGTAAAATATCCATCAGCTTTTCCCTCGGAAATCAACCCTAATTTAACTCCAATGCTTCCTGCACAAGTAGTCTTACCTATTTTGGCCTTTTCCATAAACTTTTTCTCCAGATTCCCAAGATGATACCTGCTAAATACAAAATTAGCATCAGCTATATTAGAAACACTGGAAATCTTTAATTTCTTTAAAGGCTCGTCAGCCTCTTTTAAAAAAGCTCCTTTCCCTTTTTCAGCAAAGTATATCTTATCATCAACAGGTTTGTAAACCACCCCTAAAATAGGTTCTTTCTTATGAACTAATCCTACCATGATAGAGAATTCTCCAGTTTTTTGTAAAAAATCTTTTGTTCCATCTAAAGGATCGATTATCCATATTTTCTCTTTACTCAAACGGGAGGGGTTATCCTTTGTTTCCTCAGAAAGAATCCCATATCCGTATTTTTTCAAACCCGATAAGATAGCTTTTTCTGAGGCAAAGTCAGCTTCTGTAACCGGTGATTTATCTTCTTTTTCATAAACCTTTGGTGTCTTTTGGTAAATCTCTAAAACTTTTTCCCCAGCTTTTCTTACCAAGTTAATAATTTCTTTTAATTCTTGGCTCATTTTTGTAGTCCAATAGTCCTATAGTCAATAACTCCGTGGTCCTAAATCCGCAGCACATAACTTTTGATTGAATTTCTCAATGGCTCTGATTATTTTATGACACTGATGGCTTCCATTGTATTTACTTTGTGCTCTAAACTTGTAGTTCACCTTGAAGTCTTTTCCTGGATAAAATCCATAAATTGATGAATAGCTTGCACTGGATCATTGGAAATCAAACTTTCTTTTACTCTTTCTTGAGACCCATCGTGAAAAATCTCTGATGATGTTACAATTCTTGAATATTCTATGTCAACAA
>JAUWZM010000110.1 GCA_030615365.1 Candidatus Aerophobota bacterium | reverse complement strand
ACCTTGAAAGATGTTGATGAACGTTACGTCGATTCGAGAAACTACTTCAGAAAACTATTGAAGAAATATGAATGCTACTCTGGCAACAAACCTGAATATGTGGGATATAAGTAATTGCTCAATCGGCTAGTTGTTCATTTTTAGATTTCTGTTCCTCCTGCCACCGGAAAATTAATAGAGTTTGGATAGTGACTTATCATCTTCTCCTAAAACAGTTGTAAAAATATACTTTTTATATAAATCTAAGAGAGTGTAACAAGTTTTATGGAAACTCCTAATTTATATAAATAGCCTGGGCTAAAATTTAAATAGTACAACAAGTGAAGAGCAATGCTTTCTGATAGTTCGTTATCTAACGCTTCGCAAATGCTTAATATACTCGAAAAGAAAGGACTTGTTTTTAAAGTAGCTAGAAGTATCTGGGCAGAAACTGGAAAAGAAAGGTTAAGCCCTTACAACATAATTCCTTTTTTAATGCCAAAAAACAGGGCTTATGTCTCTTTCATAAGCGCACTTCACCTGTATGGAATAATCGAACAAACTCCACAGGAGATAAATTTGGCTTCAACAATTCATACAAAGAAAATTTATATAAAAGTAGGAACATTTTTTATACATCAGATATCACCTTCATTTTTTGATGGATTTGATTGGTATAAAGGGAATGGTAGCTTCCTTATAGCTGAACCGGAAAAAGCATTAATCAATAGTCTTTACCTGTTTGCTAGAAAGAAAAACAGTTTAGTTACTTTCCAGAATTGTTTTTCCCTAAATCATTTAGCTTTAAGAAAGCCAGTAAATGGATTGGAAAAATCCCGGATTCTAGAATAAAATCTTATGTTAGAAAAAAATTAATAGAAATCAAAAACCTTAAAGTAAAATAAGCTTATGTTTATAATTATAATTCACAGCTACACTATGAACATGAAAGGATAATTTTAAAAAATTACCTATTGAATTTGGAAATAAAAAGGATAAAATCAATAGAAGAATTAACTCACCAGTGGTATAAAACCAGCATTTGACCGATTCAGGGCGAATGGCGGAGGCAGTTCACCTAGCGTATACCTTAAAAACCCAGAGGATATAGCACTAGTTTTAGCAAATGTCGAAGATAATTCAATTAATGTAGATCTTACATTTAAAAAGAAAATCAAAGTTATTTAAATATAAAAGCTCGGTATAATGCCGGGCTTTTTTGCATTAGATAAAAATTTAAACAGGAAATCCTATAATGAGTAAGAGTAACTTAAGAGATAATAGAGAAAATATACGTAAAAAGCCTGGGCTGCCTCCCAGTAACTCCAACGGCTCCCCAAACAACAAAGAATATAATTCTATCCCATCAGATAGATTTTATACTTTAAAAGAAGAGATAACCCTAAGGTTTTATCAAACACCAAAAGCTCTTTTTGAAAACCCTAAATATAAAGGACTCTCTCTTGGCCCAAAGCTTATGTATTCAATATTGAGAGATAGGCTGGATCTGTCTATAAAAAACAACTGGAGAGATAGTAGTGGATTTATATATTTAGTATTTAGCGTTGAAGAATTATCTAAAATTTTAGACGCAGGAATAAGAACTGTTATAAGGTATAAAAAAAGTCTTAATAAATATAAATTAATTTTTGAGAAAAAAATGGGGCAAGGTAAGCCTAATAGGATTTATATATTGAAACCAGAACTACTTAATAATCAGAAGTGCCAAGATGGCATTTCTAGAAGTGTCAAAAATACACCTCTAGAAGTGCCGAAAGTACACCCTAGTGATACTGATGTTAATGAAACTAATTTAAATAACGTTAATAGGGCAAGTAGAAAAGTGGTTGTGGAAAACTCTAAAGGGGAGATAAAGGAAATAGTAGCAGAAGATGAAGAGGATATTAACGATATTAGGAGAAAAATAAAAGAATCCCTAAAAGATAAGGGAAAATGTAACTTTATAGAACCTAAAGACTCCGGAAAAGACAAAAAGACTGATCCAAAAGGTAAATACATTAAAAACAGTGTAGTAAAAGAATATCCTAAAATAAATAGATATAGGTCTAAAGAAAAGGAGCTACTGGCAAGAGAAATAGCAGAAGAGCTTGTGGATGATCACAGCTTGGGGGCATTTCGAACTGTAGTTGATAAAATCCCAGAACAGCGAGTAAGAATATTTTTGAGCATAATTAAGGATGCACATCTTACCGGGAAAATTAAAAAGAACAGAGGCGCAATGTTTATATCACTTGCTAAAGCCTATGCTGGAAAGAATAATATAAATCTCAATTTCAGATGATTTCGCTTAAGAATATAAATTTTCAAACCGACTCTTACTTTACCAAGTGAGAAAACTAAAGGTAATATTGATACTGAATTGGTTTTGTAATCTCCTCAAAGTATCTCTGCTTCTCTTAGTGAGTTAATGATCTGCTCCGGTGTATAGTGTTTTCTTAGCATAATCTTTTCTTCTTTTTTTTATTTTACTGTGACCTTCTCCCGAAAAACTGATCCAGACAAGATGTTAGTTTTGACTGTATAATAAAACTAACAAAGAAAGGATCAAAAAAGATGAAAAGAAGCAAATTTACTGAAGAGCAGATTGCCTTTGCCTTAAAGCAGGCAGAAACAGGGACACCGGTAAGAGAAGTAATAAGAAAGATGGGAATTACTGAACAAACCTTCTACCGGTGGAAGAAGAAATATGGTGGTATGATGCCCAGCGATCTCAGAAGGCTAAAGCAGCTTGAAGAAGAGAACCGCCAACTTAAGAAACTAGTGGCTGATCTAAGCCTGGATAAACAGATGCTTCAGGATGTGCTGTCAAAAAAGTTTTAAAGCCTGCAGCTAAAAGGGAAGCCGTATGTTGGCTGCAGGCGCATTATGATATTAGCGAAAGACGTGGATGTAAATTGATCAAATTCTGCAGAGGATCCCAGCGCTATATAGCCAAAAGAGACGGGCAGATCCCGCTTAGGATGCGAATCAGGGATATCGCTCAGGCAAGGGTAAGATATGGATATAAGAGGATACATGTACTGCTTATGCGAGAGGGTTGGAAGGTAAACCATAAGGCCGTATACAGGATATACTGCCAGGAAGGGCTTAATTTGCGTTACAAAGGAAGAAGGAAGAGAATCAGCCAGGCCAGGATACCTAAAGTGGATATTACTAGAATCAATCAGTGCTGGGCTATGGATTTTATGTCCGATGCACTATTTAATGGAAGGCGCTTTAGGGCGCTTACCATGTTGGATATATATAGCAGAGAATGTTTAAATATTTACGCCGATAGTAAAATAACTGGAGATACAGTAGTTGATATATTAAACCACATTAGCTACTATAGAGGACTACCTGAAAGGATCAGGGTGGACAATGGTCCTGAGTTTATCTCCAAGGCGCTTGATAACTGGAGCTATCAAAATAACATTAAGCTTGAGTTCTCCCGTCCTGGAAAACCAGTAGATAATGCATTCATTGAGTCTTTTAATGGTAGTCTTAGAGATGAGTTTTTAAATACCAATTGGTTCCTGTCAATCGAGGATGCACAGAGTAAATTAGATGCATGGAGAAGGGACTATAATGAGTTTAGGCCTCATAGTTCCCTGGGCAATATGACGCCCAGTGACTTTGCCAGGAGCCTGTCCATAGAGGCAAATAAGCCGGATTACTAACATTATAGGTGGACTAGTTTTTGGGGGACCCTCGAATGGCCTGAATCCTAACTTTCAAATTGGACTAGTTTTTTGGGGAAAGGTCATTGCGGGAAGATGAAAAAGTAAAGCACCTTTTAGTTGTAAGTCAGGAAAAATACCCCAGAGATATAGATGATATAAAAATAATTCCCTGGAAAATATTTTTAGAAATGTTATGGGCAGGAGAGTTTGGCATTTAAATTTAATACTTACCTTGGCTGGCCATTTTGGTCAGGATTAGTTACTTCCATGTATGAATCTTACTGTCGCTCTATTTTCTCAGCCAGCTCATGCAGATAGACCCAGCGTTCCATTTTTTCTGCCAGCTCGGCCTGAAGTTTTTTTTGCTGCGCTACGAGTTCCCGCATGCTGACATAGGCCGACCAGCTCCCGCTCATTTCTTCAGTAAGTCTTGCCAGCTCTGCCTCTAATTTCCCGATGACACTGTCGATCTGAGCAAACTCCCTGCTTTCAGCAAAAGTAAATTTTGTTTTTTGGTTAACTCTGGCGGGCCGCCTCACCACTTTGCTTTGTTGCCTTGCCTTTGGCTCACCAGCCATCAGGCTGCATCCATACGCTCCAAGGTCGTTGTAAAATTCAATCCTTCCGTCACCTTTTACTGCTATCAGCCGGTCAGTTGTTTTATCGAGAAAATACCTGTCATGAGATGCAACCAGCACAGAGCCCTGGAAATATTCCAGATATTCCTCCAATACCTCAAGGGTTTGTATATCCAGATCATTTGTCGGCTCATCCAGGAGCAGGACATTCGGTTTTTCCATCAGGACCTTGGCTAACAAGAGCCGTCTCTTTTCGCCGCCCGAAAGATTTTTAATAAAACTGTACTGCTGGCTACCGTCAAAAAGGAATCGTTCAAGCATTTGGCTCGCCGATATTGTGTACCCACTGCTTGTTTCAACGTATTCCGCCGTTTGCTTGATATAATCGATCATACGAATCGAGTTGTCCATATCCTCATTGTTTTGTTGGTAATATGCAATCTTAACCGTTTCCCCGATACTGATGTCACCTTTATCCGGGGCAATCAATCCGGCAACAAGATTTAACAGGACCGTCTTGCCCGCGCCGTTTGGGCCAACAATGCCTATCCTGTCCGTTGGGCTTATCTTGATACTGAAGTTTTTGATAACCGTCAGCCCGTCAAACGACTTGGATACGTTATCAAACTCAACTACTTTTTTTCCGAGGCGGGTATAAGCAACCGGAAGCTCAAGCTGCTCCCTGGCGATTTCTTTTCCTGTCCATGCCCCTTTCATCTCCTCGAAACGGGCAATCCTGGCCTTCTGCTTGGTCGTTCTCGCCCTGGCCCCCCGGCGGATCCACACCAGCTCATTTATATACAGCCGTCTTCGCTTTTCTTCCATCGAGGTTTGAGTTTCTCCGCGCAGCGTTTTCTTTTCCAGAAAATATTCAAAGTTACCGTCATAGGAATACAGCTTTCCTTTATCTATTTCAATGATGCAATTGACGACCCTATTAAGGAAATAACGGTCATGGGTCACTAAAAGCAGCGCCCCTTTTCGCTGGCTCAAATAATCCTCCAGCCATTTGATTGTCTCCAAATCAATATGGTTGGTCGGCTCATCCAAAATCAAGAGGTCCGCAGGCTGAATTAGCGCCTCTGCCAGAGCAATTCTTTTCCTCTGACCGGCTGATAGCTCCCCAATCTTTCGGTCTATATCCGATATCCCGAGCTTACTTAAAATACTTTTCGCCTGAATCTCTACATTCCAGGCATCCAGTGCATCCATCCTCTCAGCATACTCAATCAGCCTTTTTTGGAGGCTTTCGTCGTTTGGTGCTTCATGCAGCTGATGTGTCGTGGCCTCATATGCCCTGATCGTCTTCATCAGCGGATGCTCTCCGTGTAAAATATGCTCAAGGACAGTCATACTCTCATCAAACTCCAAGGCTTGCGAGAGGCACTGCACCGTTAGATTGTTCCTACGTGAGATGTTTCCTGAATCTGGCTCTATATGCCCGCTGATTATTTTCAAAAATGTGGACTTTCCCGTTCCATTGATCCCGACCACGCCAATGCGGTCGTTGTCCTTAATCCCCAGAGACACCTGTTCAAACAACATCTTCTCAGTAAAGCTCTTCGTCACATTTTCCATCGAAAGAATATTCATCTTTTACCCTTGCCTTCATTTACATTTTCCACACATGGAGTCATACACCCTGCCACCATCACCGCGAGGCAACAACTTGTCCTCTGTGTAATAATTCTATTATAAAGCCTTTTCACAACTAACATAAGGATTAGATAATGCCTATCAAATTGAGGGAAGGTGGTCACTATTTTTAATGCTTGGTTTGGTTGCCCGCCGAGTAGGACTCGAACCTACAACCCTTCGGTTAACAGCCGAATGCTCTACCATTGAGCTATCTGGGAACTTGGATACACGATAAGCTATTATAGTATATAAGAAGTTTATTTCAATAGTAATTTAGCTAAAAAAAGTGATTAAATTCCACTTTAAAATACCCGCTAAAAAGCCGGTAACAAACCTGGTAACATGATAAACCACAACAAAATTACAGCATACAGTTAACTTAGTGCTCCAGAAAATCCCTCAAAACACCGCTTCTGTTTGGATGACTGAGCTTTCCCAAAGCTTTTGATTCTATCTGTCTTATTCTTTCTCTTGTTACTCCAAACTCCCTGCCCACTTCTTCAAGAGTTCTGGGATGTCCATCCATAAGCCCGAACCTTAACTGGATAATTTTTCTTTCCCTGTACTTTAAGGTGTTTAAAACTATCTGTAGCTGCTTCTGCAGCATAGTAAAAGATGCAGCATCTGAAGGCGCTTCTACTTCCGAATCCTCTATAAAATCGCCAAGGTTACTATCACCTTTCTCACCTATTGGAGTTTCAAATGAAATAGGATGCTGGCTTATTTTGATTATTTCTCTTATCTTGCCAGGTGTAAAATCCATTTTCTCTGAAATCTCTTCAGGTGAAGGATCTCTGCCAAGTTCTTGAAGCAATTGTCTTTGGACCCTGACTAATTTATTAATGTTATCTATCATATGAACCGGGATTCTAATAGTTCTGGCCTGATCAGCCAAAGCTCTTGTAATAGCTTGTCTTATCCACCAGGTTGCGTATGTAGAAAATTTAAAACCTCTCCTGTAATCAAATTTCTCTACCGCCTTTATCAGTCCAAGATTTCCTTCCTGTATGAGGTCTAAAAAAAGCAAACCTCTTCCAAAATACTTTTTAGCGATACTTACCACCAGTCTCAGGTTCGCCTTCACCAGCAATTGTCTTGCTGCTAAGTTCCCCGCTTCATTTTTTTTTGCCAGCTGCACTTCTTCAAAAGCAGTAAGAAGCCTAACTTTTCCAATTTCCTTAAGGTACATTCTAACCGGATCATTTGTAGGAGATTTAATAGTAAAATCCTGCCCTTTGCCTAAAACCTTCCCCT
>JAUWZM010000069.1 GCA_030615365.1 Candidatus Aerophobota bacterium | reverse complement strand
CTTTTCAAGATAGAAGGGTGCATCTGTCACCACAATTCTATTTCCTTCATATAGGCTAAGGGATCCCTTGGGAGAAAGATTTGGTTTGATTAAGGGAAGAATATGAGATGAAATGGCGAACCTTAACTGAAAGAGTCTTTTCTGAGGGATGAAGATATCTTTCCTGCCAATGAAATCATCAATCCGAGAAAGAGGATAGGAGGCATCTTCTACTAACACAGAGTTTACCTCCTCATTTACTTTAAGAGAGCCCTCAGCAGAAAGATAAGACCTGATTTCAGGTAATATATCCTCTAACCTTAGATAGTGAATAACAAACTCCTCTTCCTTCAGACACACAGAGAATTTATCCAAATTAGCAATGGATTCCCCTATCTTTTCAAGATAGAAGGGTGCATCTGTCACCACAATTCTATTTCCTTCATATAGGCTAAGGGATCCCTTGGGAGAAAGATTTGGTTTGATTAAGGGAAGAATATGAGATGAAATGGCGAACCTTAACTGAAAGAGTCTTTGCTGGGGCTGAAATGTATCCAAACTTACGATAAGAGAGGAGAGCTTCAAGAGAGTATAAGAGGTATCATTAATGACAATAGAGTTAGAGGATGGGCTCACCTCAATGCTTCCCTGCTCAGAGATGTCTTTCTTCAGCACTTCTGCCACATTCTCCGCTAAGGCGTATTGAAGGGAGAAACTCCTGGTTTGCATTTGAGAAGCTACAGTATCAACCTGGGAAATGAATGTAGTTATTTTCTCTATCACTAATGAGGTATCTTGTACCTGAATAAAATTATTCTCAGAGTTTATCTCTAAAGCTCCTCGAGGGGATAGAAAAGAGAAAACTGAATCCTCAAGGGAGGGAGCTAAGGCATAGCGAAGAAAGAAAGTCTTCTCCTCCAAAAGAGAAACAATAGGGGCTACCTTAATAATATTATCCTTTATCTCATATTTGCAGTCATTTGTTTCCAATATAATATCGAGCGCTCTGAGAACAGGGATAGGTTTCTCAAACCTGGCAGTTACTATTCCCTTAACTCCTGGTTCAATAATTATACCAATGCCCGTTTGCGTAGAAATTAACCTGAGGACATCAGAAAGAGGAGCATCCTTGAAATCCAGAGAAATAACCTTCTCCTCAATGGGGGTAGTTTGAGTAGCCCAATTTAAAGAAGGAATCCCTGCGATTACTCCCACCATCAATACTATAAATAAAAATTTCAACCACTTCATTTTTCCCTCTCTGCAAGTTTTAATTGAATTATCTCGTTCTCCCCCCATAGGATAACCTCTCCTTTCTTACCGTCAATACGAGCTACTCTGAAGCTATTCAATGAACTCCCCTCCTTAACTAACCAGGTCCTTTCTCCCTTCTTAATAATAGCTAAACTTTCCCTCTTATCCCATACTAAGCCTATCAACCTATACTCCGACTGAGTAACTATTCTTGGTTCTGTTTTTTCCACAACTTTAGGTGAAATTGCCTTGGGTTTAGCTTTTTTCTCTTTCACGATCAAAGATAGAAAAGGGTCCCTACGATTTTCCACTTTATACTCAAATACTGGAGGGAGAAGAGCTTCCTCATTTAACTTTTCCAGAGACCAACTGCCTGAAGAAGAAAGTAAAAACATTATACTCCCAATTAAAATTATTTCAACTCCCACTCTCATCTTTCTCTCCTTGAGATAGCTCGCGAAACTTCACTGTCCTTTCTCACTTCAGAAGTCTCAGCGCTTCCTTCAATAAACTCAAAAATTTTATACTTATACAGAGAAATAGTAAGATAAGCCTCTATGGTATGTTCTCCCTCTTTTCTTTCCTTTATCAATACAGTATCTACAGTAAAAGTCCCTGAACCTTGCCTTTTAGCCATATCGGAAAGAAGCATCCCGAAGCTGTGATAGGTTCCATAGAGATGAATCTTTACCGGAGTACGGTAGAAGTATTTCTCCTCCAACATAGATTGAGGAGTAATTTCTAGGTAATTAATATTGTAAATACTCCCCCTTAGCCCCAGTTGATAAAGAAAATTATCCTCACCTTTTTGAAGATTATCCTTTAAAAGGGAAAGTTCAGCTTGGATTTTTTTATATTCTGCCTGCAACCTGTTTAACTGGTCAGTTTTTTTCTTTAACTGCACAATTTTATAATTTTCATATCCAATCTGTCCTTCTACTGATTCTATATATTTTACTTGAGGAAGGTAAACAAACAAGTAAAAGAGAAAAATTATCCCTCCAAATACGGATACTCCAATAAACACTCTTCCCTTTATAGTAAAAATCAAGATATTACCTCCTTAAGGGGCAGGATCGCTTAATTCACATTTCAAATCAAATTCCATTACTGTTTTGCCCATTATCTCTCGCCTGGAGAAATTGGTGAAATTCACTTCCTCGAATGAAGAAGAGTGATTCAAATTTTCTATAAATTTAGCTGCACCCATGGTTTGAGTAAGACTGCTTCCCTTGATTTTGATAAAAGAAGTATCCCCATCCTTCTTTATTTCCTTTAGCCATATATTTTCTGGCAAAGCCTTACTTATTTCATATAAAATTCGAGGCCAGCAAGATTGCCTGATTACCACACTTCTCAATGAATCTAAGCAGAGCTGGAGTTGATCGTTATTCTGAGTTATCTTCTTTATCTGCCCTAAAATAGGCTGATACTCTTGAGCTTGAGATTGAACTAATTCCAATCTTTTCTTTACCCTGGTAATTTCTGGGTTAAAAGGGAAAAAATAAAGAGAGCAAACTAAAACAGCGACGGCTCCACAGATGCTGACAAAAATTATAAAATCTCTTCTTTCCCTTTTCCTTAGTATCTCACCAGGTAAAAGATTTATCTTAAGCATAACTAAGATACCTCTCTAAGAGCTAACCCTACAGGGATACTGAGCAAAGGAGACAGGGAAGATAAAAACTGAGAAGGAAAACTTTGAGAATCATACACAATATTCTTAAAAGGATTGATTATCTCCACAGGTATTCCTAACTGCTCAGCTAAAAATTTGTCTATATTTTTGAGAAGCGAGCCGCCTCCAGAAAGAAGAACTTTTCCAATCAAAGCTCCTTCTCTATTAGAAGTGTAATACTCAAAAGAATGCGCAATCTCATTCACTAAACTATCAAGAGATTTCCTGATAATTCTATCTACCTTCATGCTTTCCTCAGATTCTTTAAAAACTTTATCTTCTCTTTCCATAAGACCATATCTTTTCTTTAATTCTTCGGCTTGAGTAAAGGAAACATTCAATTCATCACGGATAGCTCGAGTAATTTGGTATCCCCCCAACTTTATGTTTCTTACTAAAAAAGGGCAATCTTCTCCTGATAGAACTAAGTCTACATTTCTGTGGCCAAATTCAAGAAGAGCTACTCCTTCCTTATCTTTTGAACTGATGTGGTCAAACACATTGAAAAGAGCAAAAGGAGTTACATCTATTATCATTGGAGAGATATCTGCCTGTCTCATAATTTCAAGCTGACCCTGAATAATCTCATTCTTTGCCCCTACCAGGATTAAAGACATCTCTGGATTCCCAACTTCCGATACACCCTTCTTTAAAATATGAAAACCAAGGGTTACCTCATTAATAGGATAGGGGATGTACTCTTCGGCTTCCCATTTAAGAGCCTGATTGAGCTCTTTGGGTTCCATTTGGGGGACTTTTATTCTTCTAATAATTACCGATTCCCCCCCTACTGATATAGCTACACATTTTTTATTCACTTTATACCTTTGTACCAGGTCTTTAACAAGGCGAACCATCAGAGCCTGCTCTTTTACATAATCCACTCCTTCCTTATATAAAGGTATCTGAGCTAAACCCAGACTCTTTAACCGACATTCATTTCCTCGATGGATCAACTCTACCAGTTTTATCCCTGTGGCACCTACTTCTAAGCCTACAGTTATCTTGGTCATTAATTGCCTTCTTTAGCTAAAATCGCTGATATTCAGCCCCCGATTATCACGAATAATTATTCAATGAAGCCTTTTATCCATTTTCTTCTGTAACAGTTCAGGCCACTAAGTCACCAAGGCACAAAGAAGTGCTATAAACTCGTTCATCTCGTTCTTTCCGTTGATTTGGTTTATCTAGTTGGTTTCCTTTAACTGGTTTACAGATCATATTACCCATTACTCATTACAGTCTTACTCTTTACCTCTTCTACGTATTAATCTTGGTGTCTTCGTGTCTTGGTGGCTGAATAGTAACTTTTTTCTTTGTGTTCATCTGCGTAAATCAGTGGCTAAATAACTATTTAGAATCAAGAATTATTGTTACCGGCCCCTCATTGTCTACCCGTACCCTCATCGTAGCTCCGAATACTCCTTCCTCTACTCTAAAAATTTTCTCCCTCATCGCTTCCGCTACCTTAGAATAAAGAGATTTGGCATCTTGAGACGGGGCAGCTTTAATAAAATTAGGTCGATGTCCCTTCCCACAATCTCCATACACGGTAAATTGAGGAATTAGAAGAACCTCTCCTTTCACTTGTAACAAAGATAAATTTAACTTACCCTGCGAGTCTCCAAATATGCGTAGATTAAAAATTTTCTTGACCATATACTCAGCATCCAGTAGTTTGTCATCTTTCCCCACGCCTAAAAAAACCACCATCCCTTTATCTATAGACCCAACTTCTTCCTCTCCCACCCAACAGTTAGCTTTAGTAACTCTTTGAATCACAGCTCGCATAATTAAACCTCATCTATACTCCCCTTTATAGAAGGAATAGTCCTCCTTCTATTTTCCACCGTGCAAGCTTCATCCAAACTTAAGGCAAAAGCTTTAAAAATCGCTTCTAAAATGTGATGATAACCTTGTCCCCAGTGCAGATTAATGTGAAGAGTAATTCCACAATGAGAAGAAAAACCTCTAAAAAACCCCTTAAACATCTCAAAAATCTCTCCCTTCAACTCTTCAGAGCCGTGTAAGACAAAAAAAGGGCGTCCACTGATATCTACCACACACTGAACCAGAACATCATCCATGGGAACAAAACTATTGCCGTATCTTTTTATACCTTGTTTTCCCCCTAATGCTTTCCTGCATGCTTTCCCTAAAGATATTCCTACATCCTCTATCAGGTGATGATAATCAACTTGAGTATCTCCTCGAGCTAAAATCTCTAAATCAAAAAATCCATACCAGGAGAAAAGTTCCAGCATATGGTCTAAAAAAGAGTACCCTGTATCTATCTTAAAATGACCTTCACCATCTAAATTAATAGAGACCTCTACTTTAGTCTCCTTAGTTTTTCTTTCTACTTTTGCCTCTCTTTTCATTTTTTTCTCACCCCCCCATTGGCTCTTTGCCTTTCACCTTCAGTGGCCAATTTTTCCTACCTTTATCTTAAGAATTTTATTGGTGTGCTCATCTACTTTAAATCCCTCATCAATTCGATAACCAACCACCCAGACTATTCTTTCTCCACTCACCAAAATAGGGATCTTATCCCTTTGCTGACGAGGAACTTTAAGGTCTATAAAAAAATCTTTTAATTTCTTTTCTCCTTTCATTCCCAGCGGTTGAAACTTATCTCCCTTTTCCCTTCCTCGCAAGGATAAAGAACCGGTTAACTTATTCCAATCGAGTTGGATGCAGTGAGAATCTGGAGAAAAATAAGAGGATTTTTTGCAAAACAGCTTACTCTCAAACAGATAACCAGGATGGGAAAGAATCGTCTTCCCCGGAACAGCAAGGGGAGAAAAAAAAGAAAGAGGTTCCTGCTCGTCTTTTTTTATCACCAACCTCCGGTACTCTCTCTTGGCTAAAATATCACCTGGAAGATTAATCACCTTGGTCCCTTTATCTGATTTTAATTTAATTATTTTATCTATATGAATAAAATTTATATTTTTTAAATCACCTTTCACTCCCTGTATAAGCTTACGAACAACTCTTCGCTGCAAGGACAAAGAAAGAGAAGATAGTAACGTTTCTGCATCTATGACTATCTGTCCATTGCTCCTTTCCAGGATTAACTTTTTTAATGCCTCTTCTGCAACTTCATCTAAACACTTCTTATCCTCTCGTAATATATTGGCAGTTCGGAATAAAACTTGAATAAATTGAGAATTATATTCCCGAGCAATAAAGGGAATCAGCCTCAAACGAACTTTGTTTCGAAAAAAGGATAATTCCTGATTAGATGAATCTCTGTGAGGATAAAGATTATAGCCTTGGCAATACTTCTCTATCTCTTCTCGAAAGACACTGATCAAAGGGCGAATGATCTTCCCCCTTGTGGGTGGAATGCCCGCAAGACCATCCAGGCCAGCACCTCTTATCAATCTCATCAAAAGGGTTTCCACCTGATCAGAAGCAGTATGACCCAGAGCAATCTTGGTAGCTTCCACTTTTCTGCTTACACGCTCAAAAAATTTGTACCTCACTTCTCGAGCAGCCATCTCAAGAGAAATCTTCTTTTGCTTAGCAAAAAGGGCAACATTTAAAGAATCTGAAATTACAGGAATTTTTAATTGGGAGGCAAATCTTTTTACCGACTCAGCCTCCTCTCCTGCTTCCCTTCTTAATTCATGATTAAGATGGGCAATCCAGATATCCAATTTATACTCTTGTTTTAATCTGCAGAGAAGATGAATTAAAGCTGTAGAATCGGGGCCTCCAGAGACACCCACGACAACTCGGTCATCTGGTTTTAGCATGTTATGTTCTTGAATAGTTTCCCGTAGCTTCAGTAAAAGATCCCCAGATTTACAAAACATCAGCTTAATCCTTTGTGACAGTTCAGCCACTAAGTCACCAAGGCACAAAGAAGTAATATGAATTTATAATCTCGTCTATTGGGTTATTGAGTCTTTGAGTTATTGCGCCGTAGCGTCTTTGAACCTTTAGCCCTTTGCCTCTTCTACACATTCACGCATTTATCCTTGGTGTCTTCGTGCCTTGGTGGCGAAATTGTAACTAAAAAGAAATATCAGCGTCCATCCATGGCTAAATATTAAGATAAATTTTATTCCAAAAGTCCTTGCTTTAACTTTTCTTTAATAATCTTAGCTCTAACTTGGTCCCGAGAAAAAGAATTTAAAGATTTTTCCTCTCTTATCTGAATCTGTGCCGGTCCAATTAAAATAAAAAGTTCATTTAAAACACCAATTTTTAAACCGGATAACAATCCCAAGCCTATGCCCAACCTTATTTTAGATAACAACTGTAAAGCTTCCTCTGAAGTGATCAGATACGCATTGGTTAAAATTCCGCATGCTCGTCCTATTTCATCTTTTATTTTAGCAGAACTACTTTTAAGTAAGGTTTCTCTAGCTCTTCTTTCCTCTTCCACTACCCGACGAGTTACTCTCTCTACAGAGTCAAGGATCTGTTTTTCTTCCAAACCTAAAGTAACCTGGTTAGATATCTGGAAAAGATCTCCCCAAGAACTTGTTCCTTCACCATAGAGACCTCTGGTTACCAACCCTAATTGAGAGACACGCTTTAACACATCTCTAATTCTATTGGTAGCTACCAGGGAAGGTAGGTGTATCATGCAGGATGCCCTCATTCCTGTGCCCACATTAGTAGGACAGGAAGTAAGGTAACCTCTTCGGGAAGAGAACACATAATTTAAATATTCTTCCAGATCATTATCTACCTCATCGCTTAATTTCCAGGCCTCGACTAACTGAAGCCCAGAGAGAATACTTTGAAGTCTTAAATGATCCTCTTCATTTATCATTAAGGAAATAATTTCTCCCTTTGTAGTCACCAAAAATCGACACTCAG
Source organism: Candidatus Aerophobota bacterium (assembly GCA_030615365.1). The sequence goes on along the minus strand of JAUWZM010000069.1, from coordinate 5,228 downwards.
CAGGCTTCATAAACTCATCGCTGATTAAATGCCTCTCCAAAAGAAATTTTCTCTCCAAAAAAGAAAGCTCTTTCATATCTATCACCGAGGAACCTTCAAAATATTTGCTCTTGTGCACAGCCTCAAGAATTTTAGCGGAAGCCTTCTTTAGCTCAGAGTTACTGGCCCAGGGAGGAAAAATAAAATCTTGAATGTCTCTTGCCAATCTGACTCGAGAGCTAAAAACAATATTTGCCTCTGGTCCTTCCTCTCTTACCCACTGGCTGGGAGAATTAATCATTTGTTGAAAAATCATTGGTCTTTTCACTTTGCAGTTTCTTTATCTTATCTCTAATTTGAGCCGCCTTTTCGTATTCCTCTTTTTTCACTACCTTATCCAATGCCTGGTGAAGCTGATATAACTGTCCTTCTATGTTACTTCTCATTCTTCCTCTTCTGGGCATCTTTCCTCGATGAAGAACTCTACCGTGAATCTTTTCCAAAAGAGGAGAAATATACTCTTCGAATGTCTGATAACATAAATTACAGCCCATTTTACCACTTTCTTCTATCTGGGTATAGGTAAGTCCACACCCAGGACATTTTCCTTCTTTCTTGGGGAGAACAGTATCAAATCCAATTAATCCAGTTATTAAACTTAGCAGGGGCAAATCAGGAACAGAAAAAAAATTGTGGGAAAAACCTTTTTCCTCGGCACAAACCTCACAAAGATGAAGCTCTCGTACAACTCCATTTATAACCTCTTTAAAATGGACCGTAGACTCTCTTTGATCGCAGAGCTGACAAAGCATATCATCTCTCCCAAGGTGTTTTTATATTAGAAAATCTATTTAGCCACAGATTTACACAGATAGAAATGTAAATACAAAGAAATCACAGCTAAAGCCTTTTTAATCTTGTATATCGAACCTTTTGCCTCTTTAACTCATCCACCCATCAACGCATTTACGGATTTATCTTTGTGTCTTGGTGACTTAGTGGCTTAACGGTTATATTAATACTATTAAATATCGGTATTTTGTCAATAAATGAGGGTTCAGAGTTTCCCTAAAATTTAAGTGCATCTTTTCTAAAGATGATTATATAATAAGAAATCCAGCTGGAGATTTTCGAGTTCTGAAAATTTTGGGGAAACTCCTGATGAGGGTTCTATTCAAATATGTATGACTTCGGGTATCCTACTTTTAAGAGATAAAGTCCGTGTGGCGGAGCAGTAGGTCCAGCTTTTCTTCTATCCTTCGCTTCTAAAATGTCCCCTACCTGAGAAAAAATAATTTTACCTCGTCCGACCTCTACTAAGGTTCCCACAATATTTCTTACCATTTTATAAAGAAAACCTCTACCCTTTATAAAAAGAAAAATGAAGTGGTTTTTTTTATATAATTCTAACTTCTCGATTTCTCGAATTACGGAATGAGAAGGACTTCCTTGAGCTTGAAAAGAAGAGAAGTCGTGTGTACCTATTAAAAATTGGAAAGCCTTTCTCATTTCTTGGATATCTAAATCAAAGAAAATCCACCAACTAAGTCTACGATAAAGAGGGGAACTTACAGAGAAGTTATAAATTAGATACCCATAAATTCTGTGCAAAGCATGGCGTCGGGCGTTAAAATCTAAGGAAACTATCTGAGAGGTTTTAACTCTGATATCTTCGGGTAAGAAACTATTTAAAGCGCACTTTATTGCGAAAGGTGATATGGGTTTAGAGGTAATAAAATTCACCACCTGGCCTGTCGCGTGAACCTTCGCATCAGTTCTTGCTGCTGCTATCACTGATATTTTCTGATGAAAAAGTTTCGAGAGAGCCTTTTCTAATTCTTGTTGGACTGTAGGAAGGCCTGGCTGTTTTTGCCATCCGTGATATTGGCCACCATCATACTCCAGGTTAAGTTTTATATTTTGCATAAAGAAATCTTAAACCAGTTTTACTTTGCACATCAAAGCGCTGTCTCCCTGGCGATACCTTAATTTTATTATCTGAGTGTATCCCCCCTTTTGTTGTTGATACCGGGGAGCAACAACAGAGAAAAGTTTATCTACCACTTTCTTATCGTGAATAAATTTTAAGGCAATTCTTCTATGATGAAGAGAGCCATCTTTAGCCAAAGTAATCATTTTCTCGGCAAATCTGGCAGCCTCTTTTGACTTCGCTTGAGTGGTAACGATTTCCTCGTAAAAAATTAAAGACCTGGTGAGGTTAGAAAGAAGAGCTTCTCGTTGATCTTTACTCCGACCTAGTTTTTTTCCTTTTTTCCTATGTCTCATTTTTTCCCTCTTTAATGCTCAGATTGTATTGGGCTAACTTCTCTCTCACTTTCTCTAAGGATTTTTTTCCAAAATTATTAATTTTTAAAAATTCCTTGGAATTTTTATCTAACAGATCTTTCATCTTTAGAATTTTTGCACCCTTCAAGGCATTCAACGCAGGTTTAGATAATCCTATTTTATCTACCTCTTCTTCAAGAAAACTTTCCTCTTCCCGTGTTGTTTTTCCTTCTCCCTCTTTTTCAATAACAAAACAAGCTATGTAATCTTTTAAGATATTTACAGCCTCATTCAAAGCTTCATCTGGCAGTATAGTTCCATCGGTAAAGATTTCAAGAACAAGGGAATCAAAGTTAGTTCTTCTTCCAATCCTTACTGGATGTACTTCGTATTTAACCTTCCTGACAGGGGAGAAAATAGAATCTATGGGAATAGTTCTCACCGGTTGATCTTCTCTTTTATTCTCACTTGCTTCTGCATATCCTCTTCCTTTAGCCAAAGTTATCTGAATAGGCAAATGAGCCTTTTTATTATCCAAAGTAGCAATGTGAAGATCGGGATTCACAATTTCTACCTCACTATCAGTTTGAATATGGGAGGCCTTCACTTTTAGAGGACCTCTCGCATCCAAGAAAACTTCTTTCTCTTTATCAGTGAATAATTTTACTCTAATTTTTTTTATGTTCTGAATAATCTGAAGCACATCTTCCTTCACTCCTGGAATAGTAGCAAATTCATGACTTATCCCATCTATTTTTATCGAAATAGCCGCTGATCCAGGGATGGAAGAGAGCAAAACCCGGCGAAGAGAATTACCTAAGGTTGTTCCATGCCCCCTTTCGAAAGGTTCAATAATAAATTTACCGTAGGTTTTACAGAAGCCTTTCTCTTCAACTTTTACCTTTTCCGGCTTTACCAATTCTCTCACTTATTCCTCCTTAATTATGAAGTATGAGAGTTCAAAATGTACATACTTAGGTTTAAAAAACCTGCATCATTTTTTTATTTCTTAAAGGAGAAAGGATTTAAAGCACCTTTCAAAATTTCTTACATGGTTTATCGAGAATAATATTCTATAATTAGAGATATCTCAACTTCCGGATCTAACTCTTCTGCGTCGGGTAGTCTAAGCACTTTACCTTTCAAAGAAACTCTGTCAATTTCCAACCAAGCGGGGATTGTTCTTTTTTCTGAAAGTTTAATATTCTGCTTTATTAAATCGAATTTCTTATCTTTCATCTTTGGCTCTATCACATCTCTTTCCTTAATTAAATAAGAGGGTGTTTTCACCCTTTGGCTATTTACCAGGAAGTGACCATGGGAAACCAATTGACAAGCTTGAGCGCGGGAGACGCAGAATCCCAATCTCCACACTACATTGTCTAATCTTCTCTCTAAGAGGCGAAGGATTTCCTCGCCAGCAATACCCAGCGATTTCTCCGCCATCTGATAATAACCCTTGAACTGTTTTTCTTTCACACCGTATTTCCAACGAAGTTTTTGTTTCTCTCTGAGTTGTTGGGCATATTGGGAAAGTCTTCTCCTCCGCCCCCTTGAAGTCATTTTTCTTCTTTCCAAACTACACTTAGCAGTAAAACATCTATCCCCTTTAAGAAAAAGCTTAGTACCAAACCGCCGGCACTTTTTACACTTAGCCCTGTCTGTTAACATTTTTCCTATACCTTTCTTTTCTTAGGAGGACGACATCCATTATGAGGAATCGGGGTAGCTTCCCTAATAGAAATAATTTTCAATCCTACGGCCTGCAAAGTTCTAATAGCTGTTTCTCCTCCAGATCCAGGTCCCTTTACCACCGCTACGACTTTCTCTAATTGAAAATCCTCTTGGGCCTTCCTGGCAACATCTTCGGCTACTTTTTGAGCGGCAAAAGGTGTCCCCTTTTTAGTTCCTTTAAATCCTACTGCTCCTGCGGAAGACCAGCACAACACATCCCCTTTAAGATTAGTTATAGTCACAATAGTATTATTGAAAGTAGAATGGATGTAAGCCATTCCCTCTTCAACCTTCTCTCTTTTCTTCTTTTTCTCCCCTTTTTTCCTTGTAGCCATATGGATAATCTCCTACTTTTTCTTCTTTTTTGTTCCCATTGTTCGATGATGTCCCTTGCGAGTCCGGGCATTACATCTAGTTCTTTGGCCTCTAGTGGGAAGCCCGCTTTTATGCCTAATTCCACGATAGCAGTTAATATTAATTAATCTGGATATATCGGCACCTATCGCCCTTCTTAATTCTCCCTCTATCTTGTAATTTTTCTCGATTATATGGCGAAGTTGATTTACCTGCTCCTCAGTAAGATTCCTTATTCGAGCATCGGGACTTATTCTGGTCTGAGCCAAAATACGTTTAGCCCGACTACTCCCAATGCCATAAATAGAGGTTAAACCAACAACCGCTCTTTTTTTGGGGGGCAGTTCTACTCCAGCAATTCTTGCCATTTTCAGCTCCTACCTTTCATCCTTGACGTTGTTTATGTTTGGGGTTATCACAAATTATTCGCACTACACCTTTTCTTTTTATAACCTTGCACTTCTTGCATATCTTCCTTACCGAAGACCTTACTTTCATTTTCCTTTTCCCTCTCTATAGACTATTCTACCTCGGGAAAGATCGTAGGGTGAAATCTCCAGACTGACCTTGTCTCCCGGAATAATCCGAATAAATCTCATTCTCATTTTTCCACACACATGAGCCAATACCTGATGCCCGTTAGACAGCTCTACTTTAAAGGTAGCATTAGGTAAAGTCTCTATTACAATACCAGAGGTTCTTATTAACCTTTCTTTCGTCAAGTTTCCTCCATTCATTATTAATTTTTTACTATTCAGCCACCAAGACACGAAGACACCAAGTAAACCTCGGTCCTAAAATTTTTAGCGTATTCTGTGTCTTCAGTAGTTAATTTTTTCAGCAATGGATTCTTCTCTTTCCGATAGAGGTTTAAA
>JAUWZM010000071.1 GCA_030615365.1 Candidatus Aerophobota bacterium | reverse complement strand
ATATAATGGGAAATTCGTTCTAGATCAAGTTTCACAGCCTCTCTAGACAGAATGTCTTTTACTTCTACCTTCCTAACCTGGTCAAAAGCAACTTTTCCTCCGATAACATCAGATAAAGAGGGAGTTATCTTAAAAGGAACTCTCGTCTCATTACAGACATCAATAATCCTCCGTATCTGTTCTCTTGAAGCAGAGGGAGTGGTAATGACTATCTCATCAACACTTCTTCTCTTTACTATCTCTGGAAGCGCCTCTATAGGTCCTAAGATCTTAACTCCATGGATGTCCTTATTTACCTTCTCCGGGTTATCATCCACAAAACCTACTACCCTATATCCATTTTCTGGATGTCTCAGGCTCTCACGCAGAATCATCTCTCCGGCATCTCCCGCTCCTACTAAAATAACTTGCTTCAAATCGGAGATATTTAAAAAGGAGGAAGGCGATATATGCTTAAAAATCCTTCCTCCAAACCTGCTGGCTCCCACAAATAAAAACAATAAGAGAGGATGAATTATATAGACTGAGCGCGGAAAACCTCGCAAGTTAAGAATAAAAACCATCCCTCCCACAGTCAAGAAAGAGCCGATTGCTACCGCTTCAAAAATCCTCAACAACTCCCTAACGCTAGCATACTGCCATAGTCCTTTGTAAAGGCCAAACAAAATGAAACTGAAAAGATAAATTATAGTTACCAGGGGTAAAGTTTGTCTAAATATAACAAAATACTCATGCAAGAGAAATCTCTCGTCTAAAGAGCGAATCCAGAAAGCCAGGTAAAAGGTAAGAGCGATAATAATCAGATCAATAATGATGACTACAATTCGCTTCCAATCCTTCAATATGCTCCAAAATTTCATTTCATCGCTTCCAGGATTTCTTTTAAATTTTCACATACATAATCTATTTGCTTTTCTGTCAAATTATTATAAAAAGGTAAAGCAATAGTAGATTTCGATACCTTCTCCGTTATGGGAAAATCATCTTCTTTGAAACCAAACATCTCCCTATAGAACGGTTGTAAATGGATAGGTGGAAAATAAGCCCGGCATTCTATGCCTTTTTTCCTCATTTCTTTCAAAATCTTACCTCTATCCTCTTGGGTATAGCTATTGTTAAGCCGTATCACATAAATGAACCAGCTAATTTTTACGTAGGAGGAAATATAAGGTATATTTACCTCCTCCAGGTTTTTCAATTTTTGGTTGTACATCTGGGCGACTTTCTCCCGCTTTTCTAAAATCTCATCTAATCTTTCTAGTTGAACAATACCTAATGCGCAGTTTATATCGCTTATTCTGTAATTATATCCTAGTCTCTCATGCTGCAACCAGCTATTATTCTCACTCCTACCTTGATTTCTCATACTTTTACAAAGTTTCGCTATTTCTTCATCGTCGGTAACTATGACTCCACCTTCTCCCATAGTTATTTGTTTATTAGGATAGAATCCAAAAATTCCAGCATCTCCTAAGGTTCCCGCCTTTCTACCCTTGTATTCAGCCCCCAAAGCCTCAGCTGAATCCTCAACGAGCTTTAAATTATATTTTTTAGCAAGTCCCTGCAATCTATTCCATTCAGCAGGGTGTCCAAAAACATCCACTGCCAAAATGGCCTTTGTCTTATCGCCTATCTTTTCTTCAATCCGCTCAGAATCAATATTCAAAGTCCTCGGGTCTATATCGACAAAGATGGGCTTTGCTCTCTCAAATAGGATACAGTTGGCAGAAGCAATAAAACTAAAAGGGGTGGTTATCACCTCATCCCCTTCTTTAATTCCCATTGCCCGTACAATAAGATGCAGTCCACTTGTCCCGCTGTTAACAGCAATGGTATATTTAGTGCTCACATAATCAGCCATTTTCGCTTCAAGCTCTTGTATTTTGGGCCCTAAACTGAGATAAGGACTTTTTAAAACCGAAACAACAGCATCAATTTCCCTGTCTATAAGATCAGGTTGTGATAGAGGAATTAAATGGTTCAATTTATTTAGCTTCCTTCAAACCCCCATAGTAGTTACGTTATCAAAAAAGTATCAAAATCACTCCACCAATTACCAGTATACCCTGAAGGAAATAACAAATGAGAACAGTTTGCCAAATACTGAAACCTCTATGATTCAATCGATCGTAGAAATGCCCTCTATCTCCTCTAAATAGTGGCCTTCTTTGTATCGATCTCCTAAGCACAGCATATACTCCGTCAAATACTGGCACCCCTATAATTAAAATGGGTCCTATGAACCATCTTATATCATAGGATTTAGAAGTAAATCTTATGGCCAGCGCAGCTAACATGAATCCCAAAAAATGAGTTCCATTATCCCCCATAAATATAGAAGCAGGATTAAAATTGTAAATCAAGAATCCTAATGCTGCTCCCAACGAACATAGAGATAAAATTAATGCTAATTTATCATGTGTAAAATAAGATAATATTGCAAATCCTAAAACAGAGATACAAAATAAACCCCCTGCCAACCCATCTAATCCATCCTCCATATTAACAGCATTAATTGCCCCAAATACATAAAAAATAGTTAGTATCACACCAATAATTCCTATAGGGATAAATTGAATCTGAATGCCGCTATTAAATAAAATTATACCAACTAAAATACTAACTAAAATCTGTAAAATAAATTTAGTATTAGGTTTATAACTTTTCGAACTTTTCCATTTTAAATCATCCCATAATCCAACTCCAAATACTATAACTCCACAAAACAGAAGAATGAAAAGCTTCCTTAGATCAATCTTTACCAAAAAAACGACAGTTATTCCCAAAGCTATAGAGATTGCTAAAAGCATAGCTAGTCCACCAAGACAGGAAAGTGGCTCCTTATGTATCTTTAAAATATCATCCTTTGGATTATCATATATACTATATTTTATAGCCAGATTTCTCATCAGGAGAGTGAGAATCAAGCTCAATAAAAAGGATATACTACTAATAAAAATATACATAATTCTTCTCTTATACAAGGCTCTTTCAAGATTCCTAGGAATCTTGAAAGAGCCTTTTTTTCTTTACTGGAAACAGCAATTTTATTGCACCCCAGATTGAACCTAAACCGTAACCTATGTGAAATGCAGCAAATACAACTAGCATAATAAATAAATACCTAAAATCCCTTTTACAAAAAGCTATTTTGCAGGAAAAATAAAAATTAGCTAAAAAATACGAACCTGCTATAAAAAAAAGCAACCATAAAAAAATTGGAAACAAAAAGGATAATGCAATAGAACCCATTAAACTTAGCACAAACACAAGAGGAATATAATGCCGCCAAGCCAAAGGTACCCTAACAAATTTTAGTGGATAGATAGCCCAGACTCCATTTCTAAAATTGTTCTTACAGAAGGCTTTAAAGCTAGACCTAGTATAATAATGACTTACAATCTCGGGAACCAAAAGAATCTTACCGCCTGCTCTTTTTAGCCTTAAATTAAACTCCATATCTTGAGTGCTTTCAAGATTTTCATTAAAAAGGCCCATCTTACCAAATACTTCTTTTTTGTAACAGCCACCGAATACAGTATCAACCCATTTAGGCCCTTTAGAGCCCGTTCTGAAAACTGAACCACCAACACCAAACGGATGAGATAATACATTAACCACAGCTCTGCCAATAAAAGTGTTGTCTGTAGGCAACGTTATCATTGCCCCGCCCACATTATCAGCATTATACTCTTTCAAATATCTCACACATTTTGATATATAATCCTTCTCGTAAGCAGCATGAGCGCTCATTATCATAATAATATCACCCTTTGCATGTTTAATGCCCATATTAAATGCACAAGGAGTAATCTTTTTTGGATTATCCAAAAGCCTGATAAATGGGTACCGCTCTCCATATCGTGCCACGATTTCCCTTGTTTCATCCTCACTCATCCCGTCAACAACCAAGGCCTCTAATCTATCCTTAGGGTAATCATTGACAATTACAGAGTCAATGCACTTACCAATGAATTTTTCTTCATTTCGACAGGGGATAACAATGGAAACATACGGTTTCTCATCCATAATTTTTCAATACCTTAAAATCTTTTTAACAACTCTCTCCGCCGTTTTTCCATCCCATAATTCCGGAACTCTACCAACTTTCCAATTTTCTGATAAAATTAGTTTTACTTTTCCTTCAAGATCTTCCAGAGTTACCAATTCGTTCGTTCCCTCAATGATGGTAATAGGTCTTTCCGTATTTGGCCTTAAGGTGAGACAGGGAATATTCAAATATGTAGTTTCCTCCTGAACTCCACCAGAATCGGTTAATACAAACTTAGCATTCCTTTCAAGTGTAATGAATTCCTTATATCTTAACGATTCTACAATATTAAATTTCCTGTTAAAAACAAATTTTATTCCAAATTGATCTATATTTTTCTTTGTTCTTGGATGTATAGGTAAGATAACAGGAATGTTTTGAGAAAGACTATTTAAGAAATCTAAGATTTTCTCAAGACTTCCTTTATTATCCACATTAGAGGGTCTGTGAAGTGTAATTAAAGTATAACTTTTTCTCTGCAAATCAAATTTTTGCAATATTTTATCTTCATAAGATTTATCAATTTTTTTCAAAATTGTAGTTAAAGAATCTATCATTATGTTCCCAACAAAGTAGACTTTTCTATGGTTAACTCCTTCTTTTATTAGATTTTTATTTCCATCCTTAGACGGAGTAAATAAAAGGTTAGAAACTGCATCCGTAACCTTTCTATTAATTTCTTCTGGCATTGTGTTATCGAAACTTCGTAAACCGGCCTCTATATGAGCAACTGGAATTAATAGTTTTTTCGCTGTAATGCTACAGGCAAGTGTTGAGTTCACATCACCAAATACTACAACTAAATCAGGCTTTTCTTTTAAAAGCACCTTCTCAAATTCTATCATTATTTTTGCTGTTTGTTGTGCATGTGTTCCAGAACCTACGCCTAAAAAATAATGTGGTTTTGGCAAATCGAGGTCTTCAAAAAATGCCTGTGACATCTCATAATCATAATGTTGACCTGTATGAACGACTATGGGATTGAAAACTTTATTTCTTTCTAATTCAAAATAAAGCGGCGCCATTTTCATAAAATTTGGTCTTGCACCAACAACAAGAAATACATTTAACAAATTATCCATCTCGTACATTATCCAAGACTCTTGCATAAATCTCCAAAAGCTTTCTACCCTCTTTTTCCCAGTTGTACTTTTCTAGAATCGCCTTTTTACCCTTCTTCCCCATTTTCCTCGCTCCGTCTGGGTGCTCTATTAAATATTCAATGGCCTTGGCAACTTCTCTGGGATCTAATGGATCCACAATTAGTCCGCATCTATCTGTATCAACAATTTCTTTATACAAAGGAAAATTAGAAGCTACCACAGGCAGTCCTACTAACATATAATCAAAAAGTTTATTTGGTAAACAACTTATATTATTAGGATACGGTAGATAAGTAACGATACCAATGGATGCCTGAGAAGAAAGCTTCTCTTTTTCTTCATATGGAACCCATGGAATTAGATTAATATTCTGCTTTAAATTTAATTTGGAAATTAGCTGTTCAATTCCTTTGCTAAAAGATGGTGGTTCTATGCTTCCCACTAAATACAATTTCCACTCTGGATACTTCTTTACAACCATATTGAATGCCTCGATCAACTCAGTTATGCCCCTAATTTTAGTCATTCCCCCCAAATAGATTATGTATTTTTGAGGATTTTTTTCAAAAATTTCCGATAATTCGATTAGAGGATAATTCTCTATTCGTTCTGTCCGAACTTTTAACTCTTTATATCTTTCTCCAACAATAGGAGTAGTGTAAATTACATAATCAAAAAATAGAACAAACACTTTTTCAAAAAGATCAAATAAATTGCTTGTTGTATCCCTTAAACTCTTAGGGATCCAATATCTATCTAAAATAGTGTTTGGATAATGTTCGTGTACATCATAAATTACTTTTTTACCAAAAAGTTTTAATATCAAACCAACGGATATTAATTCTGGATCATGTAAATGATAAATCTCTGCTTTTTCTTTTACGGCTAACATGAAAAGTTTCCATACTACTTTTGTCATTCTCTCAAATCTATTCCTCGGCTTAGGCAAAGGAACGAGTCTTACACCATCCGCAATTTCTTCTTTGGTATGCTGAGCAATAAGTACTACATTATAGCCTGTTTTTGCTAAAGTTTTCGCTTCTTTATAGAAGATCCGAACATCAAAAGCAGGATGCACAGAAGTAAGAATGCAGACTTTACTTTTCATACTATCCCCTTCTTAGTAGCATTACAAAATGCCCAAACCTCAAAGGCACGCTGTTGCCAACGCGAAGAGTGGGTTAATTGAGCCACAAAACTGTATAGCCATGCACGCTCACAAAACGCCAGTCGATTGAGTCTTCCATACCACCGTGCCTGTTGAGAACCAAAGTGTTCCTCAACAAATTTCCGCTCTGCCTGAATAAGCTTAAGAGCATACTCGGATATGGCAACTTTTCTTGAAGATGCACCTCTAATGTGTACAACTTGAACGCTTGGCACAAAGATAACCTTCCAACCATTTCTCCAGACTCGCCAACAGAAATCAGCATCTTCTCCATAAAATGTATAACTTTCGTCAAATCCACCCATCTCCTCAAAACAGTCCCGTTTGATTACCATAAAAGCTCCACCGATATAGTGGACTGTTCGCGACTGTTTTGACAACCAATTATTACGAAATGCCCACATAATAATGCCATGCCAGAAGGAATCAAGCATTGTAAGATTTATGAATGCCCTCCAGAGAGAAGAAAATTGCCCATAACTTTGCTGCCAACGCCTATCAGGGTAGACAAGCTGTGGTCCAGTAATACCAATATAAGAATCCTGCCATAGTTTCTCCACAAGTGGTCCCAGAGAGAATTGTGGCAACAATTCGACATCTGAATTTGCTATGAGAATGGTATCCGTAGTAGCCAAAGCTACACCTCGATTTACCCCTGAAGCGTAACTTTTCCCCGGATTCTGTACAAACTGAATCTTGAAAGAAAATGAATTAGGAATAATAACCTTCCGGGAATCGCCTTTATTTGGATATTCATTATCCACAATCACCACCTCACTGACGATGCTGGAATCAGCACTATTTTGTGCGGATTTCAAAAAGTTCAACAGCAGGTCAGGTGTGCCGTAATTGACGATGATGATCGATAATTGCTTATCCATTTTCATCAACTCATCTTTTTATGAATTTTACCTCTATTTACTTTTAGCTTCCTCTAAAATGTTCTTCCTGTTCAAAACAGCGAGTATGCCAATTAACAAACCAATATAAACACTATTTGTTTTTCCTATAAATATAGGGCAAGCAATAGAAGTAACTAAAAAACCGAAAAGGATAGAATAAATTGCAGTACAATAAGCTTTAACAAAAGAATCACTACTCCTACTTTGCAACAACTTTGCTTTTTTAATTACATTAAAAACCAGCATCATAAAAAGAAACAGACCAACTATTCCCATAGTATAAAGAAGATATAAATATATGTTATGTGAATACCTTGTAGTGACCAAACCTACCCCTCCTTCCTTATAAAAGGTAAAAGCACGGCCCACACCATATCCAAATAAAGGCTTTCTCCAGATCAGGTTCCATAAGGTCTTCCATTCTGTAAAACGATTCAAGACAGACAATTGAGCTTCGAGCTTAAAAAATGATAAGAGGCGAATCTTAACCCACTGAAAGAAATAAACCATAGTTCCTCTTCTTAAAAAGAATCCTCCTCCTATAACAATAATCATAACTATAAACAGAGAAGAGATAATTTTAGTTATCTTAGCTCGAAAAGACTTAAACTTAAAAAGTAAAATTAAGAAAGAGATAGCAAAACCCATCCAGATACTTCGAGTAAAACTCAAAACTAAAAAAACCAAGAAAAAAAGAGTGAGGAAAGCAAAAAATAATTTCTCTTTTTGTTTTTTACTATAAATATATAAAGACATTGCCAGAATAGAGCCAGGGTGTCCAAAAAACTCTGCGTAGAAGCTACTTCTTAAAATTTGGAAGTTGTTTAAAGCAATTGCCTGAGGAAGGTAGTGATAATAGTAAATTAATTGCTGAAGACCTTTGATAACGCCTATACACAAAAAAAAACCAACTAACATTTTTATCCATTTTTTATTTTTTTTACCAATAGACCATACCAACCAAAAAATTAAGAAGTACCCCATAAAATCTACATATTCTCTTAGCCACCAGATAACAGGTTCTCCCTCCCTAAGACTCATTAACAAAGAGACTACCCCCCAAAGAAGAAAAAATAAGGCTAGCCAAAGTATACTCTCTTTTTTGAAAGATAAAAATAACTTTTTCTTCTCCAACAAAGCTCTCAATAGAGCTCCAATAAAACCAGCAACAAAGAGCACACCCCAAAAAATCTCTAAAGAAGTTATTTCTTCGGAACGAAATAAGGCAGGAGAAAGGAAAAATCCTATCAAAATTAAAACTCCCCATAAAGGTTTGTAAAAAGAGACTAATAAGAAGAGGAAACCAAAACAAACAAATAGAAATTCTGGGCTGGTTGAGTTAACAGAAAACCATCCTGCCGTACTTCCTAGCAAGAAACCTATAAATATAGAAATTATAGCAATAAATGTTTCGTTTTTTCTTCTTATAATTTTATCTGGCATTTTTTTAACTAATTCTTCTGACATTCTTCACCCTTTGCCATTTTCTTCCTTTTATGAAATCTCCTATCCCCACAGCAGTCCCTTTTCGGTCATTGTTCGTAGTTTATTTCTCCTCACCACTTATCATCTTGTTCGTTATTTTTTGTCGATGAACTATGAACTCATAACTACGAACTATAATATTTTTATATAAACTGGTTTTGTATGTATTGTTTTTTTCTTTTTAAGCATTCCTCGTCCGTTTAATCTAAAACTTTCAAAACCCTGTTTTTCTAAATCCGTATATACTCTTTTACTTATAAGAAAACCCTCATTATTTGGCTCAATAATTATAACTTCTTTCCTCACCCATTCTTCCACTTTCTTCAAAAAAAACAAACTATCTCTTAAGTTGTTCAGTATTTCCAAGGTTAGAATTAAGGCATCAAAAGATTTTTCTCCAAATTTAATTTTTTTTGTCTCCTCTTCTGACAAATAGTAATGGATAATCTCTTTTTCTCCCCCAGTATTCCCTGCAGAAAAAGAATCACTTTTTATTAAATGGAGTAATAATCGCGTCTGATTAAAAAAATCTTTCTTCCAGTGCAAAAATAGAATTCTTTTATAACTGCCTGACTCTTTTTCAAGAAATGTATTATACTCAGGCATAACAGGAAATATTTTTCTATAAAAGGGTCTTAAAATATCTTTCATAAAAGAGGGGATTGTCAACCTTGCCCAATGGAGTCTGGCGCAGGTAGTAAATATACAAGGGAAATTCTTTCGATGCTTAACCCACACTTTTTTATGTGCCCGCAAAAGCCCGCTGTAATTCAGACCAGGAGAATAATGATAAATAAATGCCGGGATAGCATATGCTTTTAGTCCCCTTTCCCTAACCATCAAACAATAATCTACACCATAAGCATGCCATCCTTCTAATTTCTCATCAAATTTTAACCTATCAAAAACTACCTTTGGAATTATTAGCACAGCCTCATCTAAAGTTTGTACCTCTTCCGGTTTAGAAAAAGGCTCGCCCCAAAGATGATGCCTATCCTTTATAAATCCCCGTTTTTCTCCATTATCCATTTTTCCGCTACAACCGGCAATTCCTAAAGAGGGGATATTCCCCAACATTTTCTCTACATCTTCCAACCAGAATTTACTATGGAATACTACATCCTGATGCACAAATAATATATATCTACCTTTTGCTTTTTCTCCTCCATAATTCAGTCCCTTAGAAGCTGACTTAAATACTCCTCGTCTGTTATCTATCTTAATTAATTCGAATTTAGCAGTCTGCCCCCCCAGGCTTTTTAGCAAATAATTATTAAAACCTTCTTCGTTGTTATATACGCATACTACAGAGAACATTTTTCTCTTTTCACCTTTAACTCATCTTTAAACAAAACTTGTACCTTTATTTTAGAATATAGCATAAATAGAGGACAAAAGCAACGATTTTATTTAGATTTCTAGTATGATTATTTCTTCACAATCTGCTTTTTGAACTGAATTATCTCCTCAAATGTTACTCCTTTTAAGAGTAGGATAAAAATTAAATAAATAATTATTCCTATTGATATTGATAAAAAAAGGTTAAACTCTCTAAAATAGTACACAACCCCACCCATCAAGACCGCAGCAACAAAAGGCCTTAGAAGAAGTTTTACTATTTCCATTCTCTTGACTATTCGTAAATAATAAAATAGATATCCCGACAATACAAGGTTACCAATAACTGTAGCTACGGCCGCTCCCTTTAAACTAAAGCGAGGAATTAAAATCAAGTTTAAAACAATATTGGTAAGAGCTCCCCATATTACACCAAATAGATATCTTTTCTCTTTGTTACAGGCAAGAAAGGAGTGTTCGTAGATGCACCTTATACAAATTATTACCACGCTCCAGATTAATATTTGAAAAGCGACTACACCACCACTAAATTCTTCTCCGTAAAGAGAACCCATAATGGGTCTGGCAAGTATTGCCCCTCCCACTCCTAAGGGAAAAGCTATCACACTAAGAAGTCTTGTTGAAGAAATTATTAAGACCTGTAATTTTTCCTGTGATTCTTTATAATATCTTGACATAGAGGGAAATATCACATTTACAAAGATGGGAATAAATGTCCAGATAAATAATATTATCCTATAGCCTGCACTGTACCATCCGACAACTTTTTCTCCTTTAATAAATCCCAGCATTACTATATCAAAATTATAATAAATCGGAATCATCATTGAGGCAGCACCCATAGGTAAGGCCCGCTTTAATAAATTCTTCCAAAAAGAAAAATTAAATTTCAAACTTATTTTTCCAAATTTTTTGTTAAAAATATATAAAAGGAAGACGACGGAAATGAGATTTCCTAAAAACCAGAGACAAGGAATCGAAAGGAGTTGTTCTGGATTTTTCACCAAAATAAATATAGAGGCAGCATAAAAAAACATCATTGATATTTTCGATATCCCGATAAATTCCATTCTCTCTATACTCTGAAAAAGCCATTCTCCCAGTAAAGCATAAGAGAATAGGGTAAAGCCATAGAAAATAATCAAATATTTCATCTGGATAGGTTTATGGATTAAACTTACAAAAATAAGTAATAATCCAAAAGAGAGAAAAGCTAAAACCAATCTTAGAGCAATTATATTACCTGCATAGATATTTATATCGTCCTTATTTCTTGCCACTTCTCGTACCCCCAGAGTCACCAAACCCAGATTGGGAATCAACATAAAAAAAGTAAGTATTCCCCGAGCCCAACCAATCTTGCCAAAATTTTCAGGACCTAAAATTCTGGCTAAATATACTACAACTAAAAACGAAACAAAGCGTAATATAAATTCAGCGATGGAAAGCGAAAGAAAATTCTTAACAATTTTTTTTATAGTACTCATCCCAATCTCTTTGGCTTATGCCCTATTAATTTCTATAGATTCAGGTGGTCTTGAGAGGTAGGATTAATTTCGAAATCAAATATCTAATTTTAATCGTTTTTGATAGTAACATACGTCACTATAGATATTATTTCTTAAGTACTACCCTGAGAAGAGAAAATAAGAGCAAAGTATATATGAGAAAATAAAAAACAAAAAAGGGTTTATCTTTTGCAATTTCTCTTAAAAACTTTATTCTCATGTATAAAGGAAATTCTTCAAGTTCAATTTCATCGAACCAGACACTTCCTCCCCCTTGTCTTTTAGAAAGTTTTACTCTAATCATTTTTGTATCTTTGGGAGTAAAAATTGAATTTTCCTTAAGGTGCCAGGAAGAGGTAGCACTTCTAACTCCCCATTCTTTCTCAATCTCTTCACCACGCTTATCTAGACACTCAAGAGTAAGAAGTGCATTGTCTCTAGCTTTTATGTCTGATTTCAGGCGTACTTTTAATCTATAAAATTTTCCTGGCTCAACAGGTACCTTCTGGGAAAGCCAGCCCCAGGATTCGGTTGCCTGCATACATCTTTTTCCTATGTAAGGATCTTCTTGGTCAATGGACCATCCTCCCCTGGCATCTTCTACCCAAGAGTCTGGTTTGTCTAATCCCTTCTCAAAACCTGGGTTAGAAAGAAGGAATGAAGATGTCTTTACCAATTCAACTTCATCAAACCAGACACTTCCTTCCCCCAGCCTTTTAGCAAGCATTATTCTAATCTTCTTTGTATTTTCTGGAGCAAAAATTGAATTATTCTTAAATTGCCAGGAAGGAGTAGCAGTTATAACTCCATGTTCTCTCACAATCAATCCACCATTCAAACAATCAAGAGTAAGAAGTGCATTCTTTTCATCTTTTATATCTGACTTTACGTATACCTTTAACTTATAAAATTTTTCTGGCTCGACAGGGATCTCCTGCATGAGATAGCTCCAGGATTCAGTTGCCTGCACACATCTTTCTCCCATATAAGGATCTTTTTTGTTAATAGACCATCCTCCCTCTGCATCCTCTACCCAAGAATCTGGTTTCTCTAATCCCTTCTCAAAACCAGAATTAAGCATCTTGGAACTGATTATCTTTTCTTCCTCTTTGAGAATATCATATTTAAGAATCCCATATGTAAGAATTAGCAAAATCCCCACTCCTGTACCTATCAAAATTAAAATCAACTTTTTTCTCTTCATATCTCCTCCTTCTTCTCTTTTAGAAAAGCTCTTTTGAAAGTT
>JAUWZM010000062.1 GCA_030615365.1 Candidatus Aerophobota bacterium | reverse complement strand
TGGTGCACATACTCAAGCAGAGACTCTGGATGAACTCCAAAAGAATCTTAAAGAGGTAATTGAATTATGCTTAGAAGAAATGGATCCTGAGACTAAGAAACAATTACCTGATTTTGTTGGGATTCAACTGGTTGAGGTAGCCATTTGAGCAAACTTCAAATTATCGATGCTGAAAGAATGGAAAAACTACTGTTTTCATTGGGATTTGCAAAAATTCGCCAGAAAGGAAGCCACGCGTTTTACAGGCATCCTGATGGAAGAACTACTACTCTTCCTCACCATCGAAGAAGAGTTTTGGCACGTCCTTTGATAGGAGAAATTTTGAGAGAAATAGAAATCACTGTTGATGAGTATATTCTATACTTAAAGAAACTATAGATGCAATTTTATGTAACACAGCATAAAAAAGAGGTGAGTTCCTTAGCTGGAGGAAGATGGGATTTTGTCCAGGGAGGAACTTCTCATGTAGAAAAGGTTGATGATGCACTCAGCAAGGTTCCCGGGATAGTAAAGGAGATATTAGAGAGATGAAGTTACAATTTGGGGCTTCGTCGGTTACGAGAAGTGGTTAGTTCAAGAATGTAAAAGGGATATGGCAACGGCAGATAACAGTGTGTTTGCGGTTCGCTTCGCTTACCCCAATGCCTATGGCACCTCGCAAACACGCAAAACATTAACTTTACCGAGGATGAGGAAAAGAGATTTGCGATAACTGCTCAGGCAGCGGGTAAGAAACTGGTGCATCCTGTCCAATGATAGGATATTGCATATATATTGCAAGATGATGGAAAGAGAGGAAACGCGTTTGAGGTTAATTAAAGGTTTATTAGAAAACAAAATCAGTCCCATGATGTAAAAAAAGAAAAACCCCTAAAAGTTTTGGAGGTGCTATATGAGATACAAAGTAAATCTCAAAAAAACAGAAGAAGGTTATTCTGTTTGGGTGCCCGGTTTGCCTGGTTGTTGGTCTCAAGGGAAAACAGAAGAAGAAGCATTGGAAAACATTAAAGATGCCATACAGTCATACTTAGAAACTGTCGAGGGACTAAGCAAAGGCAAAGAGTCTCGTTATGTAGAAGTAACCTATGCCTAAATTATCAGGGATAAACCACCGGCGAGCAGTAAGGTCATTTCAAAAAGCAGGTTTTTGGATAGCAAGGAAAGGTAAGCATATCACATTGACAAATGGCGAAAGAATTATCACTATTCCGAGAGTAAATCCTGTTGATGCCTTTACAATGGCAGGTATTGTAAAAGATGCTGGACTTACCATTGAAGAATTCAAGAATCTTTTATAAGCCCTCCCCGCAACAGCAGATAACACAGCATAAAAGGTTCGTGCCTTACGGCACTCGCCCAAATTTTCGCTACGCAAAAATTTCTTTTATGCTGGAAACGTTAGGCGATATCACCTTTATAAGAAAATTATAATGAACTGGTTTACTAAAAATGTGGAAGTCAGGCTATGGAAAAGAGAGCTCTGAACAAGCCTTTCAATTAAAAACCTCAGAGGATAAGATTCTGCCCAGAATAGAGGAGGTTCGGGAAGGGTTGACCGAGTTAAAGAAGAAATTTGAAAAACAGCAAAAACAGGTAATGGAGGGAAAAATAGAGGAGTTAATAGGTAGGGCTGTTTCTGTCAATGAGTTCAGGATAGCGAGTGGAAAGTGGGAGGATATCTCCCCTGAAATGTTACGGGAAGCAGCAGAGAAGATACGAGATAAACTAAAAGATGTCTTAGTAGTTCTTGCCTCCATTAATCCCAGGAAAGCCTTTTTAGTGGCCACCTCTACCTCGAAAGAAATTCCAGCTAATGAGATAATAAAGAAGGTTTGTCTCTTAGCTGGAGGAAGTGGTGGAGGAAGATGGGATTTTGCCCAGGGAGGAACTCCTCACTTGGATAAGATTGATGATGCGCTAAGCAAGGTTCCGGAGATAGTAAAGGAGATGTTGGAGAGATGAAGTTACAATTTGGGGCTTCGCTTAAGTTGTGCATAAACCCCGTTAGATAGTAAGCATCTAACGGGGTAAACGAAGTAGTTCGTAAAACATGCCAATTTGGGAGCATAAACGAAGTAGTTCGGTTATTTTATGTTAGACGACATAATGCCTCTTCAAAATAGGCATCTTGAGAAAAGAGAAAATTTATGAGAGTATTACTTACCGGTGTGTTTGGAAATGTTGGTCTCAATACTTTGGAAGAGTTGATTAAAAAAGGCTATAAAATTAAGGTATTTGACATCAAAACTAGGAAAAATATCAAAATTTCAAAGAAATACAAAGGAAAAGTTGAAATTATTTGGGGTGACTTGA
This sequence comes from Candidatus Aerophobota bacterium, assembly GCA_030615365.1. The sequence continues at coordinate 12,412 of JAUWZM010000062.1, read as the reverse complement.
GAAACCAAGAGGATGTGGAAAAAACGGTTGAAGGACAAGATGTGGTTATCCATGTAGCGGCTATCATACCTCCCTTAGCTGATCGAAATCCAAAAATTGCAGAAACTGTTAATGTGGGAGGAACCATCAATATCATCAAGGCGATGGAGAGGCAGCCAAAAAAGCCTAAACTTATCTATACTTCATCTGTAGCTGTTTATGGAGATAGACGCAAATCCCCATTGATAAAGCCTATCGATCCTCCTAATCCAAATCCTGACGATGAATACGCTAGGCAAAAACTCAAATGCGAGAACTTGATCAGGCAGTCTAAATTGGAATGGGTAATTTTTCGATTAACATATATTGTTTCTCTTAATAAGCTCCAAATGGATCCGTTAATGTTTAAAATGCCTCTGGACATTTGCATTGAGATATGCCATACAAAAGACGTCGGATTAGCACTGGCCAATGCTGCAGAGAATGACAAAATATGGGGTAAAATAATGCATATTGCGGGTGGCGAGAAATGTAGGATCATATATAAACAATATATTGATAGAATGATAGAGATTTTTGGCTTAGGAAAAGATTTTCTGCCTGATGAAGCGTTTAGTAAAGACAACTTCCATTGTGGATTCATGACAACTGAGGAAAGCCAAAAATTACTGAACTATCAAAAGCATACGCTGGATGATTATTTTAATGAAGTGAAAGAGAGGGTCAGATTTAAGCGATACTTTATGAGGATGTTTAAACCTATTATCCGTATCTGTCTTTTAAGAAAGTCCCCCTACTATAAAGAATTTTTGAAAAAGTAAAAATAGAAATAGGTGAAAAAAATGGCAGAAATAAAGAAAAGAAAGGCTGGTAATATTATATACATACTTCTTGTATTTTTAGCCCGATTCAGCCCACTAAGATTCCAAACAATCCACTTGGTGGGTAGGGGCGACTTTAGTCGCCCTTTGTGAAGCAAGAGCTAAAAAGCAATCGGGAGGCTAAATATTCCTCTCATCTTGTTTTATATTCACGTTAGCCGACGGGATATTGGGCGAATTAAAAGTCCTTTGGATTTTGGAAGCAGATGAAAATAGCAAAAAGTTACAATTTGAGACATCACTTACAATCGTGCATAAACGAAGTAGTTCGGTTAATTTAAGTTAGTTAAAATGGACAAAACGAGATGAAACAAGATGAAAATTGATGTTGAATATTTGCAGTTTATGTGGCCGATGAGACATTTTTAAATAACATGTGGGGACATGAAAGAGAAATCAAATATTATAGCAGTCAGTTTTTGTATGCCTGTATCAAAGGAACCTCCACTTATAGCCTGTGTCATAGGAAGAAGGGCTTATTCACGCAAGTTAATTGAAACTACCAAAGAGTTTATTGCAAATGTTCCTCCAGAGGAGCTAAGGCCGAAAATATATTATTGCGGCTTTCATTCAGGGTACCAGGTAGATAAATTTAGGGAAACAGGTCTAACACCAAAACAGGCACGCAAAGCAAGAGCTCCAATCATTGAGGAATGTGTGGCTCATATGGAATGCAAAGTCAAACAAGAAATAGAAACAGGAGATAAAAACCTGTTTATAGGTGAAGTGATAGAGGCGTATGCAGATGAAGCTATTGTGAAGGGAGATAGGAAGATCGAGTATGCAAAAGGCGATTTTCCACGGAAAGTATATGCTATAAGATTTAAAAGCTCGTAGTCCACTTCAGCTAACATTGTGTTTGCGGTTCGTCCTGATGGGCTCACCCAAATGCTCGACTTCGCCGCACTTCGCATACACCAGGAACGTTAATCGAAATGTTCACTTCGGGGCAAAATATAAAATAAGAGTAACCATCTATGAATGGAGGAATAAAATAAAAAGGAAGATTGAAATGCAGAGGGGCAATGAGAGGCCAATTCATTGTCTCACTTGCATTCTCAGAGGGGATGAAAGATGAAATACAAGAAAGTCACTATTCGCCCAGCACGACCTAAAGATGCATGGGTGGCAGCTCGGTTAATGTATTACGCTTCTGCAAACTATGCGCTTGTTTTCTTTGGCAAGTCGGAGAGCAACGCGATTAGGGTTCTTGCCAGGATGTTTCCCTTGCCCGGCCATCTGTCAAGCTACACATATACTTTTGTTGCCGAAGACGAAGGTAATGCTGTTGGACTGTTGTGCAGTCTTGATGGAAAGAGCTGGCGAGTCGCCGGGCGTGCCTCATGGATGTACGTACCTATATGGTTCTTCGTTGCTCGACCATGGCAGATGTCCACATTGATGGCGGCGATGAATGACTTTGAAAAGGCACTGCCGCCTGTCCTGAATGAAGAATACTATGTTGAGTTCCTTGCAGTACTACCTGAAAGGCGAGGACAAGGGATTGGTAATCAACTAATGGAATTTGCTGAAAGCCAGGCTCGAGCGAAGAAATTGAAAAGAGTATTATTAGATGTCGAGATTGAGAATGAAGGAGCACGCCGATTTTATGAGCGTTTGGGTTTTCAAGAAGCCAAGATAGTGAACGACTATAATTACTGTCAACGTTTTGGCTTTCAGGGGAGCATACGTGTAGTAAAACCCCTCGCCGGTTCAGAAAATAGGTTTCAACAAGGGATCTAAACATTTACCGGAGGAAAATAATGCCACTTATACCAACTTTTGAAATAGGTTTATGGAACACCTGGATTTTCATGCTTTTAATTCTTTTACCTCTTGCTTTAGTGGCTTTATTCCGTAAAGGTGTATTTAGAAAAACAGTTTCTGCTCATGCTTCTATTCTTACTGAGACGGAGAATAAGATTTTCATTTTCTCAAAGGTAATTATGCTCTTAGTCTTTATCTACTCTATTTTTTTGCCGTTACAATTGAAATGTTTCAGACCTTAGGGGACTCGGTCGGATAAAATGGATTTTACAATATAGATGACATCTGTGCTCCTGTATTATTAGTAAACAGTCATGCCATTTAGCTAATAGTATGAAGAACCCTTGTAAGACGAAATTCTTCACGATCATAGAACATCGGGGTTTTGTACTAATGCGGGAGCGATTTTCAGAGGAACTGCGAACTCTTTGGATACTTCGTTTAATTCTTGCCTGATAGGCGTGAACTTTATTACCTTCGCTCAAAGGCTCTCCAGTAGAGTTCAACAATTTCATCTCTGGTTGCAATCCGGGGGTTATTCGCTGGACTACCACTAGCAATTGCATCCTCAGCCATTTGATTAACTACTTTTTTTAATTTTTCTCTTGTAAAACCCAGGGTATGGAAAGCTGGAATTTTAATATCCTGAATTAACTGACCAACTGCTCTTGATGCCCTGGACGCTGCTTCATTTAGTGTAAGCTCTTCTATCCTTTCCCCCATTGCTTCAGCTATATCAGCGTATTTCTTTGGGTTACCCGAAATGCTGAATTCTACAACTGGCGCTAAAAGAACAGCATTTGATAAACCATGGGGGGTATGAAAGTAGGCTCCAAGAGGGCGGGACATTCCATGAACAAGAGCTACTGACGAGTTGCTAAATGCGACGCCGGCTTGGAAAGCTCCAAGCATAGTAGAAGTCCTGGCTGGCAGATTTTTCCCATTAGCCCAAGCCTGTCTTAGATTTCGTGCCAAAAGTTTTATCGCAGATAAAGCAAAAATGTCAGAAAGAGGTTGTGCTTTGACAGAAACATACGCTTCAATAGCATGGGTCAAAGCATCTATCCCAATTGTCGCAGTTAAACCTTGAGGTAGAGACATTGTCAAAAGGGGATCAATTAAAGCAGCTTGGGGCAAGAGAAAAGGGCTTCCGATTAGCATCTTTACATTTCTTTTCGTATCTGTAATAATGGTAAAAATGGTAGTTTCACTTCCTGTTCCCGCAGTGGTAGGTATAGCTAGGAGAGGAACTCCAGGATTGGAGATTTTTCCCAATCCTTCATAATCTCTAATCGATCCCTTATTGGATGTCATGGCAGAAATAGCTTTCGCTGTATCAATAGAACTTCCACCCCCAACAGCAACAATACACTCACATTTTGCTTCTTTGTATCTCTCTAAACCTTGTTCTACATAGTCTATCGTGGGCTCAGCAAGAATCCCATCAAATATTGTGTAAGAGATTTTTTCTGAACCAAGAGAGGTTTTTACACCTGCCAGAATTTCTGTTTGAGCTATATTCTTATCACTCACAATGAGGCTCTTCTTGCAACCTATCTTTCTTACTTCTCGGCCAATTTCTTCCGAAGCCCCACATCCCATCACGACCGTCGAGGGCATTTTAAAAACCCTCACTTGTTTCATTTCCATTTTTCCCCCTGCTTTAAAGTTTGTAACCTTATGTAGGTAGTTTTAAACCTTACTCTCTATATTTTGCTATAAAACAAAACAAAATTTAAAAAAGGAGGCATACGCCACATGGAAATTATAGCACAAAAGGAGCTAAGAAGTCAAGAGCAAAAGCTAAAAAAGGTCTCTTCCTTGCTCAATGAAAAAATACGGGAGGATTTGCCTGTGTTTACTGATGGGGGTGAGTTTAAGCGAGGAAAAATATAAGGATACGATGAGAGCAGTAGAGATAGAAGGGTTTAACAGGGAAACGTGTGGGGGAAGATGGGATTTTCAAAATTATAATCATCTGTAGCCATGAGGCTCAGAGTCTGCGAAGGCACATGCAACTTAAAATTACAAGCTACTACCTTGATCTGTTATTGTGAGCGATAGCGAAACAATCTCAGACCACTATAAATCAAGGATGATCCTCATGGATTTTTTGCAAATTATTTTGGATTTAGTATACTATTGATACGAAGAATGTTACTCTACCTTTGAAGTCAAAAATATATCGTATTAGAGGAGAGGATTATCATGAGCAAAAACAGACTCCTGGACAAGACATTTGCCTGCCTGGCAGCTGCAGCTATAGGTGATTCCATGGGAGCTCCGGTGGAGGCTTGGCACTATACAACCATCAAAGAAAAATACGGAGTGTTAGATGATTTAGTTCCAGACCTTGGAATTCATCTTGCAGGCAGGAATGGAGTACCCTATCAGTCCACCGATGATACAGTCCTTAGAAATCTTATCTTGAAAGCGATAGTTAAAAAGAATGGGCGAATAACAGCTTGTGATTTAGCGCAAACCTGGCTGGAGGACATGGATCCTGCACAGACCAATCCCCTTGATACTATTGTTTTTATGAAACTTGCCAGTGGTGTGCCAGCTCGAGAAGTGGGGGAAGGTTTCCCTGTTTGCATATCTGCCACATTGGGAATTGCCCCTATTGGTATAGTAAATGCCTGTGATCCTCAAAGTGCTGCTGCAGATGCTTTCGATGTTGCCTCGTTAAGTCAGTGGAAAGAGGGAAAAGAAACAGCTATGGCTATAGCTGCTGCTGTAGCGGAGGCATTTCGACCTGATGCTACCGTAGAGAGCATAATTGAGGCGGCAAAGAAATACTCCAGTCCTAAAGTGGCAAGCCAAATAGACAAAGCGATACAGATAGCTAAGAAATATAAAGAACCTTTAGATGTTATTCCCGAGTATTATGAAAAAATGCTTATAGAAGATGGTTGGGAGCAATTAGGTAGGTCATCTTCTTCCTTTAGAAGTATTGTCAATGAAGTGATCGGTGGTGAAGATAAAGCTTCCTTTGGATGCCACGCATTAGAGCTGGTTCCTGTTGCCCTGGGAATGTTTTACCTCTCAAAGGGAAATGCTCTAAAAGCTATGATTGGAAGTGTTAACTATGGTAGGGATTGTGATGGAATTGCCGGGTTTGCCGGATGCTTAGCGGCAACCCTACATGGAAGTCAGGAAATACCATCGGAGATGGTGGAAAAGGTAAACAACGCTAATAATTTTGACCTTATGCACATGGCAGAACGGATGCAAGGGCCAATTAAGAAGGTAATGGAAGAAAAGGAGAGGGCTGTAGTACAGTTAAAGTCAATTATGGGATGATGGAGAATCAATGTAAGGCACTTAATTAGGTATTTCTTGTAATTATACTATTGGGCGAATAATGCTCGTTAAAATAGTAGTTTATTTTCCCCTTTATTTTGGAACATTTTCATTATTAAGAAGGGATGTAATTTATGTCCTTTATAGCTGATTTTCACATTCATTCCCGATACTCTCGTGCTACTTCCAGGAGTTTATGCTTCGAGACCCTATATCAATGGGCGAAATTAAAAGGTGTTTCCCTTATCGGTACAGGTGATTTTACCCATCCAGCATGGCTTGCCGAAATCAAGGAAAAACTTGTTCCTGATGACAAAGGCCTTTTTAAACTCAACGATAAAAATATTCCATCCCTTGATGTGAAACTACCATCCCAGGATTTGCATCCAATCCGCTTTATGCTTACCTGTGAGATTAGCAATATTTACAAGTATAATGGAAAGGTCCGTAAGATTCATAACCTTATATGTATGCCTGATTTTGATTCAGCTTCGCGATTTGCAGATAAACTCAATCAAATTGGTAATATACACTCTGATGGTCGTCCCATACTTGGTCTTGACTCAAGAGATCTGCTTGAGATTTTACTTGAGATCTCTGAAGATGCTGTCCTGATCCCGGCACATATCTGGACGCCGTGGTTTTCTGTTTTAGGCTCAAAATCAGGATTTAATTCTATCGAAGAGTGTTACCGAGATCTCTCCCATCATATTTTTACTCTGGAAACAGGCCTTTCTTCTGATCCTCCAATGAACTGGATGGTATCAAAATTGGATCGTTATACACTAATGAGTAATTCCGATGCTCATTCGGCAGCAAATATTGGAAGGGAAGCCAACCTCTTTGACTGTGAGATGAGCTATGATGCCATAATGAATGCGCTGCAGCATGGGGCGAAGGAAGGTTTCCTTGGTACTGTGGAATTTTTTCCCCAAGAGGGGAAATATCACTTTGACGGACATAGAAAATGTGATATCTGTCTTTCACCACAGGAAAGTAAAAGATACAATGGCCTGTGCCCTAAATGTGCTCAACGACTTACACTGGGAGTTATGTATCGGGTTGTTGAATTAGCTGATTATGCAATCGGACGTAAATCGCCCTCAGCACTTTCTTACAAAAGCGCTCTTTCATTGGATAAAATACTTTCGGAGATCATGGGTACCGGACCTAAAAGCAAGAAGGTTCAGGGTGAGTATCGAAGACTCCTTGGCTTACTGGGTCCGGAATTACCAATACTTCTTGATCTGCCTCTTGACAGTATTCAAAAATGCGGTTCCAGTATTCTTACCGAGGCGATAAGAAGAGTAAGAAATGGGAAAATACATACTTTTCCTGGTTTTGATGGCCAATATGGAACCATTCGAATTTTTACTAAGAAAGAACTCGATGACTACATTGGACAGATAACTCTTTTCCCGCTCCCAGAGAAAAAATATAACCTATCAGTAAAAAATGAGATAAAACTCTCCTCGGTTCAGGAATCCAATGGTGCGAAACCATATTTTGAATCTCCAAAAGAGAAACACCAGCAAAGCGAGAAGCTTAATGATGCACAGCAGGAGGCTGTTGAAAGCTCTTTTGGATCACTCCTCGTGGTAGCTGGTCCGGGAACGGGTAAGACAAGAACTCTTGCTGAGCGAATTGTATGGCTTATTACCGAAAAATCTGTTTCGCCCCAGAGTATATTAGCGGTTACCTTTTCGAACCGTGCAGCACGAGAAATGACCGAACGTATTGAGAGAATATTATCGGGGAAAAAGGAACAAAAAAGGCCGGAAATTACTACCTTTCATAAATTAGGCCTTAAGATTATCACTGAAAATCATACTCAATTGGGATTGAAAAAGCAACCCCTGGTTCTCTCTGAAGATGATATGGCTCATATTCTTTCCTATGCAATCAGACAGACAGAAAATTCAAACAAGACGCTGGGTATCTCTTCACTCGAAAAGCATATCATTGATTTCATTAAAAAGAGTGGTGATCGCATTGCTGATCCGGAGCATATTTATGAACAAATAGATGATGCCTTTAAATATTACATTGATTATAAACGTAAGCATGGGCTCGTTGATTTTACCGATCTCCTCCTCCTGCCACTGTCGCTTCTATCGAATGATCAAGGGCTACTTGCACACTACAAAGAGAGGTGGCAGCATATCTTTGTTGATGAATATCAAGATGTGAATGCCCTTCAATATCGACTTCTACGACTTTTAGCTCCGCCGGGCAAAGATCTCTTTGTCATAGGTGATCCTAATCAGGCCATATATGGATTCAGAGGAGCTGATGTGGGTTACTTTACACGTTTTAGGAGTGATTATCCCGATGCTCATATAGTGACACTCACAAGAAGCTATCGTTCAACCAATGCTATCCTAAAGGCCAGTAGTCGTATGATCTCCTGTGATACGCTGGCAAATACACAAGAGTTATGGAGCAACGTATCCGGTTCCCTGTGTATTGACATCAACCGACTACCTACTGAAAACTCTGAAGCCGAGCATGTCTTAAAAACCATCGAAAGACTCATTGGTGGATCGAGTTATTTTGCCGTTGATACAGGACGTTCAGGTGAGGAAAGTGCCAATGATATCTCATTTCAGGATATAGCGGTTCTGTACCGTGTGCATTCGGTAGGTGAGCCTGTTGTAGAAGCACTTGCTCGTTCAGGAATACCAGTTCAGCACACTACCCGTAAAGGAATTCTGGACCATAAAGAGATTAAAGCGGTGCTTGCCTGCATTAGGTTTATTGAGGAACCGTCTAATATTTTTCATGTTGAAGATCTTTTCCTCTTTGGAATACCAGGCCTCTCGAAGCGTTCCAGTTTAAGACTTATTGATATAATCCGCTCTAATTTTTCTGGTAGCGAAGATGTTTTTAACTGGCTGAAAAAATCGGGTAAACTATCAGATAGGGAATATCAGAGTATCGTCCGTTTTGAAGTGAATATAAGAAGTGTGACTGCAGCTCTTGGAGATAAAGATACGCAAAAAGCACTGAAAGATGCTGGTTCTGCGATGGGCATAGAAGAAGAAAAATTTCGGCAATCTCATTGGTTGTCTTTAATGAAACGCGCTGTCTTGTACACGAATCCTTCTGAATTTTTTACTACCATCAATTTGGATAAAGATACTGATCTGTATGATCCGCGTATCGAAGGCATTACGCTAATGACGCTGCATGCATCCAAAGGGCTTGAGTGGAAAGTCGTATTCATTGTGGGTTGCGAGGAAGGACTCATTCCTTATAGTGAGTATAATAAAAAAGGTGATTTGAACGAGGAACGTCGTCTTTTCTATGTTGGTATGACACGGGCAAAGCAGCATCTCTTTCTATCGTATGCACAAACCAGAAGGATAAAAGGTAAAAAAGTGAAACGCCATCCCTCACCGTTTCTTACCGCAATACCCACAGATCTCAAAAATATCAGGACTCCATTTTCTCTCAAGAGGACTCGAGAGAAGGTTGACGGAGTACAATTGGAACTTTTTAAATGAGTAATAAGGAGGTGGACTATTATGCCAACGATTATGGTAGAAGGCCCCCCGATAAAGATTGAACAGAAAAGAGCACTGGTAAAAGGACTCACTGATGCGGCAGTTAAAGTGTATAAAATTGAACACATTGTCGTACTCATACGGGAAAATCAGCCTGAGAATGTCGGAATAAGTGGGCAATTGTTAGTGGATCGGAAAAAGAAATATCAGCGTCCATCTGCGGCTAAATAATTTCAGGTAATTTATGACCAAAGAATATAAAGCATACTACAACTCAGAAATTGGGCTTATAAAAATCAGGGGAACAGAAGAGGGGACATTATCTTTAGATTTTACAGAGGAAAACCCTAAGGATAATTTTAAAATTCCTCCCTGCTTAAAAGAATGTGTTAAGCAGCTTGATGAGTATTTTAGAGGAAGACGAAAAGAATTTTCGGTAAATTTACTGCTGCAAGGTACGGATTTTCAAAGGAAAGTTTGGAAAAGATTGAGAAAAATCCCTTTTGGTGAAACAGCATCCTACATGGATGTCGCGGTATCAATTGGAAATAAAAAAGCTGCCCGAGCAGTTGGGAGTGCATGCAGAAAAAACAAAATAGCTATTATTATTCCCTGCCATCGTGTCATAGGTAGTGAGGGAAACCTAATCGGTTATGCAGGTGGAATTTGGAGAAAGAAATGGCTGTTAAAACACGAAAGAGATATTTATCTTAAAGATAAGTGAGTATTAAAAAAGTATTGTGAGGCATATCAGGATTGAAGCATAACCTTTCTACTTTGCATTTGAGGTGAGCATTTGACAGGATCTTTTATTTCTTTACAATATAAGTCATACCAAAAAAGTAAGCTCCCTGTTCTTTCTACCAAATAAATGAGTTTTATTTTTATATTAAATTAACAGAAATAGTGCCTATTCAATTTATACTAAAATAGTAATAGGTAAGTTTTTCTAAAAAATGGAGAGATTGCTCATTTGTCATTACGAGAAGCAAGATTCCTCACTTCCCCTTCGCTTCGCTCTGGGCTTCGACTTTAAACAAGCTTCGCAATCTCGAAGTATGCTTTGCAATCTCATGTAGCTTGCCGATTTATCGGCGCATTAAACCTGCCCAATAAATTGGGCAGCTACAATTGCCAGAGAAAAGGGAAAAGTTTTAGAAAAGCTAAACTATTATACCAGGAGGATTTAGGATGTTAAATTATCTAACCGAGAAGAAATTTTCAAACTGGGGTAGGTATCTAATAGTTTTATGTGCACTGTTGTTTACTTTGAGTATGATACCAGCTTTTGCCAATGAAAATGAGTTGCGTCTTGCCCCAATCAATCCAGCGTTCCAGGAATATATTGACCTGGTCCGGCTGGGAAAAACGCCAGAAATGGTTACTGCTGAGGGACATTATTTAGGTCTTGTCCCTGCACCCCTGGATATGAGTCACACTAAAGGTTTAAGTGTTGTTGCAGAAGTTGACCAGGGCGCCTATCCGGCAGCTTATGATCTGAGAACCTTAGGCTACCTGACCTCAGTCAAAGATCAGGGAGGATGCGGTTCCTGCTGGACCTTTGCCACCTATGGTTCTCTGGAGTCCTGGAGCTTGCGAGGAGGAGGTCCAACCTGGAATTTTTCTGAGAATAACATGAACCGCTGCCATGGGTTTGATTGGCTTCCCTGTGCCGGCGGAAATCGGGACATCAGCACAGCGTATCTTGCCCGTTGGAGTGGACCAGTAGCTGAAAGTTGTGATCCCTATGACCCCAACCCAGGAACCTGCTTACCTGGATGCCCGGTAATCAAGCATGTTCAAACATCATTTTGGATTCCTGATCGGACAGGTCCAACAGATAATGATAATATCAAGCAAGCTGTAACGAACTATGGGGCGATGTACACCAGTATGCGTTGGGACAGTTATTACTGGAACTTTACCAATAACACCTATTATTACAATGGAACCGACGTGACCAACCACGCTGTAGCTATTGTTGGATGGGACGATAACTTTAGTAATAGTTTGTTTAGTGTTCCTTCGGGTGGTTTGGGGGAGGGCATTGTACCTCCCGGTAATGGGGCCTGGATTGTGAGAAATAGTTGGGGTCCTGGTTGGGGCGATTCAGGTTACTTCTACATCTCCTACTACGATACCAAGATTGGTAGCAATAATACTTCATTTATTAATGCCCAAGAACCTGATGGTAAAATCATATACCAGTATGATCCCCTGGGAGCAACTGCGTTTGCATATGTTGGTGTGGCTGGCACCACTAAATGGGGAGCAAACATCTTCACTGCCACATCTGATGAAAATCTAACTGCAGTTAGCTTTTACGCTGGCACGGTAAACACCTCCTACGAGATCTACATCTACGATACCTTCAGTGGGGGTAGTTTCTCAGATCCCCTGGGGAGCATAAGCGGCACACTTACCTATCCTGGCTATCATACAGTTTACCTGAATTCTACTATCCCCCTGAGTAATGGAGATGATTTTGCGGTAGTGATCAAGTTTACCACTCCAGGCTATAACTTTCCCATTGCTATAGAATACCCTTGGGCTGGATACTCCAGTGCTGCCACAGCCGACCCCGGGCAAAGCTATACAAGTAGCAACGGCACAAGCTGGACCGATTGCACAACTGATTTCCCTAATACCAATGTGTGCATCAAAGCCATTACAGTGGATGATACTCCTCCTGCTGTTGAGATTACTTCTCCTTCTACGGGGGATGTTGTATCTGGAACTATCACCGTGGCTGCCTCTGCCTCGGATAATGTGCAGATCGCCCGGGTAGAGTTCTGGTGTGATTCTACCTTTATTGCCTCGGATAAGACCAATGACTATGAGGTAAGCTGGGATACTGTTGCTCTCATCTCTGATGGGACCTGCACCTTAAAGGCTATAGCTTATGATACCGCAGGTCTTTCGGCTACTTCTTCTATAACAGTGCTGGTAAACAACAATCCTCCCCAGGTTGATTTT
>JAUWZM010000075.1 GCA_030615365.1 Candidatus Aerophobota bacterium | reverse complement strand
CAAATACATGACTTTTTATGGCGGAATCAATACCCAGAAAACTCTACCATTTGGGACTCCTCAGCAGGTACGCCAGGAAGTGAGAGAAAGAATAGACATTGTGGGAAAAGGAGGAGGATATATACTCGCACCCGACCATACCCTAGAGCCAGGTGTTCCTGTTTTAAACATTTTAGCTATGTGCGAGGAAGCCAAGAGCTATAGTAAAGCTTAATACGAATATTCTGCTGGTTGGTCATAACTGGCAGTGCTTTACGGATCCAAGAATGATGGCAAAAAAGAAAAACATCAAGGTGCACATTCAATTTTTACAGGAGACCCGGACAAATTTCAAAAGGAGGTAGGTAAAAAAATGGTTATCGACGCTCATGTGCATCTTCTGGAAACGAAAAACTTGGAGAGCGAGACTTGGGAGAAACTATAGTAGGCCACTTCTGAGAGGTGCATCGTTTAGGAGGATATAGAAAAGATATTAAAAGAGGTCAGGAAGTACTATAAAGAGAGAGGTTTAATATAATGTGCATTGCAGAAAAGCTTTTAAAATCCAATATATTAAGGAGATATGAATAATGGACCAGAATCTCTACAAAGTTTGTGAGAGAATTCGCGGGGCGAATTATGTTCCCTCCTATGCTAAAAATCCCGTTGATATGTGGGGAAATTATCAAAGAAAGATTATTGACCAGGAGTTAGGATATGCTGAGGATTTGGGGTTAAACAGTTTAAGAGTTTTTTTGCATTACCAGGTATATAAGAAAAATCATCAGGATTTTTTAAATAAACTGGAGGATTTTTTATCTCTTTGCAACAATCATAAAATTAAGCCCATGTTAATTTTATTTGATGGCTGTTTTGGCTTCTCTGATGAAATTAAAAAGAGCTACTGGAAAGGATGGATAGCTAATCCGGGATATGATTTATTAGGTGAGGAACATTGGGAAAACTATGAGGAGTATACAAAGGATATTATTAATTCTCATCTTAATGATGAACGAATTGCCTTTTATGATATTATGAATGAGCCTTATAGGGCTTTTATTCATCTTTATCCCAGAAACGGTGAGTCCCGTTTTGAAGAATTTACCACAGTTGACCCAAAACAGGTTTTAATGGGAGGAGAATATGTCAGGTTTGTTGCTCATTTTGCTAATCTTGTAAAAACTATTCAATCTAAGATTCCTCGAACAGTTGGGGTAGCCCGTTTACATAACAGAGAAATCTATGCCTTTGAGGATGTTTTGTCCTTTCATAGTTATCCTTATAATTCCAAGGGAATAATGGAAGATTTAAAAGAGACCAGGATCGTATCAAGATACGAGGACAAACCCATCTTGCTTACTGAGTGGGGTGGAAATGCTTTTCCTCCTTATCCAATAGGGGTAGAAAAACTTTCACCGGAAAATGCTCAGATTATCTGTGACGAGGTGCAGCTTGCCTATTTTAAAGATGTATTGCCAATCCTTATAAAAGAAAAAATAGGTTTCTATGTCTGGCAGCTTATGATTTCCAAATTTACTCCCAATCATAGTTTAGTTCATCCAGGAGGAAAGAAACGTCCCGCGGCTTCTTTTTTAAAAGAATACCTTGCTTCTGAATAGCAAGTTTTTGTAGCATAAACATCAATTACTGATTCATTTTAGATTTTACATTATTGTAATTACATGGCGAGGTAAAAGTGGTAACGATATATTTGACCCTCTTTGCACTTTCCTAAAGCAATCGCATCGCTTTAAGTTTTTAGGTTCAACGCGTGCAGTATCATTGCAACCAAATTTAGATATGTGTTGCCTTGAGAGGGAAATTATGGTAAGATTAGAATTGCAAGATTTAGATAGGATGGCTAAGAATTCTAAACGGGTTTACTAAATATTTACGCAAAAGGAGTGAAAGGTTTAACCCTAAATTCGGATTGACGAGTAGCTTTAGGTACAATTAAAAAGGTAAGGATGAGATACTGGTAAAATTAGCCAAATAATAATAAGGAGGTGCTTTTTATGTTCCAGGGACAGGGAAGTTTGAGCAAGGTTTTCCCGTTAGAGGCCCCCACCCCTGATTTTCAGAAACTCAGCCGTGTCCTGGCAGGGGAAGAGAAGGCAGATAGAGTGCACTTTGTAGAACTTGGTGTTGATGTTGAAGTGATGCAGCTTTTTCTTACTATGATGGGCAGGGATTTTCCCGTATCTGAAGTGAATCATATTCGACAACAGAAGGTTACGCAGCTCATGGAAGGGAAGAAAAATAGCATTAATCTCTTAACAACAAAGGAAGAGGAGACTTTCATAAAAAGTTATATTGAGTTTTATTACCGCATGGGTTATGACTTTGTTCCTGGATTGAGTCCGAATTCGGTATTTTTGTGGATGCTCAAACCCAAAACAAGAATAACCAGGGATACAGCTGCACTTTCAAAAACTATCGATTCCTTCTCTGGAGATGATGCTGGAGGCAAAAGAGTATGGATAGAGGAAACGCAGGGGATTATCACCTCCTGGGAGGATTTTGAGAAATTCAACTGGGAAAGGTTGAGTATGGAGAATATCGAAGTAAACAGCTTTTATGAGTGCATCAGTGAGAATTTACCTGAAGGTATGAAAGTTATCCCGGTTTTTTCTTTGTATGAGTATGTTGCTGACTTTTTACTGGGCCCGGAAGGTCTGTACTATTTACTCTATGACCAACCAGATTTAGTAGAAGCTGTTATCAATAAGTGGGGCAGGATAGCTTCTCAGTTTTACGAAACTGTGTTATCCTTTGATTGTGTTGGAGCTATCTGGCACGCAGATGATATTGGCCATAAAACAGGTACAAATATTAGCCCTGAATTGTTAAGAAAACTCATTTTCCCCTGGTACAAAAAGTATGCATCGCTTGCCCATCAATATGGTAAACAGTACTGGGTTCACTGTTGTGGAAATGTACTTGATGTGATGGAAGATTTTATAGAAGATGCAGAGATTGATACTTTCCATTCATTCCAAGATGTAATTATTTCTGTGGCGCACTTCTCAAAAAAATATGGGGAGAAAGTAGGGATTTTAGGAGGGGTAGATATGGATAAGCTATGTCGCTTAGATAAAGAAAGCCTGCAGGGATACGTGAGGGAAATTCTACAGGAATGCATGGGGATGGGAAGATTTGCCTTAGGCAGTGGAAATACTATTACTAACTACATGCCTATTCCGAATTATCTTGCGATGCTGGAGGAAGGGCTGAAGTGGAGACAAAAATAGACCCTTCTGGAAAGCTGTTCTTTCTACCTCTTTTCCAGGAGGATATTACAGAAAGATAATCAAAAGCTTCACAGTGTAGTGATAGTTAATGATTTCTCTGCGTTCTCTGCGGTTGTGTTTTGACAATACGTTCAGATGTATCAGGAGGAAAAATGTGACTTTTAAAGAAAGAGTAATAGCTCAGATAGAGCATAAGGAGACAGATTTTATCCCCTATAATTTGTCTTTTGAGGAAGATGGTGATAAAAATCTTGTTGAACAGGGTGCGTTAAAACGGGTAAATTCCTATTATGGAGATGATTCCTGGCGCGCAAAGCTAAATAATCACATTGTGGGAATTCCAACGGTTAATTTTGGTATTGATTATGGATCAGGAAAAACTTTTTGCACTGATCCATATGGCACTCAATGGCGTGTGGATAAGCGACCCATGCATATTGTGAAACCAGCGTTAGAGGAGCCAACTTTTGCTGGTTATACATTTCCGGCTCTTGATGCTTTTTTTGACAAAGAGTGGTATGAGCGTGCCCTTAGGCTCATTGATGAGAATGAGGGTTATTTTCTAACAACTTCCCTTAGTTTTGGTTTATTTGAGCAAAGCTGGGTTATAAGAGGTTTTGAAAATGCACTTATGGATGTGGTTGCTCATCCCGATTTCTACCAGGAGCTTGTTGAACGAATATTTGAGGAACATATGATGTTACTCAACAAGGTTCTTACCTTACCCCTGGATGGAATTATGTTCGGTGATGACTTTGCCTATCAAGATGGTATTATCATAGGTGCTGAGCGTTGGCGAAAATACTTCAAGCCATATTATGCCAAGATGTACGCGAAGGCTCATAAGGCAGGTAAGTATACCCTTCATCATATGTGTGGAAGTGAAGCAGAGATACTCCCTGATCTTATTGATATTGGACTTGATGTATATGAGAGTGTGCAACCTGAGGCAAAGAACAACAGCCCCTACAGGTTAAAAAAACTATATGGAAAGGACATCACCTTTTATGGTGGTCTTGGTTCTCAAAGCATCATTCCCTTTGGCAGCCCATCTGAGATAAAAGCAGAGGTGAGAAAGCTGTGCAGAGAAATGGGGAAAGGAGGGGGATATATCCTGGAGCCTGCAAAAGCAATACAACCTGAAACTCCCACAGAAAATGCAGTGGCAGTGATTGAAGCCTTTGCAGAACAGGCTGGGATATGTATCTAATTTCGCCTCTTATTTGATGATGCTGATTCGCCTTCTTGACATTATATTTTTTTTTGTTATATTTCAAATTATTATGCAGTAATGATATCTTGTAATAGGTAAGTTTTCCTAAAAAACATAAGGTTCCTTGCTCGTCCTTGCGAGGAGCAAGGCATGTGGTGGCACAGACATCTCGTCTGTGGAAGTCAGAGCAATCTCATGTAGCTTGCCGATTTATCGGCGCATTAAATTCGCCCAATGAATTGGGCAGCTACAATTGCCAGAGAAAACAAGAATTTTAGAAAAACTAAACTATTACGATATCTTTTAAGAGATGCAGATAGTGTTAAGTTATTGGTAAGCATGGTATCAATGATTAGTTTCAATAATATTAAAAATTTTTGACAAGGAGGTAGGAATGGTAAACTTAGGGAAAATAAAGGAAAGTATAGTTCAAGGGAAGGCACCTGAGGTGAAAGAGCTTGTTCAAAAAGCTGTTGATGAAGGTCAGGATATAGAGAAAATTCTTAATGATGGCCTTATCGCAGGTATGAGTATAGTGGGAGGAAAATTCGAGCGAAACGAGTTTTATGTTCCTGAGATGCTTATTGCTGCAAGAGCCATGAAATCAGGCATGGCAATTTTAAAACCTCTACTTGCAGATAAAGGTGTTGAAAGCATAGGAACAGTAGTGTTGGGTACAGCAAGAGGAGATTTGCATGACATTGGGAAAAACTTAGTGGGAATGATGATGGAAGGAGCTGGATTTGAGGTAGTTGATTTAGGTGTTGATGTTTCTCCAGAGAAATTTGTTGAAGCAGCTAAGGAAAAGAAGGCTAATATTATTGGTGTTTCTGCTCTTTTGACTACCACTATGACTGGCATGAAGGATGTAGTCCAGGCACTAAAAGGATCTGATCTTACAGATAAAGTTAAGGTTATGATTGGAGGAGCTCCAATTACACAGAGCTATGCTGATGAGATCGGAGCTGATGGTTATGCTCCCGATGCTTCATCTGCTGCAAATAAAGCAAAACAACTTTTAGGAGCTGCGTAAAAAAATAAGTTAAACTTATATTAGGCGATTTGGATAAAATCTATAACCAACGGTCTTTTTAACTACGAAGCTATATAAAAGTAGTTATTGATTCAAGGTCTGCATAATTGGGAGGCTTTTTAGCCTCCCAATTGTCTAATTAGCCTATTAAGTCATCAGCTATAAAACTATCTTAGAGAAGTCATATGGATACTAAAAAAATTGAACAAGCAGTAAAACTTTTTTTGGAGGGAATAGAGGAGAATCCTGAACGAGCAGGATTGGTGAATACTCCCGGAAGGGTAGCTCGAATGTGCAAGGAGATCTTTGGAGGGAGCGAGAGAGAAGCTGAGCTTGTTTTAACTACTCTTGAGGAAGAAAAGCATGATGAGATAATACTTCTAAGAGATATTCCCCTTTGCTCTTTTTGTGAGCATCACCTACTTCCCTTTATGGGTAAGGTTCATATTGCCTATATTCCTAAAGAAGGAAGGGTAACGGGGTTAAGTAAGATAGCTAGAGTTGTGGATATCCTTAGCAAGAGACTGCAAGTTCAGGAAAGACTTACCACTCAAATAGCCGATGCAATAGACAAAGCTCTTCAGCCAAGGGGAGTTATGGTGATAATTGAGGCTGAGCATCTGTGCATGACTATCAGGGGGGTTAAGAAACCAGG
Organism: Candidatus Aerophobota bacterium; assembly: GCA_030615365.1. The sequence goes on along the minus strand of JAUWZM010000075.1, from coordinate 6,035 downwards.
AACGGTCACTGTAACTTCTGTAGTTAGAGGGCTGTTTAGAGAAAGCCCGGCTACTCGATCTGAGGCAATGAGTTTAATTAGAAAAATAAGATAAAATAAAAAGGAGGTTTTTTATGCTATCAGATTTAGAAATTGCTCAGACAGCAAAGATGAAACCAATTGGAGAGATTGCAGCTCAACTTGGCTTAAATGAAGATGAGCTGGAGTATTATGGAAAATACAAAGCTAAGGTTTCTCTTGATCTATTGGAGAAATTGAAAGATAAACCAAATGGAAAGTACATTACAGTAACAGCTATTACTCCCACTCCCTTAGGAGAAGGTAAGACTGTTACCAATATTGGATTGGGGCAAGGCTTAGCGAAAATAGGCAAGCGTATCTGCAATACTTTGCGTGAACCCTCAAAGGGACCTACTTTTGGTATAAAAGGGGGCGCCTGTGGGGGAGGGTATTCCCAGGTAATTCCTATGGAGGATATTAATCTTCATTTTACCGGGGATATTCATGCTGTCGAGACTGCTCACAATCTTTTGGCTGCGGCACTGGATGCCAGTATACTTTTGGGGAATAAGTTAAATATAGATCCTTTAAATGTTACCTGGCGGCGCTGTGTTGATTTGAGCGATCGTGCCTTAAGAAATATCATTGTTGGATTAGGGGGTAAAACCAATGGTTATCCCAGAGAAACCGGTTATGATATTACTGTAGCTACAGAAACAATGGCTATTCTTGCCTTAACTACAGGTCTTTTTGATTTAAGGAAGAGACTGGGAAAGGTAGTCGTCGGTTATACCTATAATGGCAGGCCAGTAACAGCTGAAGATCTTAAGTTTGCCGGAGTGATGACTGTTCTTCTTAAAGATGCTATTAAGCCCAATTTAGTCCAAACTCTTGAGAATACTCCCTGTTTTGTTCATGCTGGACCTTTTGCCAACGTAGCTCATGGAAATAATTCTGTTCTGGCAGATATGATAGCTTTAAAGTTAGCCGATTATATAGTGACGGAGAGTGGTTTCGGAGCAGACTGCGGCTGTGAAAAAATGATTAATGTTAAATGCCGTCAAGGGGGATTGAAGCTTGATTGTGCAGTAGTGGTTGCTACAGTCAGAGCATTGAAGATGCATGGAGGTGCCTTTATAGCTCGCCCTGGAGTTCCTTTAAACAAGGAATTAGTGGAAAAAGAAAACATACCAGCCTTGGAGAAAGGTTGTGAGAATTTAGTAAAACAAATTGAGAATGTGAAGATACATGGTGTTCCAGTAGTAGTGGCTATTAACAGATTTACCCCTGATACTGAGGCCGAGATAGATAAGGTGCGTGAAAAGGCACTTGAAGCTGGAGCAGAGGATGCCGTTCTTAGTGAGGCCTGGGCCAGGGGCGGAGATGGCTGTATCCAGTTAGCCGAAGCAGTAGTTGCTGCCTGTGAGAAACCCAATGATTTTCATTTCCTCTATCCAGATAATATCTCTATCAAAGAGAAAATTGAGACTATCGCTACTAAGATTTACGGTGCCGATGGGGTCGATTACTCTCCTCTTGCGAACAGAAGGATTAAGCTTTATACTGATCTCGGTTATGATAAGATGCCTATCAATATGGCTAAGACTCACCTTTCTCTATCGCATAATCCAAATTTGAAATGTGTGCCTAAAAACTTCCGTGTACCTATCCGTGATATTCGAGCTTCGGTGGGAGCCGGCTTTTTATATCCTATCCTTGGCGCAATGAGCACTATGCCTGGACTTCCTTCCAGACCAGCGGCTGTTGATGTTGATATTGATGAGAATGGCAAGACAGTAGGGTTATTTTAATAAAAAGGTAATTAATTAGCCACCAAGACACGAAGACACCAAGATGCAATGCGTGAATGGGTTGATAAGTAAAACACATCTACGCTTCCACGCATTAACAGATTAACGAAATCATATCACTTCTTTGTGCCTTGGTGGCTGAACTATTTAAAAAAGGAGAAAATTAATGGCAGCACAGCTTATAGAAGGGAAAAAAATTGCCTCCCGAATAAGGGAGGAGTTAATCCAGGAAATTGAGAGGCTAAGTAAAAAAGGAATTCAACCTTCTCTATCTGCTATTCAGGTAGGAGATAATCCTGGCTCTAAGGTTTACGTTCGATCTCAAAAGAGGTCTTGCGAAAAGGTAGGAATTGATTATAATCTTCACCAATTTGACACTACAATTACTCAGGAAGAATTAGCAGGATATATTCAAAAATTAAACAGGGACGAAAAGGTAAGTGGGATAATTCTTCAGATGCCCCTTCCCTCTAATATAGATGCTCGAGTTTTGCAGGGAATAATTAATCCCAGAAAAGATGCTGAGGGTGTTTCTCCTACCAATATGGGAGAAGTAGTATATGGAAAACCTCTTTTGGGGCCTTGCACAGCTATGGCTATAATGGAGATAATCAACTCTCTCAAGCTCGACCTTTACGGTAAAGAAGCTGTTATGGTAGGCCATAGTGACATTGTGGGAAAACCCACGGCTCTTCTTCTTTTGGATAAGTTTGTTACTATCTCAGTATGTCATATCGCCACAGGAGAAAGAGGAAGTTTGCCTTCCTATGTGAGGAATGCTGAGATTCTTATTGTAGCTGTGGGAAAAGCAAACTTAGTTAAGGGAGAATGGATAAAAGAGGGAGCTGTTGTCGTTGATGTGGGAATTAATCGAGTTGAAGGAAAAATTGTAGGTGATGTAGAGTTTGAGGTAGCCAAGGAAAAAGCCTCCTATATTACTCCTGTTCCAGGAGGAGTGGGGCCAGTGACAACAGCTATGCTTCTTAAAAATACTGTAGAAGCAGCAAAAATGCAAGGCAATAGATAGAGATTCCCTGGAACCCCTTTTGTGGGGAAAAACTTCTGCTTCAGCAACCTGCGCAAAACAACGCAATCTGAAGGTTGCGGCTACCTTGTAGCAAGGATGCTGAACTTCAAGCTCATTGATTCCGGGAAAAATGGGGCTGGTGCACTACAAAAGGTGAAAAGCTATATCTTCATGTTCTTGCCTGGCCTGATAATGGACAGCTTAAAATACCGAATCTTGAGGGAAAGACCATCAATAAGGCATGTTTTTTAGCTGACCCGAAACGCGACAATCTGAAAGTAAAAAGTGAGGATGAGAGATCACTCATCAATCTTCCAGATGAAGCTCCAGATCCTATCGACGCAGTTGTCGTGATTGAGGTAGGAAGATAAGCAATTTAATTTTTCAATTATATAGGTGAGCATGCCATGAGCGTGCCAGGGAAAAGATAAAGCTTACCTGTTGCGTTTTATAGGCTTGATCTTGTTGATAATGTCCTCCATGTAATGCCAAAGTTTTTATAGTTTATTGATATTTAATGATTTCTCTGCGTTCTCTGTGGTTAAGTTTTGACATTATTATATTATACAAAAGGAGAAAAGCACCTATGAAACTTGCCTACAAAGATAACTGGGATGAGGCTAAGAAAAGGATGCAAGCCTGGTGGGAAGGAGAGATTATTGACCGAGTACCTATTGGGGTTACTGCTCCTAAGGAGGGTGAAGAGGAAACTTGGGCTATGGCGCTTGCTTTTTCTGGGAGTTCTTCAATCCATAGAGTAACTCCAGATAATTTGGAAGACTATTTCACTGATCCAAAAAAGGTAATACCTCGGCTGGAAAAGGATATTGAATCTACTTACTGGGCTGGAGAGGCTTTTCCCGTAATGTTTCCTGTCGCAACTGGTATGGTTGCTATTCTGGCAAATTATTTGGGTTGTCCCCTTAGATTTTTAGACACACGTACAACCTGGAGTACACCAATTATTGACACCTGGGATAATCCCCCTGAATTTTCTTTTAACCCCGAAAATAAATGGTACAAAAAAACTCAAACACTTCTTCAGGAAGCAGCCTCTCGAGCTCGGGGACGCTACTTTGTAGGTATTCCTGATTTAAATGGGCCCAGTGAGATTTTAAGTCGCCTGCGAGAGCCCAGCAACCTTTGTTTGGATACTATTGAAAATCGTGACCAGATAGAAAAAGCTATAGGTAAGATTAATCATGCCTGGCTGCGCTACTGGGAGGCTTGCCATGGTATAATTCACCAGTATGTAGGAGGATACACTAACTGGATGAGCATATACTCAGAAGCTCCTTTTACTGATCTGCAAAGTGATTTTTCTTGTCTTATCTCTCCCAAAGATTTTAATGAGCTAATCCTACCTTCCCTTGAACAGCAGACCGAATGGATACCCCGCACCATATATCACTTAGATGGCCCGGATGCGATTCGACATTTAGATTCACTTCTTTCCTTGCCTAAATTAAGTGGCATTCAGTGGATTCCCGGTGCCGGCAGTCCTCCTATGTCAGAATGGATACCCTTACTTAAAAAAATCCAAAAAGCAGGTAAGCTCCAGCAGATAATTTGCGAAAGAGGAGAGGTCAGGAAAATCTTGAAAGAGCTGGGTCCAAAAGGAGTTCTTCTGGTAACATCCTGTGGTTCAGCAAAAGAGGCTGATGAGATTATTGGTAGTGTTAAAAAATTGACCCACGTTAAGAAATGGACCTAAGAGACAGAGCTTTTCTCTGGATATTTTTAATTTGGTTACAAGAAACTATACTGGAATTTCGTAATTGTCTAATTTTTGATAATAGCCATGGAATTTGTAAGGCAAAGACTTAAATTTTTTAAATAAAGAGAATAAAAAATGGACAAAAGAAGAAGTTTATTTAAATCATGATTTTCCTATAGAGAAAAGAGTTGAGGATTTGCTTTCCAAAATGAGTCTGAAGGAAAAAGTTGTAGAAGAAAAAAATTTTTGTTCAGGTCCGAAAGGGTCTGAAGCAGTACAATTGACATTAAAATTTGACATTCGAAAATAAAAATAGTATAATATTTTATACCTCTAACTGTTTGGTATATGCTAATTCCACAGAATTTGGTAAAAGAAAAGTAGTATAGCAAAGAACCCTCAAAAACCTCATACAAATCATTCTACAGAATTTTCCAGAAAAGTAGTCTTACATTTTTATTAAATTCATAGATCAGTTATATTATTACCAAGCCTGGGGTATCCCAGAGAGTTTCATCTCTCATTTAAGTGAAAGGCTACGCGAAAGAATTTACCAATATCTACACAGATAGATATTTCAATCCAGGTTCGAGATTTCATTCCTTGTAATGACACGTCACGTGGTTCACTGAGTATTTATAAAAATAGGCAGGCTAATCCAGCTTGAGATAAAAGAAGTTTCCAAAAAATAGTGAAGGATTATTTTTTCTTTTGGAAGTTTTTCACAGAAATTTGAACCATGTCTTATATATAACTTAATGCAAAGGAAAAATTGACCATGGATAAAGTGCCGTTAAAAGAACCAAAGCCAGATTTTGAGGAATTTAAAAAAGTTATAAAGGGAGAAAAGGAGGCAAAGAGGGTTCATTTTGTGGAATTTGCTGTTGATGGGGAAGTAATTAGTTTTGTAATGAAAAATATTATAGGGGAGAAATCGGCTTTACCGCTAAATCTAAATAAACTTCAATCTATAGAAAAAAGTATGCTCTTTCTCAAACAGTACATTAACTTTTACTATCGTATGGGTTATGATTGTGCACTTGATGTAGTGCCACTTTATGCATATCTTATCCCTAAGATTTTATCTATGCCGAAGTTTGAACAAAAACTTGCTGATGATACTGCCATTCTCTCACGTGGCAAAAGAAGATGGGCACAAGAAGGGAAAAGTGTGATTACCTCCTGGGAGGACTTTGAAAAATTCCCCTGGGAAAAAATGAAATTAGAAGGACTTTTTATCGATTATTACTATAAATTTTTAAATAAGAACTTACCTGAGGGAATGAAAGTAATGGTTGCTGGCTCCATATTTGAAGTGATATTGGAACAAATTTTGGGATATGAGGGCTTATTTTATTTACTTTACGATCAGCCAGATTTAGTAGAGGCAGTATTTAACAAATGGGGGGAAATAATTTATAATATGTATAAAGATGTTGTTTCCTTTGATTGCGTAGGAGGTATTTTTCATGCTGATGAT
>JAUWZM010000031.1 GCA_030615365.1 Candidatus Aerophobota bacterium | reverse complement strand
TCCCCTGAACAACTATTGTTTTTTCCATACTTTTATTGTATCATAAAACAAAAAAGAGTCCATAGGGAAATTTAAAAGATCGATAATTTTTAGGATCGAACTATTATTTCTTAATTAATAGAGGGTGCCTGAATAGTTACTATTTTCTTGAGCAAGAACCAAGGTATTTCCTATGAAGAGAATACTTAAAGCTAAAGCTAAAAAGGTAATCATCAATCTGAAACTAAATTTTCTCATTTTTTTCTCCTTTTAATTACGCCCATACCTCTCAAGATAGCGAAAAGCTACCAAAAAGAGAAAAACTAATTTTCCAAACCTCTCTTTTTTGGAAAGCTTTTCCCCAGCTAATAGACCTAAGCAACTTCCTCACCCCCCTTTGGTCCTATTTTAGCTTTTATTTTGTGAAAGAACTGATTTTGTTACTATATAAAGTAATAGTAATGAGATAAGTTGTCAAGCCAACCTTTTTTTTAACTCTTTAATTAAATTATGCCAACCCTCAAAAAAAGGAAATTCACCCCTTCCTACACCAAAGATATCAATTCCCCCGAATAAACCTTCTTTTTTAGAAGTCCACCACTCAAGTCTGGCTTTAAGAGTAGCCTGAGCTCTTGTTATCCAGCATTGGTCAGTAGTATAACAGCGCAGTATCCTTATGGTTCTCATCCGCTGATAAATCTCTTTAAATAGTTCCTCTTTTCTTTCCTCACTTACCCCCTCTTTGCTTAGCTCATAAATAAAGGGTAGAAGCGATACCGGTCCCCAGATATTTTCTAAGGTATCTGATTTCTCCTTTTCTTTCACTTTAGCGAAAAGATCAATAGATTCTTGAAGAGCTTCCTCGTCTAATTCTTGCCACCATTTCTCTAAGGATAAGATGGCTTTAGATAAGATCTTCTTATTTTCCTTATTCGAGGTTAAGAATCCCGATACCTCATCAACAATCTCCTCTACCGTTAGCTGTGGATTCCAGGCTAATCTTAATGATGCATAATCACTTAAAAATCTGGTAGGAGGGGTTAGCCGATAGATAAATAATCCTTCCGGGTTTTTTAATTTCTCATCCTCTTTAAAACCCAGAATTCTTTTTGCGGTAACATTTAAACGAGGTTTGGGGAAAATAGCTTGATTTTCCCTTCCTCCTTCTGGATCAGTTAAAAATACCCAATCGATGACTCGGTGTCCTCTTTCCTGAGCCTTGTATAATGTAAGGCGATTAAAATCAACGATTGTTATATCTTCAGGCAGGCGAGCGCATAGTTTTTCCCGTAAATTGGGAGTAAGGTCTTCCCAGGCTGCAGCAAACCAGCTGGAAAACATAAGATCTTTCCCTGCCCCCACTTCTTTTACCCATTTCTTCAAATTCTCCACTGCCTCTACGGCAATCTGATCCAGATTATGAGAACATTTTTCACATAAACAGGCTCCCCCTTCAAAAGCAAAGAGACAAAATCCATCAGCTTCTTTAAAATAATCTACAATATAGCGATGAATCTTTAAAATATTATGATTTTCCCTGTGCTGCCAGCAAAAGGTAATTCCATGATATAATCTGGCTTCTGCTCTTAATGAAGGATATTTCCACCAGAGAGAAGGTGGTAGCATCCCATAGTTCCAGGCTATGTTCATCTTAAGTCCCAGGCGTTTTCCATGAATTACTGCCTCCCGGAGTACCCTATAATGCCAGGCATATTTTTCTAATTCTGGAAAATCAGGATGGTAAAATGCTATAAGAAAAATCATCACTGAGTTTGCCCCCAAAGATCTTATTTTTTCTAAATAGCTCTTCCATTCCTCAGAAGTCCAGACATTAGGCGAGAGCTCTTCAAATCCCCAGGGCATAAGTAAAATCCATATCCCCCTTGTTTTAAAATAGGGTTTTTCTTTAATATTCCATTCCTGGGTAAAGGGATTATGAGATTGGTTAATCTTTAGCCTTCTCCACAATCCGTAGATGCCATTGGTAGCCCCTTGTACAGTGTTAGCTATAATGACTACCCTGGATGAACTGTTCATTTTCTCTGTTTTAATAAGGTATCCTTCCTCATCTAAATCCATCAATTCCTTGTGTATCTTTTCCTTACCCGAATAGGCAATCTGGATAACATTATCAGCTTCTCCTTCCTCCTCAATAGGTAGCTTTGTCCATTCTGAGAGAAGCTCACAGGCTCTTCTCACAGAAAAGGGAGCGCTATCATCTAATTTAATTAATCCTGCTTCTTTCTTTTTACTATTCATTTCGTTTTCTCCTTATTTTAATACTATTTTTAGTATGATTCAATTTTCTTTTCCTCAGCTAAACCTACCTACTTTCGCGCCTCCCTTTGGTCTTATGTAATAGTTTAGCTTTTCTAAAACTTTTCCCTTTTCTCTGGTAATTGTAGCTACTCCATTCACGGAGCGGTTTGTAGCTGCCCAATTTATTGGGCGGGGCTTAATGCGCCGATAAATCGGCAAGCTACAAGGGCATCAAAACAGCCGATAAATCGGCAAGCTACAAGGGATTGCTTTGATTTCCACAGACAAGATGTCTGTGCCACCGCATGTTTTGTCAGGTTCGCAATGACAAATGAGCAATGACTCCATTTTTTAGAAAAACTTATCTATTATGGTCTTATTTTAGCTTTTCTTTTGTAAAAGAAAGAATCTTAGGAAAATCTTGATATTGAGACTCCGAAAGAGCCTTACTGCTTATCTTGCGTAGGCACAGGGCCTTTTAATATTGGGTCTTTTGTCTCTTCCATCCATTTTGTAAGACGGCTATTTAATTCCTTTTGGATATTTATATACTCTGGCTTACGGGCAAGATTATGCTGTTCATGAGGGTCATTTTTTACATCATATAGCTCTTCCATGGGACGTGATTTTAGTAAGTAGAAATACTTTTGGCTATCTGGAATATTTGCCAAATCAACAAAATCAATAGCCTCATAAGGCTCTAAGAGGTAACTTAATACCTTGCCACTTGAGGCGCCTGGATCGCAAGTAGCAAGGGTACGTATGGGTCCCTCTGAAAAATTACGTATATATTTATATCGTTCTGTGCGTATGCATCTCATAGGATCATATATGGTATGATATGTTTTTTCGGCAAATATTTCATCTCGCTTTTTAAAACTCTTATCTTGTAAAAGCGATAGGAAGCTTTTTCCCTGTATACTCTCGGAAATTGGAGCCCCCACTATATCTAAAATAGTAGGCAAAAAGTCTATATTACTCAAAAGTTCCGAGTATTCCTTACCTCCAGTTATACCACCGGCTAACCAACGCATTATTAAAACAGTCTCTATCCCAGGATCATAGAGAGTGCACTTAGCTCTGGGAAATTCACTTCCATGATCTGTGGTAAATATAACTAATGTATTTTTTTCAAGATTTGCCTTTTTCAGGGCACTTAATATAGAGCCCACTGCCTCATCTGCTTTGTGAATAGCACCATGAAAATCGGCTATATCCTGCCGTATCTGTGGAATGTCAGGAAGATAAGCAGGAACAAGAACCTCTTTTGGATCATCTGGTTGATAGAGTTTCCTGGGATAGGGGCGATGGACCTCGAAAAATCCTACATTAGCAAAAAATGGTTCCCCTGGTGAGTTTTTCAAAAAATCGATAACCAGAGGAGCTACTTTATCACAGTGATATTTTTCGAAATTGTTTCCCTTGGGTTCTATTACCTCGTCAAATCCCAGAGTAGAAGGTTTTTTTCTCTCGTGTTGAAGTCCAAATAGATAAGTAGAATAGCCTGCCTCTTTAAGCCTTTGAGCTATAGTTTTCTCTGGTGAAGGAAGATCCCAATCCATAAGAGGGGGCCATGAGTTCACTAATCCCATCACTCCATGACTATGAGGATATTTGCCTGTGCTAATACTGGCCCTGCTGGGACTGCACTGAGGGGCTGTAGCAAAATAATTCTCAAAACGCACTCCCTCTTCAGCTAAAAGATCCAGATTGGGTGTCTTTACAGAAGAATCTCCATAGCATCCTAAATTTTGTCCTAAGTCATGACAGATGATAAACAAAATGTTAGGTTTCATATTTCTAATCTCCCTGTATATTTTTGGTCACAATTTAGCCACGGATTCACACAGATGAACGCAAATAGCTTTAAACATTAAATCACAGATATTATTTTAGAATTTTCTATACAATTTATAATGAACTTGATAACCTTTTAGCCTTACACCTTTTGCCCCTCGCCTCTATTAATAAAAGAAAAAATATCAGCGCCTATCTGCGGCTGAATAGTTACAATTATTGTAAAGTTATTCAAAGAACACGCTCAATAATTTTACATTCTCAGTCAATTATTTTAGTAGAGGCTCCAATGGCTGCCAGCAGTCCATCTATTTCTCCTGATGCCATCTCATATTCCCCTTGCAAACCTCTACCAACTTCTTTGAGAGGTTGGTAGAAATAGTTGTTGAACATTTCAGCAAGACGTAGAGCTTCTTGCTGGTATTTCTCAATCACATTTTTTGTCTCTCGCCAGTCATTCTCTATATTATAAAGCTCATCCAACTCACCCTTTGGTCTAATAACATAACTCCAATTTTTATCCCGAATGCACCGTTCAAAGCCTTCATGGTAACCAGCAATAATGGCTGAGCGATGTTCGTTGATTTTATTTTTGAGAACGGGAAAAAAACTTTTGCCATGCATATTCTCGGTAACACTTTTTAAACCCAGTGATTCCAAGATAGTGGGCAAAATATCATAAAAATGAACCAGAGCATCTGTTCTCATACCTTTATTTTCTCCACCAGGAAGGTGCACTAAAAAAGGTACTTTTAAAAGTTCACTATACATACGGTCAGACCCTTTTAAAAATTTACCGTGATCAGCTAAAGGGTGCCCATGATCAGCCAGGAGGAAAATGAATGAATTATCCATATATCCTTGTTCTTCAAGACAACTAAAAAGCCTACCCAGACAATGGTCCACGAAGCTAACCTCCCCTGCATAGAGACCACGGATATATTTTGTCTCCTCAGGGGTAGCCCATTTTGAAGCTAATCCACCCATGGGCATAATAAGTCGTTTACCCTTGTAGTCTGGATCTGTATAGGTATCCCATTTTTTAGGTGGATCCCAGGGCTCGTGAGGATCAAAGCTATCAATCCACAGAAGAGTTTTTTTATAACAGCGATTGGCTTTTAACCATTGGCAGGCCTTTTCTACAACTTTAGCTGGATACCAATCTGATTCTGAATGAAAATCATCAGTATTGGCCAGAAATTGTTTAATGCGATTACGCCAGATTTTCGGGTAGTGCTCATTCACATAATCATTGATATCTCGTTTGGGAGGGGAACTGATCCAGGGATCGTATTCCTGACCACGGATCCATTGATAGCAATTAAAGCCAGCATGGTAGTTCATGCCGGGAGCACGAAAATGATAGGTATCAGCGATAAGACCAGAGACATAGCCCAAATTATTAAGGATCTGTTGGATGGTGACATCATTTGGTTTCAATGGTTCCCAGCCCCGACAGGGCAATGTGTTTTGACCGGTCATTACTTCAAGACGAACAGGCATAGTTGGAAGTCCGCTGGGATAGGCATTATCAAAGATTACACACTCTTTTGCGAACTCATCAATATTCGGTGTCTTGCAGGGTGAGATATCCTCAAAAGGTGACTTGTTCGCATTGTAGACACTTACATGATCTTGCCTGAGACTATCCACAAAGATAATAATTACGTTCATACGTTTCTCCCCGTATAATATATTTAGTTCTGTTAAAAATTCATTCTTTATTAGCTCTTTCCAGGATACAAAGGGTCTTTTCGTCTCTTTACTATTCAGAGAGGGTGCTCCTGTTTACCAGGAACGTTGCCTTCGAACCTTGTTGCATCATCTGTATTACCTGTTGCACATTATCCCCGCAGATACCGTCGTAGCGTTCTGCAAAGTAGGGCATAAAGTTTGGTAGGTCCTTCAGGATTTGACCTGGTCCACGACTCATAACGCCTTGACTGAGTGTTGCCCTGGTTACCCGATACGGATGCAGCTCAAACCAGGGATCAGGCCGACCGATGATTCCAGGACCAGGAGAGTCTGGGAACTCAATCGTGGCTGACTCTGTGGTAGCATCACTTGAGTGTTCACGATGGATGGTCCATGGCTGACCTATCAGATTAGCATGTGGTGCTTGAGGATCTTTGATGGGATTCACTTGAGTCTCCAGTTTCATGGGTTGCACTTGAATCCCCAACAGGACAAATTTCTCTTCACCTGAACCTACCACAGGTTGTGATAGGTTTGCATGGCAGCGAAAGAAATCACGACCGAGACGCCTTCCCAGAACAGTAAAGTCTTTCTCGTGAAGCGTTAACTCAACTTCACCAATCTTTGAAGGATAGCCAAAGGTCTCACGTCCAAAGGTAACATCACCTCCTGAGCCGACGATGTGTGAGAGTGCGTAGTAAGCTAACTTGCCGTTGATTTCACAGCGACTGAGGAGCCACAGCTCACTGAAAGGTACCGGGGAGATATTGCTGGCCTTGGCCCGGATGGCCAGAATGCGCACCAGGGGTTTATTACTCGGATTGCAACCCGGTGGTAGAGTTTTTGCGTGGGTCTTGGGGTCTATCTTTAGCTCGATATCAACGAGGTCGATTGGAGCAAGACTGATACTCTCTCGTGAGTGATGTGCTTCGAGCTCTTCAGGTGTGAGTTTGAGAGCTGTTGCTGAATCTGGCCAGATAGCAGGACACCATGGTTTTCCATCACTTACAGGGCGATCATGTCCAATGAGGGCCCATGGTTCAAACGCAGCTTTATCTACTGTTTCTAAGAAGACAGAGGTTGGTCCGGCTATCGTTGTCGGTGCACTGCCAGGGCGAGGTGGTCGCTGTGGGGACTGAAAACTATCAGCCCAGAACACAGCATGGTATGTAACACCAAGTATTTCCAGTAATGGAAATTCACAGAAGGGATCGAGAGGGGAGGGGTCAACGAATTCAAATTTAGTACGCGCAATATCACAGGCAAGCGGCAGGTACTCACCCTCTTCCATCTCAGTAGGATAACCATATTCGTTCCCACCCAGACGCCACAGCTCCACAGGACCATCACCCAGGGGTCCTCTCCGCCAATCAGGGTTAAGCCGAAAACGATAGAGGAAAGCACCGTACCCGAATTCACGAAACCAGTTCAATGGATGGGCAGGTTTGTTGGTGACAACAGTCTCTACGCGATGGATTAGAAACCCACGACGCCATAAAGAGGCATGAATAATATCATCTTTAACCTCAATATTTATCTTGCCGTCCTTCTTACAATAACCAACAGCTTCACGGCCCATTGCCCGTCCCCAGTCACAGTTCAAGGGCATACCTATTTGGAACATACCCCTGTGACCACGGTACTTTGCAGAAACATGAAAACCTGATTCATAATAGGCCTCTGGCATAAAGATGCTACGTAATGGTTCATCGAAGTCAACCAAAGCGTAATCGACCAGAACTATAGCCTCATCATCTGGCTCAAGTAGAGGAGGGAGTACTCTTTGGATACGTTTCGGATCAGTCCGATAGCGAAGATTAAAAAAAATGGACTTGTTCATTTGTCACCTCCCAAAATAATAATTCATAGTATCAAAAATCAACCACAAAGGCTAAGTCAACAAACCGCCATCTGCAACAATAGTATGCCCCGTGATATAACTGGAGGCATCAGAAGCTAAAAACAAAGCCACGTTGGCTATCTCCCTTGGCTGAGCTAATCGACCTACCGGTATTTTTACCTTGATCTGCTTAAAGATCTCAGGGTCGCTCCATAGAGGTCGAATCATCTCTGTTTTAACCCCGCCGGGAGCGATGGCATTGGCCCGTATATTGTATTTGCTTAATTCTTTCGCCAGCACTCGGGTAAACATCATTATCCCTGCCTTACTAATATTATACACAACGTTTGCTGTATCAACCGCCATCTTGAGCCCCGCCACCGATGCCATACTAATAATATTACCCTTGTTTTGCTTGACCATTATTTTGCCTACTGCCTGGGAGCATAGATAGCAACCTTTAAGATTAACACCAATCATCCTGTCCCAGATATCTTCTGAAACTTCAAGCACCTCTGAGGTTTCAAGCACCTGTACAGGGATAACAACACCAGCATTATTTATTAAAATGTCAATAACGCCAAACTCATCCATTACTTCTCGAACAAGGTTATCCACATCCGTTTTTTGCGAAACGTCAATCTGAATTGCCAGGGAACGCCTGCCAAGTCTTTGGATTTCCCTGGCTACATCGTCCAGTTCACCATCCTCAATCACGCAATCACCAATAGCAACATCAGCTCCGGCCTCAGCAAAAGTTAACGCAATAGCCTTGCCTATCCCTCTCCTGCCTCCCGTCACAATAGCCACCTTACCTTTTAGAGAAAAATCAGGTATACTGGCCATATTTTTTACCTCCTTTTCTAATCTTGTGTTAGCTTTTTTATGAAAAATCTTAACAGTTCAGGCCACTAAGTCACCAAGGCACAAAGCAGTGATATAAACTCGTCCGTCTCGTCTATTTCGTCTATCTCGTTCGTCTTGTTCTTTTCCGTTGATTTCATCAATGCATTAACTTTTCTACGTATTAATCTTGGTGTCTTCATGTCTTTGTGGCTGAATAGTAACGAAAAATCTAACTCTACCACTAAGTATTGGTGACTGTTATGAGATGTAACCTTATAGATGATTTACAGAGAGGCTCTGGGTTTGAGTAATCTCTCTTCAGTCCCGATTCTCTTCAAAAACTCATAGTAACATTGATGCAGTTCCTTTACTACGGATCTATTGTTCTCAGCAACATTATTCTTTTGTGCAGGATCGGATTTTAGATCGTAAAGCTCTACTGGAGAGCCTTTCCATGAATAAAGAAGTGACCATTTATCAGTCGTAATAGTGGCCGGTAAATGAATCTCTACCTCTCGTTCAGTTCCATCTACAGCTCGGGTAACTTCACCAGGATTTTGTAGTTGCATGGTGGAAACCACAAATTCCTGATGGGTATCTTTTTCTTTTTTAATTACCGGTAAGAAGGATTTGCCCTGCACAGGATCGGGCACTTTTGCATTTGCTAATTCAATAATTGTGGGCATAAAATCAGGAGCAGATACCAGCGCATTAGTGTGACGTGGTGTAACGCCAGGCACATAAATTAATAGGGGGATATTATTAACCTCTTTATAAAGTGGAGAAGTTACAAACAACGCTTTTTGCCCCACTCCTACCACTGCTTTGCCATAGATATTATGTTCACCAAAATAATAGCCGTGGTCAGCTGTAAAGATAATCGCGGTATTATCCATTAAACCCATTGACTCAATTCGGTCAATAAGCCGACCTACAGCATGGTCAACCATTGTTACCTCACCACGATAGCAGGCATACGCAGTATTAAGCTCTTTTGTAGTTACGCTGCTGTCTTTTAGATATTGATAAGAAGGATGAGTGGGAAATACTCCATCCCAATCAGGTTCATAGCGTTCCACGTAATGTGCAGGTGGAGTCCAGATTTCATGAGGATCCCAGGTATCTATATAGAGAAAAAAATTCTCCTTGTAATGCCGTTCAATCCAGTGCTCAGCTGTAGCACAGGTTTTCGGTGCACAGTAATCTTCTTCGTAGCGGCGCTCATAGGTAACATCTTTGCGATCCTCAGATGGCCTCCAGTTCTGTCCACCCTTCCAGTAATAGCCGTGTCCCCGATACTGAATAAAATCGTGAAAGCCCCGATCATAATTGTAGCCCCCTTTCATAAAGAAAGGAGTATCCACTATACCCATAGTTGTATATCCAGCGCCTGCCAATATCTGGGAAAGTATTACTTCCTTATTCGGCAGAGGTGCCCAACCAAGATGGGTAAAGGTATACTTACCGGTCATAAGATCAGCGCGCATAGGTACTGTTGGAAAAGATGCGCAGTAAGCCTGGTCAAAAACCACGCACTTTTCAGCAAAGTGGTCCAGATGAGGTGTATAGACCTTCCTGTCACTATAGCAACTCAAATTGTCACGGCGAAATGTGTCTGAGACGATTACCACTATGTTCATTCAAAAAACCTCCTTTGATGTTATTTTTTTTGATGTTATTTTTTTAAAATTTTCCTCTTTTATCTGTCAATTAATAAGTAGCTGCCCCATTTATGGGGCGAGTTTAATGCGCCGATAAATCGGCAAGCTACAGCAATGACAGGCGAGGAACCTCACATTTTTAGAGAAACTTACCTGCTACCATTCCTCTGTACCTTGGTGACGTAGCGGCTAAACTGCTACCCTTTTTATCCCTTTAAACCAGAAAGGGTAATTCCTCTTACGAAATAATTTTGAAATGCTATGAACACTATCAATACTGGTATAACCACCAGCATAGCCCCAGCCATTAAGACAGGCCAGCCAGTTATTGCCGTTCCTTCTCCTCCGGAAGCTAAACTGGCTATTATCAAGGGGACTGTTTTCATCTCTTGACTTTTTACTACAATTAATGGCCACATAAAATCATTCCAGGCCCCCATAAAGATGAAAATTCCCAGAGCAGCTAAGGCAGGTTTGCAAAGAGGCATAACTATCTGTAGAAAAATCCTAAATTCTGAGGACCCATCAATTCGAGCAGAATCAAATAGGTCTCTGGGAATAGCCTGCAGGAACTGTCGCATTAAGAATATTCCAAAAGCATTACCTAACAGGGGAAGAATTAAGGCTTGATAGGTATCTATCCAGCCAATCCACTTTATAATAAGAAAGGTAGGGATTAATCTTATTTGCACCGGTACCATTATAGTGGATAGAATAGCAAAAAAGATGATATTTCGCCCGGGAAAGCGATAATGAGCAAAGGCAAAGCCAGCTAAGGCGCTGAAGAATAATCCACCCAGGGTAACTACAGATGTGACAATGCCACTATTTATAAAAGCTCTGCCAAAATTAACTAAATCCCAGACCTTAGGATAATTGCCTAAGGTAGCTGGCCAGGGTATCCAGGAAGGTGGATATTGCCAGACCTGGGCTCTTTCCTTCAGAGAAGTAGTTAATGCCCAGACAACAGGAAAAATCATACCAACGCCAACAAGCCAGATGATAACAAGAATAATTATCTGAAATAAAAGATTTGTATGTTCAATCCCCTCTTCTTTTTTAAGCATAGATAACCCCTAATGTTATTAGTTTTGTCACTTAATCTGAAAATCCCATAGAAGATCCTCCATCAAAGCCTTGAAGCTTGTCGGCATTGTCCTCACATGTGATGGTGGAGTTACTGGTTTCTCCTTTGGTTTACCTAAAGTCTTCAGTTGAGGACAGTGATTGTAGGAATATCTATAGGCACGGCCAATTGTTAACTGGTCTGGAACGACATGTTCCCAAACTGTTTCTCCTTCTGAAGTGACCTCAAAGATCCTGAAACCATTGGATTCACATATCAATGTATTTCCATGGGGAATCCTTTGTGCATTAGCCCTGAATCTACTAAAGAACTGTTCCCCATTCTCATACTTCCACACTACTACCTTGGTAGGTGGATTTATCTCAATTACGTATGATTGGCTGGAGTGTATAAGATTATTAAGAGGAGGTGCACCATTATCAAAGATCAATATGTTGCCCTCACCGGGCAGGCCCTTCTCGATCATATGTGGTTCGTGCTGTCCGGCAAGCCCACCATCGTAATCGCCAGTGTAGGTCCAGACTATCTCTTTGGTATCCTTATCCACTATAAAGATGCGGCTGAGATTTCTCGGGCTTAACAAAATATTACCCGGTTTGAACCTCGCATCTCCTGCGTTATACCACTTGTTTTCTGGAAGTGCCTGAACAGTGTTTATGTGTGTCCAGTCGGCCAAACTACATATCTGATGATATAAGTTTATGTCTAAATGCTTGTAGGTATACCATTCCCAGGCTATCTCTTTTTTTGGTGTTATTTCAAGCACAACGTCTGAATGGACACAGATATCTCTTCTGCGCTCAGGATTTTCAATTTTTTCTCTGTATTCCTCGGGGACCACTTTGGTATAGAGCAATAAAGTGTTGCCATTTTCCAATCTTTGAACGTCATGATGAGGGCTTCCTGGAGGAGCATATTCCCAAACAAGGCGATGATCCCAATCATATTCCTGAATAAGATTTTTTTTCATTTTTCTTCTTGTTACCGTGAGCAGATTGCCATTTTCCAAAAGTCTGGCCCGTATGGCTAAGACATTCCATTCATTGACAACATTGCCGTTCATATCAATCAGCTTAACTGCTTTATGACCAGCGGGAAAGCACATTATCGTATAACCATTGTAACACTTCTCAGGATTATAGATGGTCGTCCCTATTGGATATACGGTTACCATTTTTACTTTCCTCCTGTAGTTATAGTTAATAATTTCTATTTTTTCTTTTACTCTTCAATTAAGTTTTGCCAGTTTTCAAAAAAAGGAAATTCACCTTTTTCTATGCCTAAAACATCTTGCCCTCCAAATAAAGCTTTCCCAAATAAACCCTCTTCTTTAGAGGTCCACCACTCAAGTCTGGCTTTAAGAATAGCCTGAGCTCTTGTTATCCAAGCTTGATCGGTAGTATAACAGCGCAGGATCCTTATCTTTCTCATTCGCTGATAAATCTTTTTAAATAGTTCCTCTTCTCTTTCCTCACTTACCCCTTCTTTGCTGAGCTCATAAATAAAGGGTAGGAGTGATACTGGTCCCCAGATATTTTCTAAGGTATCTGATTTCTCCTTTTCTTTCACTTTGGCGAAAAGGTCAATCGACTCCTGAAGTGCTTCCTCGTCTAAGCCTTGCCACCATTTCTCTAAGGAAAGAATAGCCCTTGATACACTCTTCTTATTTTCCTTATCTGAGGTTAAGAACCCTGATACCTCATCAACGATCTCCTCCACTGTTAACTGTGGATTCCAGGCTAATCTTAAGGCTGCATAATCACTTAAAAATCTGGTAGGAGGGGTGAGTCGATAGATAAACAATCCTTCTGCCTTTTTTAATTTCCCATCCTCTTTAAAACCCAGAATTCTTTTCCTGGTCACATTTAAGCGAGGTCTTGGGAAAATAGACCGGTTTTCCCTTCCTCCTTCGGGATCGGTTAAAAATACCCAATCAATTACTTTATGTCCTTCCTTTTGAGCTTTGTATAGCGAGAGGCGATTAAAATCAACAATTGTTATATCTTCAGGCAGACGAGTAGATAATTTTTCCCGTAAATTTGGAGTGAGGTCTTCAAACAATCCAGCAAACCAGGTGGAAAACATAAGGTTTTTCCCTGCTTTTACCTCTTTTACCCATTTCTTCAAATTATCCATCGCCTCTACGACAACCTGATCCAGGTTATGGCTACATCTCTCACATATACAATCTCCCAGTTCAAAAGCAAAAAGACAAAATCCATCAGCTTCCTTAAAATAATCTACAATATAGCGATGAATCTTTAAAATATTATGTTCTTCCCGATGCTGCCAGCAAAAGGTAATTCCATGGTATCCCGTCCTTACTTTTGCCCTCAAGGAGGGATATTTCCACCAAAGGGGAGATGGGAGCATACTATAAACCCACATTACATATATCTTAAGCCCCAGGCGCTTTCCATAAATTATTGCCTCTCGGATTACCCGGTAACGCCAGGCATTTTTTTCTAATTCTGGAAAATCAGGATGATAAAGTGCTAAAAGGAAAATCATCACCGAGTTTGCCCCCAAGGATCTTATTCTTTCTAAATAACTCTTCCATTCCTCAAAAGTCCAGGAATCAGTTGAGAGTTCTTCAAACCCCCAGGGCATAAGCATAGTCATTATCCCTCTTGTTTTAAAATAGGGTTTTTCTTTAATATTCCATTCCTGGGTAAAGGGATTATGGGACTGGTTAGTTTTTAGCATCCTCCACAATCCATAGATACCATTGGTAGCTCCTGGTACAGTATTGGCTATAATGGCTATATTAGATGAACTATTCTTTTTATATGTTTTAATGAGGTATCCTTCCTCATCTAAATCCAATAGTTCCCTGTCTGTCTTTTCCTGGTAGGAATAGGCAATCCGGATCACATTATCAGCTTCTCCTTCCTCCTCAATAGGTAGCTTTGTCCATTCTGAGAGAAGCTCGCAAGCCCTTCTAATGGAAAAGGGAGCAGTGCCATCTAAGGCAATGAATCCTTTTTCTTTACTATTTATCATTCTTTTCTCCAATGTTATTTTGTAATAGTTTAGCCACTAAGTCACCAGGGCACAAAGAAGTGATATGAATTTTAAACCTCTATCGGGAAGAGAAGAATCCATTGCTAAAAAATTAACCACTGAAGACACAGAGGACGCTAAAAATTTTAAGACCGAGTTTACTTGGTGTCTTTGTGTCTTGGTGGCTGAATAGTAACATTTTTTTTAGCTATTATTAGCTACTAATGCGTAAATCAGCGGCTAAACTGCTACCCTTTTTATCCCTTTAAACCAGAAAGAGTAATTCCTCTTACGAAATAATTTTGAAAGGCGATGAACACTAACAATACTGGTATGACTACCAGCATAACCCCGGCTATTAAGACGGGCCAACCATGTATTGCTGTTGCTGCTGAACCTAAACCAGCTATCACCAAGGGAACTGTTTCCATTTCTTCGCTTTTTACTACAATTAATGGCCATATAAAATTATTCCAGCTTCCCATAAAGATGAAGATTCCCAAGGTAGCTAAGGCAGGTTTACAAAGAGGCATAACTATCTGTAGAAAAATCCTAAATTCTGAGGACCCATCAATTCGAGCAGAATCAAATAAATCTCCGGGAATCGCCTGCAGAAACTGTCGCATTAAGAATATTCCAAACGCATTACCTAACAGGGGAAGAATTAAGGCTTGATAGGTATCTACCCAGCCAATCCACTTTATAATAAGAAAGGTAGGGATTAATCTTATCTGCACCGGTACCATTATAGTGGATAGAATAGCAAAAAAGATGATATTTCGCCCGGGAAAGCGATAATGAGCAAAGGCAAAGCCAGCTAAGGCACTGAAAAACAACCCACCCAGAGTAACTGCAGATGTGACAATACCACTATTTATGAAGGCTCTGCCAAGATTAATTAAATCCCAGACCTTAGGATAATTGCTCAAGGTAATGGGCCAGGGTATCCAGGAAGGTGGATATTGCCAGACCTGGGCTCTTTCCTTCAGAGAAGTAGTTAATGCCCATATAACAGGAAAAAGCATACCAACACCAGCAAGCCAGATGATAACAAGAATAATTAGCTTGAATAAAAGATTTGTATGTTCAATTCTCTCTTCTTTTTTCAGCACAGATAACTCCTAAAATTTATTTTCAAATTAAATTCTTTTCTGATAAAAACGCCACTGGAATAAGGTAATAGTCATAATAAATAAGAAAAGAATCATTGCTTCTGCTGAACCATACCCAAACCTGAAGAATTGAAAAGCATTTTGATAAATATCGTATATGATAACTCTGGTAGCATCAGCTGGTCCTCCTTGTGTTATGGCATACACTAATTGGAAAATTTGAAAACCTCCAATAACACCCATTACGGTAAGGAAAAAAGTGGTAGGGGCAAGAAGAGGCCAGGTGATATAACGTATCTGCTGCCATTTACTGGCACCATCAATTCTGGCAGCTTCATAGAAAGTTTCCTCAATCCCCTGCAATCCAGCTAAGTAAACTACAATGAAAAATCCCAGATTTTTCCATACTCCAATAAGAGCAACTGTAGGCAGGGCTAATTTAACATTATTAAAAAAATTAATGGAAGCAAAGCCCATTTCCCCTAAGATGTAATTTACGAAACCAAACATTGGATTCAACAGCCATTGCCATAAAAAACCTACTACCACCATTCCCAGTATAACCGGGAAAAAGTACATTGTTCGCACTATTTTCTTTCCAATGAACCATTTTGCATTTAAAGCCAGAGCGATAAAAAGTCCCAAAACTATAGCAACAGGCAGAGTTCCCATTATATAATAGAGAGTTACTCTGAATGAGTGCCAGACTAAGGCATCCCTGGCCAACTCAATAAAGTTGCCCAGACCCAGAAAGCGGGGAGCAGAAGCAACATCGTATTTAAAAAACGCCAGAATTACCCCCATTATATTGGGCAGGAATACGAAGACCATAATTAAAATAGTGGGCACAGCGATAAATAAATATGCTGCCTGCACTTTCTTATCCTTAAATTGCTTAAACAGGTTTGAACTATTAGCTTGTTTCACTTTTACTGCGCTCCTTTCAAGAATCTTCCCTCTCCTGATATAACACCAGGAGAGGGAAGATTGACTCATCTATTAAAGTCCTCTTTCAATTGCCTTGTTGATTTCAGCTACACAGCTATCAAGAGCCTGTTCTACAGGTGTTCCTTTTATGAATATCTCTTGTAGCATTTTGCTAGAGTAAACCATGAAGTTTATGGCGAAAGCAGAGGAATATTCGGTAGAGGTTGTATCCTTTTGAAATGCCTTGATTTCCCAGCTCAATATCTCTTCAAATTCTTTTTCCGTAACCGGGGGAATATAACCGGGGATGCCTTTTGGTTCCTTAAAACCTTCCATTTTAAAGCAAGAGTAGCGGGCAGGAAGGGAATTGTACAGACTTCGCCAGGTTTCTAAAAGACCATCAGGAGATAACAAAAACTTTGCTAGTGTCCAGGCTTCATCACCGACTTTGGTTTGGTTGCTTATAGCGTAATTGGTGTCAAAGACAACGTTGATCTTGGTTTTACCTTGAGGAGCTAAGGTTACCGCATAGTTCAAGTCAGGAGACATCGCTTTGGCTGACATCACCTGCCAGGTTCCACCAATCATCATAGCTGCTCTTCCCATAGCAAAAAGCTTCATTGCCTCTGTTGCTGCTGTTCCCACTATCTTCGGGCCTGCTGCAAAGTCATTATCTATCAGCTCTTTCCAGAAGGAAAGGACGTTTTTCACCTCTTCGCTGTTCAGAGCAGCAGCAGTTTTATCTTTATTCCATATGGTCCCTCCTGCCTTGTAAATAGCATCGATTAGACACCAGCTTATCCAATCCTGAGTAAAGCCATACTGAACAACGCGGTTTCCTTTTTTAATGGTTAATTTTTCAGCCGCTTCCTTTAAATCATCCCAGGTCCAGCTCTCATTTGGATAAGCCATTCCTGCTTTGTCAAAAAGATCCCTGTTGTACATTAAGCCTAGTCCACCTGTGGTTTGAGGAATACCATAGGTTACACCTTTCATACTTAGTGCATTCCAACCAGAAGTAGGAAAATCATCCCGGGGTAAACCATTTGGCCCATCAATATATGAGTCTAAGGCTAAGAACATATTTCTATACATAAACGCATCGTGAATCAATGTATGGGTGCTTATTACATCCGGTGTTTCTCCAGCCGCATAGAGGATAATCAGCTTATTTTGATAATCACCAAATGAGTGGTAGTTTGCCTTTATTTCGGGATGCAGCTTTTCAAAAGCTACAACTCTTCCTTCAAAATATTCGTCCACCAAAGGAGATGGTCCCCAGGTAACAAATTCTACCTCTGTTCGTTTTGCTCCCAAAACTTGACTGACACCCGCCGTAAGCACTAAAGTGCCTATCATGCAGGCAATCAAAAAATAAACAAGTTTCTTTTTCATTTAAATCTCCTTATATCTTTTTTAGAGTAAAGTCAAAACCTAACCACAGAGAACACAGAAAAATCATTAAATATCAATAAACTGTGAAGCTTCTGACTGTCTCTCCTCTGGACACTCCGTGGCTTCATATTTTCTTTCATAAGACTTTTGGTATTACCCTTCTTTTGACAAGATTGTTTATCTTTCCCTGAAAGCCTCTAAAAAATATTTAACCATTTTTACCACTTTTCTTTAGAAGCTTTCTTTTACCTCATCCTATATACCATAATTTTATTTCATTTCTCACCCCCTTTTTTTGTAAACTTTGAGTAAGGTCAAAACTTAACCACAGAGATTAGATTTTAAGGGGATAAATACCCTCTGTCTTTACTGTTCTTAGCATTGCCATATAGTTATCGTATTTCACCCCTCTGTGGAGAGAGTTACTGGAAGTGACAACCAGTCCACCTCCGGGAGCACCCCACTTCAATACATACCGTACCTCACTGATTACCTGTTCGATTGGAGCATTGGTTAAAGTTTCGCCACACTCTATATTTCCAAAAAAGCATAACTGCTGGCCATACTTTTGTTTTAGCTTCTTTATATCCATCCCTGCTGTTGGCTCTATGCCATGAATACCATCTACTCCTGCTTCTATTTCCATGTCTAAAATGGGCCAGGTGTTACCATCGGTATGTTTTATTACATAGGCTCCTGCTTTATGGAATTCTTTGCAATGTTGTTTTAAAGAGGGAAAAAGATATTCTTGAAAAAGTTTTGGTCCCATAATAGGACCACCCTTGTAGCACCAATCAGTTCCCATCAACACTGCATCGGCTCCTAATTGAATAAGTTTCTTTCCTCGTTCAATAGCCATCTCAGTACTTACCTGTATAGCCTTTTTAACAAATGATGGCTCGGTAATCATTTTCATAAGAAAATTCTCCATTCCTCCTAGTTGGGGAAAAGTGCCATCAGCATGAACGACTATAAAGTGAGTATTTCCCAACTTATCTATTATATGTTTAGTAAACTCTAACTCTGCTGCATTTAATCCACCCAATCTCCACGGCATATCACTTTTTTGGGCATATTTAATTATGACCTGGTGTCCGGTAAGGGGCTGAATAAGCCAGATATTTCCCATGGGATCCTGACATTTGATTTTATCGTCCTTTTCTTCGATAACCTTCATCCGGGGCATAAAATCTGTTGCAATGCAACATGACTCTATAGAAACAAAATCCCATTCAAGTTGATTCACCAAAGCTACCAGATCTTTCTTTTGGCTTTTTAATATTTCCTCTTCTCTGCCATCCCACCTTGCCTTAGAAACACGCCAGATATCTTCTACGCACCCCAAGAAAGTCTCCCTGCCCAGAATTTTTTCTATGGGAGCAGAGCTCATATACATCTCTCCAATAGGAACCCTATCCCCTTCTCTATGTTCAAGTGCTTTTATAACTCTTTCTTTGGGTGTCAATATTTTTATTCGAGAGCTCTGAAAAATCCTTTTTCTTTTTGCTGCTCGGCGAGGTGTTTCCATAAGGCAGCGGCGATCAAGGCGGGTCTATGCGTTCAAACTCTTAGTTATCCTGTAACCTGATACATCGCCTATAAGAGCTACGGCATAAAGATAAGAGTAGAACTTAGCCGCAACGTTGGAAAGCACCGAGCAAAGAGCAGCCTCAGACTTTTTTCAGAGCTCTCATGTTGAATCTGTTAATTAAATTGTAAACTTTAAATCACCATAAAATCAGTGCACTTTTAAATTTTAATTGACACAAAAAAAATCGGTAATTGACTTTTAGAAACAAAGGTGCTATTATGAAATGTTAATGCAATCTTTTAATTCCCTAAAATGAGCCAAAGCTTAAATTCTGGAGTAGATGACCCCGGACGAGAATAAAGGGTATTTGCGGATGAAAACGTCAAACACCAGTACTATCCTTGAAAAGAAGAATAAGATTATTAAAACTTTTGGTCCGTGGACAGCCCATAATATCTACCTGGGGCATAACATTTATACCATCGGAAAGCATGCCGTAGAGGACGATATCAAGCTCCGAAGGACTGTGCAAATAATAGAAGATATTTCACAAAAACCATTAGATAAACTCAGAATACTGGATTTAGGATGCCTTGAAGGTTTGTATGCAGTTGAACTAGCCCTGAGAGGTGCAAATGTTGTAGCGATTGAAGGTCGCCTTGCTAATATTGAAAAAGCTCGTTTGGCCAAGGAGGTTCTTTCGCTTAAAAATTTAGAGTTGGTACAAGAGGACGTCCGTAATTTCAGTTCAGAAAAATATGGGTTTTTCGACGTCGTGTTATGTCTCGGTATTTTGTATCACCTTCCTGTTCCCGATGTGTTTGATTTTGCTCGTAATCTCGGAGGGGCATGTAAGGAATTTATTATTATTGATACTTTACTGAGTTTGAGAAGCAAGATCCGTGTCATAGACAAAGGCGTGGAATACTGGGGAAGAAATTTTATAGAACATCTCCCATGGCATAGTCCTGAGAAAAAAACGAAAAAACTCTGGGCTTCACTTGATAATTCCACTAGTTTCTGGCTCACGAAGCCATCTCTATATCGATTATTTGCAACTCTTGGGTTCACTTCCATTTATGAATGCAACAGTCCTCCAGAACCTAACAAACCAAGGGATAGATTGACGATGGTAGCTGTTAAGGGGAAGCGAAGTGAAATCATCTCTACCTCTTTTCCAAACAATCTTCCCATAAACGACTTTCCTGAGAAGAAAGCTGCTAAAACGATAAAGAAAATGGGACATCGCATTTTGCTTGAGATGAAGAGTTTGAGCAGAAGAAAACACGCGTAATGTGAACATCGCTAGTTGACGTGTATGATAAAAGATAAAAATAAAACGAAATAAGAGCGTGCATTAGAGGTACACATATGACACTACGTAAAAAAATACTGATTGTCATTGGGCTTACGTTAGTCGGCCTTATCGTGATTCTATACGTTACCTCGGGAATTCTCTTAATGGAGAGGTTTATCGAACTGAAGGAGCTAATCCTTGTACTGCTGACGATTAGTATAATATCTGGCTTGATGATTATGTTGTTTGTAGAGAAACACGTCTTATCCCGGTTGTCTCGTCTCAGCAAAACTGCCAGAAGTCTTGACGTAGGCGGTGATCTCGCAGTGTCCCTACCCATAGCAGGAAAGGATGAATTGTCGAACTTGAAGGATG
Organism: Candidatus Aerophobota bacterium; assembly: GCA_030615365.1. The sequence goes on along the minus strand of JAUWZM010000031.1, from coordinate 8,469 downwards.
TGATTGACGGGATGCTGGGAGCGCTGCGCAAATCACACGACGAATTAGAGCTACGGGTTCAAGAACGGACCGCAGAGCTAGCAAAAATCAACGAAACATTGCAGACTCAAATCGCCAAGCGTAAGGATACAGAGAAAGAACTTAAACATAGTGTGGGAAAATTGCGAAAGGCCATGGGGGAAATTGTGCATGTGGTGGCATTGACAATTGAAGTGAGAGACCCTTATACTGCTGGTCATCAACGGCACGTGGCCGATCTTGCCCGAACCATAGCCAAGGAGATGGGCTTGCCAGAGGATCAAATTAATGGAACCTATATGGCCGGACTTATCCATGATATGGGCAAAATATCTGTACCAGCAGAAATTCTCAGTAAGCCCTCTATATTAGGCGAAAACGAATTCAGTATAATTAGAACTCACCCTCAGGTCGGTTACCAAATACTAAAAGAAATAGAATTTCCATGGCCAATTGCCCAAATCGTTTTTCAACACCATGAAAGGATGGATGGTTCTGGATATCCGCAAGGTCTTTCAAGTAAAGACATTCTCCTGGAAGCACAAATTCTTGCTGTGTCTGATGTTGTCGATGCCATGTCCCATCACCGACCGTACCGACCGGCTTTCGGTATAGATGAAGCATTAAAGGAAGTCTCACAAAATGCGGGTGTCATTTATGCGTCTAAGGCGGTAGATGTTTGCGTGAAACTTTTTACCAAGAAAAAATTTAATTTTAAGTAAATTAAGAGTGACGAATCGCCTCATAACAGATACGGTTTACCGTCTTCTATCCAAAACCTCAGTGGCCGCGCCTGTTAACCAAAGCTCTTATTTTATACTACTTCCAGCGCACTGCCAATAAGTAGCTTACTAAAACTCAGGGGGTACTACCAGAGTACAGTCATATAACCAATGTTTCATTGTCACGGAGAGAGAAGGTAGGAGATAATAAAGCGTAAGATAAAAATATAGAATAGCCAGAAATGCCCTTTTCCATCGTACCATTCACCTTCTTCCCTCAATCCTTCCTCGGTACAAACTTCAGTGCTTTCTTTAGATGGAATAGTTATTTCTCCTCCCAACTCAAGAGAATGGAGTCCTTGTTTACCATCAAGTAGTCTTTTTCATATAGAAGCATTTTGCTGCCGAGTGAAAAAACTTTCGCATCTCTCAAAATGATAAAGCTCCTCCCATTATTAAGTGAATCCGAAAAGCGCTTATCCTTATACAGAAAGGCAGTGCCCAAGATTTTATACTTGGCGGTCTCGAGTCCTATTTCAACAAGATCCATTGAGTATTTTATGGGCTTTTTATATAGACCGACCTCATCTCTTTTTTCCGTCATTTTTTATCTAACCCTCCTTACTAATATTTCTATGGGGAAAAACCTTTTTCTAAGCTTGTAGCCATTGCAAACGATCTAATTTTTATTGTAACTACCTTTTGTATTTTGTCAAACGGCATTGTAACCAAATTTCAAGTAACACTTGCGTATTTACCAAAATTTAGCTATAATGAGATAGAGGAAGGATACGCCGGAGTGGCGGAACTGGTAGACGCGCTGGATTCAAAATCCAGTGAGGTTTTCCCCTCGTGAGGGTTCGACTCCCTCCTCCGGCACCATAGATTTGTAATAGGTAAGTTTTTCCTAAAAATAGAAGGATTGCTCATTTGTTATTGCGAAGCAAAGTGACATGTGGTGGCACAGACATCTTGTCTGTGGAAGTCAAAGCAATCTCGGATAGAATTAGAACAGGCTTTTAAATTCGCCCAATAAATTGGGCAACTACTCACTGTACCCTGCCGATTTATCGGCGCATTAAATTCGCCTCATAAATGGATAAAATAAATGAAATTGAAAAGTTTAACCAAGAGAATGTTTCAGCCATCTGCAGGGATAATTTTTTTCTCAACGGTACTGATAGTACTAACTTTTTCTACCCACATTCTTGCTCAGGAGTCTTTAGAGACTTATCTACAGCAAGCTCGCAAGGCAGTTGAAGAGGAAAATTATAAGTTAGCTATAAATCTTTACCAGTCTGTTTTAGAGGAAGATAGAGATAACTTTTTGGCTCAGGTACAACTGGCAAGAACTTATTATTTTGCTGCTAATGCTGAGTCACAGTACTATAGTCAGGCTATTAGAAATTATATGGTGGTTATTGATAAATGGCCCAACTTTTCTCTTCCATACCTTCATTTAGGTGAAATTGCCTATATTCTAGGTAAAAACTACGAGCAGGAGGGAGAAAAATCTCACGCAAAAGGTCTATATGAAAGTGCTTCAAGCTGGTTTAATCATTATATCAGCTTGGAAGAAAATGAAGAGGCTACGAGCAACAAAAGAGATGCTGTGAAGGGAAAGACTCTGTTGGCTATAGTTTACAATAGATTGACTCAACGAGAAAAGGCCATAAAGTTACTAACCGAGATGATAAAAGATTACAAAAGTTTTGCTTCTCCAGAATGGGGTGAAGCTCCTCTCTTTGATTTTTTCTTAAAAAGTGGATTTGATTATATGAACGACAAGCTGTACCAGCAAGCGCTGATTTATTTGGAGGGAGCTTGGCTGATAAATCCTCAACCACAGATAACATTATTGATTGAAAGAATAGCTCAGGAAAAAGGACCGAAACTTTTGATGACAGAGCCTCTTTTTCCTTTAAAAGAGATAACATCCTCTCCAGAAGAACCTCTCTCTGTTTCCACTGTTGAGCCCACTCAATCACTAAGCTCAGAGATAAAAACACAGATAGCAGAGTTGAAAAAGGCAATAGAGGAAATTCGCCAGAGGATTATACAGATGGAGGAGAGAATAGCCCAGATAGAAGGAAAGATTCAGTAACCCCGTTAGATATTTACTACTATCTCGCAGAGCAAAGGAAAATAAAAGGCAAGGAGATTATAAAAATGGTAATATTGATTATTAGTGCGATCATTCCTCTCCTGGTTGCCTGGTGGGTATCCTCTGATGCCGCCAAAAGAGGCTATAGTAAAAGTGCTATAATAGGATGGTTTTTAGGAGTATGGCTTTTACTTATTGTCTTTTTACCTCTTTACTTTATCCTTCGATCTAAAACTCCCAAGAGCCCTCACGCAGATAAGGAAGAAAAAATCACTAAAGTATGTCCTTACTGTGGGAAGCTCTACCAGGGGAAGCCTCATTTCTGCCCTTACTGCGGGCAAGAATTAAAGGATGGAAATAGTTAAAAATTGTAGGTAAGAAGTAAACTTCGAGCTTGCTTCTAAGATTCCAACTCACTAATCGGCACACCAATTCGCCGATTGACCCAAGTAAACTAAAGTATACTTTCCAGAACCCTTGATAATTCAGCATCGGTTACATCACGGGGATTTTTCCTCATGCTGCCACTCTTAGATTGTGATACTAAGAGAGGAATATCTTTTTCCTTTATTTTCCATTCTCGAAGAGATAAAGAAATGCCAACTTTTTTTAAAAGCTCTCTTATCACCTCAGGAACATCCTCTGCTCTGCTCACCTCCATCTTTTTAGCCATTTCCTGAAATTTGTCTTTTCTGGTTTTTAGATTAAGTTCCATTATAAGGGGAAGTAAAACAGCGCAGGCAAGTCCATGAGGTATACCAAAATGAGCTCCCAAGGGATGTGATAAACCATGCACTGCTCCCAATCCTGAATTAGAGAAAGCCATTGCTGAAAGAAGGCTTCCCAGAACTACCTTTTCTCGAGCCTGAATGTCTGCCCCATTTTCTACAACTTGAGGAAGATTATGGAATAAAAGGTCTATTGCTCTCAAGGCAAGTGTATCAGTGACAGGGTTACAATCTTTAGTAATAAAGGATTCCATAGCTTGAGTCAAGGCATCCATACCTGAATGAGCAGTCACAGATGGAGGACAAAAAAAGGTAAGCTCTGGGTCTACCATAGCTACTTTTGGTATCATATAGAAACTGCGGATACTCTTTTTTGTCTTCTTTTCCCTATCAGTGAGCACAGCGTTTCTGGTTATCTCAGCTCCTGTTCCTGCAGTTGTGGGGATAGCTAAAAAAGGTAAACCGAATGTTTTTATTGTTTTTCCCGTATAGTATTCCCAGACTGTTCCTTCCTGAGGTGCTAAACAGGCAATAGTCTTCGCAGTATCTAATGAACTTCCCCCTCCCAATCCTATAATTACAGAAGAATTTTGTTTTCGGGCAAGATTAATCCCTTCGTTTACTGTAGTTAAGGAGGGATCATGTTCTACTTTATCGAAGATATCTACTTTTATCCCTTGTGAGTGAAGGTCATCAACTACCTTAGTTAAAATTCCAGTTTTTCTCATTGCTGAGCGACCTGTTACCAAAAGAACATTTTCTCCAAAGCGAATAACCTCTTCTTTCAGTTGAGTGAGAGTGCCGCACCCAAATATGATTTTTGGAGGATGGGTAAGGGTAAACATCATTTTCTCCTTATATTTTAAATTTAAGGTTTGCACAAAGTATCTGGACTATATCCAGCTTCCAGAGCTTTTTTTCTTGTTGCAAAGGTAATCTTATTTTTATCACTTATTCTCTTTGCCCTGGGGCAACCGGGATGATGAAATCTTTTGGATCTCCTGCTCACAATATAATAAGGCTTATCCTCCTTCTCAATAGCCAGAAGAACACCTTCCTCCTCAATAAGTTCATATTCAAGAGGGATAAGTAATTTATGACAAACATTTTTACTTAACGCATCTAAGGAAACAAAAATATAAGGCTGTATCTGATTCAGCTTCCCTATTTTTATCCATTCACCGTGGGCTCCTCTGGCCAGGGCACCAATCCTGTTTCTCTCATCCTTAGCCAATTGAGCCTGGGCTGGAGTTGAGAAAGATTTTACATGTGAGGTATCCTGAGCTGTGCGAACACGATATCGTTTCTTTTCGTCCCACTTGTTTTTAAGATAAAGAGTTTTAATAGGAACGGGACTACCTCCTACTGAAAGTTGAGAAAATCCCAGAGGTTTCCATTTCATTTTTCATTTCCTGTAAGATTCTCGGATACCTCTTAAAATCGAAGACTGAAAGCTGCGGTCTCCTTTCCTTAGAAGCCTTACCAGTATTATAAGAGGAAATATCCATATGTCAATAAATCCATCGAATCAATTTAAGTTTGTCTCCAAAATAGGACAGATACTATCTATCCTTTGAGGAAACTTTTGTAAGTTCGGCGTGTAGTATTGTTGTACCCAAATCTTGCGAAGATTGACAATAAAAAGTTTTATTGGTAAAATAAACTAAAATACTATCAAGGAGCAAAACAAAATGAAGAAAATAGCAAAGATAGTTCTGGTAATGGGAATTTTACTTGCCTTTTTTATCCCCCAATTTGCTCTATCACGGACTCCGGCTGAGAAACAGTTTGAATTTGCCCAGAGCTTATACGAGGATGGAAAGTTTGAATTAGCTGTTCAGGAATTCCAGAAATTTATAGATACATTCTCCGATGATAAAAACTGTGATAGGGCTCAGTATGGTATTGGAATGAGCTTCTGGCAGCAGAGTAATTATGGCGAAGCAGTGCGGGCTTTCCAGGCTTCAATTCAGGTCTATCCAACCAGTGATTTTGTAGATGAGAGTCTTTATCAAATGGGAGAGTGCTACTACTGCCTGGGTGATACCAATCGTGCTATTTCTTCCTACGAAAGATTAATTGAAGACCATCCTAAAAGTGAACTTTTCCCTTATGCCCTTTATTCCCTGGGATACATTAATTTTGAGATAGGAAATTATGATGAAGCTCTCAGAGAGCTTGGGCACTTAAAGAAAAATTTTCCTGAGTTCAAATATAGCGAAGAAGTTGATTATGCCTTCTCTAAAACTCTTTACGCGAAAGAAAGGTTTGAAGATGCGTTAAGAGAGTTTACCCTTTTTATCCAGAAATACCCTACCTCATCCTATCGTAGCGATGTTCTTCAAGAGAGGGGTTCTTCCTACTTTGAATTAGGCAGATACAGTGAAGCCGCCTCCGACTTTGATGAAACGCATCTTAATTATTGGCTGGGAGAGTCTCTTTATCGCCTTGGTGAATATAAAGCGGCAAGAGAGGCTTATCGAAAGGAGCTATCTGATCCAAAGGGAAAATGGAAAGAGGAGGCTCTCTTTGGTATTGCGTATACGTACTATGAAGAGAAAGATTATGCCAATTCCGAAGAAAAGTTCCAGGAATTTATCACCTCCTATTCCCGATCGCTAAATTTTGCCGAAGCCTGGTTAAGATTAGGAGATAGCCTTTATTATCAAGATAAATTTGGTCTTGCCTTCCAGTCTTATCAAAAAATAATTGAAAATTATGCCAAAAGTGAATTTGTTGATGATGCTCTTTACGGGGCAGCATATTCCTCTTTTGATCTGAAAGAATTTAAAGAGGCATCCCTTTACTTCCGAAGAATAATTGAACGGTTTCCCGCCTCTGAGTATATCCTTGATGCTAATTTTCAAATGGGAGAGTCCTTGTTTAATCTTTCCCCTCCCGAATATGAGAGGGCTATCTATTATTTTGAACAGGTGATAAAGAAATCCCCCGCTTCTTCTCTAGCCGGCAATGCTCAATATGAGATAGGCTGGTGTTATATTGGGAAAAATGATTATAAGAAGGCAAAGGAGGCATTTAAAAAAGTTATTCTAAATTACCCTCACTCTAAATGGATGGATTATTCCCTTTTGCAAGTAGGAAACTGCCTTTTCAACTTGAAAGATTTTTCTGAAGCCATAGAGAGTTATTCTAAATTGGAAAGTGAATACCCTCAATCAAAACTGGTTTCTCTTGCAATATACCAGATAGCAGCTTCTCGCTTCAAACTGAATGATTACGGAAAAGCGAGGAATTCTTATGAAAGATTTCTCGCCAGCTACCCTGAAAACCCAAATGCTGCCGATGCCCAATATGCGATAGGATGGACTTATTTTCGTCAACAAAAATATGCTGACGCTTCCTGGTCTTTTCAAAAAGCTATAGATACGTACCCCACTCGCAGGGATCTGGCTATGGAATCCAGTTACCTTATTGGAAATTGCTGGTATAATCAAAAGAATTATCCTGAAGCCATAAGTTCCTTACAGTCAATGATTGAAAAATACCCTGAGAGTGAGAAAATTCCCCCAGCTTTATTTATGATTGGTGAGGCTTATCAACGTATCAACCAGCAAGAAAAATCCTTAGATGCCTTCCACAAAATAGTAAAAGAATTTCCTTATTTTCCGGATGCTGATCGTGCTCAATTTAAAATAGCGAATTATTACATGAGTAATGGTAACTGGTCTCAGGTTATAGTAGAGTTAAGAAAGTTAATAAATGATTTTCCTACCAGTTCCTATCTTCCCCAAGCTTACTACTGGACAGGCAACGCCCATTTTCAGCTAACGCATTACTCTGAGGCAGCTAATGTGTACTCTAAATTTGTTGAACTTTTTCCTCTTAGCCCTCTAAGAGGTGAGGTTTACTACAGATTAGGAGAAAGCTTCTTTGAACAAGAGAAATACAGTGATGCGGAAAGTTCCTACAGTAAAGCTCTTCGGATTTCCAAGGAAAAGGATGTCCTTTTGAATTCTCTTTACAGCACAGGAGTGTGCTGGGAGAATCTAAAAGAATGGAAAAAGATGGGAGAGAGCTTTGGGGAATTTATTGATAAATACCCAGAAAATGAGCTTGTCCTTCAGGCTTATCTGAAGTTAGCCAATTCCTTTTTCTGGCAAGAAGATTACCCGAACGCCAGAGAAAATTATCTTTGGGTGACAAGAGTGAGTGAGGAAAGTAAGCTTTCTGTAGAAGCTCAGTATCGAATAGGAGACTGTTGGTTTAATGAGGCTACAGATGAAAAAAACTACGAAAGAGCTGTAGAAGACTACCGAAAGGCTGTGGTAGAATACTTAAAGGTAGTTCATCTTTACCCTCAATTTAAAGAGTGGAAAGCCAGGGCACAACTTCAGGTAGGTATATCTTACGAAGCTATAGGTAAGAAAGACGAAGCACGGGATACCTATCAGAAAATTCTTGAAGATAAATCACTGGAAGAAGAATGGATTAAGGAAGCAGAAAAAAGGCTCAGGGAGATTGAATAATGAAAAGGATTTTATTTTTTTTAGTGACTGCTTCTCTTCTTTATCCCTCTACTATCTTAGCTCAAGAGGAACCGCTGCCTACTCCACTTCCCATTGTTATAATTCAGGGGGAAGATAGATCCTACATGGAAATTATTAGAACAAAAAAACTCTCCTATATGGGATTGAGAGGGGAAAAAAGTAAAGAAAGACTCCTCCTGGAGATTGTTTTATTTCCCCTGGTTCGTCATACTGTTTTCTTTCCACCCTTCACTGCAAAGCCTATTGAGGTAGCTCCTGTTGGCAAAAAAAAAGAGATTTCACCTTCTCCTGCCCCCAAAGATGGTCTTTCCCAGAGCTACATCCGTTATGGAGGGGGCGAGATGCGCCCTGAAAGAAAAGGAGAAGTTTTTCTCAAGCAATCTATAGGA
>JAUWZM010000045.1 GCA_030615365.1 Candidatus Aerophobota bacterium | reverse complement strand
TGCAATAAAAGAAGCAATTCCTCTCTTAATAGAAGCCGGAGTTGATATTTTAAATCCAGTACAGGTTAATTGCAAAGGAATGGACACCAAAACACTGAAGAAAGAATTTGGAAATGATTTAACCTTCTGGGGAGGAAGCTGCGATAACAATATACTTGCTTTTGGAACTCCTGAGGAGGTACGTGAGGAAACAAAAAAGCGAATTGATGATTTAGCACCCGGTGGCGGCTTTATTTTTGCATCAATACATATTATCCAGAGTGTAGTTCCTACAAAAAACCTTATTGCATGGTGGGAAACATTGCAAGAGTTTGGAAAATACTAGTTGGGTGACAAAAAAATGTGTTAGCATTAATAATGAAGTCAGATCTTTGGTAAGAAGAGAGCTAAAAATAAGGCCGGTAGGAGGTGATAGATAGGCAGGTCGGTAGTCCTTTTAATATAAAAAACAAGGCGATGCAATGTCAAGGGGTAAAGATGAAAAAAATAGTTAAAATCAAAAATATTCTGAAAGGGGTATTAGTCATGTCTATCCTTATGTCTATCGTATCCATTGGAGATTCAAAGGAACCAGAGCAACCATTTCGGGTGGCGCTTTCAGTGAGCCCTTTTACTAACACTATGATTAACCAGGGATATACATTTGAGGATAGCTCTGGCAACAAGGCGAGGACAGTCTCTGAGCTCCAGCAACTTTTCATGAAGCATGGGGCAAATGAAGTTTTCGTAAGAATCGCTACGGATCGATACTCACCAAAGCGAAATATCACTGATCATAGTCTTGAGAGGGCACTGGAACGAGCTAAAATGGCAGCGGAGTTAGGTTTGCCTTTGAATCCAGAAATAGGACTATTTGAACATTACGCTGATGTTCGTGGTCAACCATCACCTGATTTCTCTGAATATCCTGAGATAAAGCTACCTGGTCCCTGGGAGACCTTGACAGTGAAAGAAATGGCTGTGGTCTTGAAACAATATGGAGCTATCGTGGCAAAAGAACTTGTTTCAACAGGGGTTAGGATCAATATTTGGGACATTGGAAATGAAATTGATTTCGGAATAGCTGGTGTTGCACCGAAACCTTTCCCAGAATCTTTTACAGCAGAGCTGGGGTATAATTGGTACCGGGCACCTGATAAAGTTAATCCTATCATTGGCAAGCAGAGTATCTATTCACTATTGATAATGAATAGTAAGAGCCGGATTAAGTGGTGTAAAGAGAATTTGTGGCCACATCAGGCAGTGTTGATGAGGGCGGTTAAGGAGGGTATCCTTTTGGTAGTGCCCAATGCGAAGTTTTCCACGCACCTCAGTGGCGCTGGAGCGCTAAATCCTGATTTTGCAGTTGCCTTTTACCGGGCAATGTCAGAGGGTGGTTTTGATGTTGATCAGATTGGGTTCTCCTTTTATCCAAGTGCTTCCGCTTCCTCAAAAAATCGTCTAAAGGCTTTCCAATCTACAGTAAAGGCAGTGCATGTTGAGTTTGGATTGCCAGTATTTATCGCCGAGTTCGCCTATCCGGCTGCTCCCCTGAAAACCGGACTATTCAAGAGCTGGAATCATCAAGTGGATAAGTACAAATTGACACCTGAAGGCCAGGCAGCTATTTTGCATGACTTAACGAGTTGGGGAATTGAAAATGGCGTGTGCGGAATACGTTACTGGGCACCGGATGTAATCGTACCAGGATGGGGAGGATTCTCCCTCTTTTCAGTTTCAGGAATTAGGGCCACTGCACGCCCTGCATTGGATTCGATTTCCAGGGGTCTTGCAGACTCAAATCCCGATGCGCCTTCTAAAGAATTATAAGAAAAAGAATATAGAAAACCCAGAGAAAAATATATAAGCCTCTTCCACAAGGGAGGGGGGTACATATTCAGGGGACCAGATACTCCCCCAATCAGAAACAGAGAAATTTAACAGATAACCGAATCCCGGTTGCAGGATGCTTCTCTTTCTGTAGGTAAAGAATTCCTGCAAGAACCAATAGTAAAAGGTGAAAGATAAGGAGGTGATGAAGACAGGCAGGTTAAATAGTTCGGAAAAGAAAGAATAAATAATGTTAAGGAGAAAAAAAGTGATAAAAAAATTGATGATCGTGCTGTTAAGTGGGGCAATATGTCTGTTGGCAGCAGCTCCACTTTTAGCAGAGACAAACTGGGGTTGGTCTACCCTGCAAGAATATGAGGAAGCTACCGGAAACAAAATAGAAAGATTCAATGAAGCTCCTATGTTGAGATTAAAAGTAGCTGCCGGTGAGCTTCCCCCAGTAAGGGAAAGGCTTCCTGAGGAGCCTTTAGTGGATATACCTGAAGAGATTGGAACATACGGAGGGACCCTTCGTCAGGGCCTGATAAATATGTTTGTCTGGGTTCCCGCTTCTCTTCACACGACGCTGGAGTATATACTTAATCTGGATCGCAAAGGTGAAAAGGTAGTTCCCAACATTGCCAAGGATTGGAAGTTTTCAGATGAGGGAAAAACTCTTACCCTGTATTTTAGAAAAGGAATGAAGTGGTCAGATGGTGTACCTTTCACGGTGGATGATCTTCTTTTCTACTGGGAAGGTGTTATCTTAAATGATGAAATCACACCAGTGAAACCTAAACAATGGATGCCCGGTGGTGAATTAATGAGGATGGAAAAAGTAGATGATTACACAGTTAGCCTTCACTTTAGCATACCTTATTGGAGTGTAATTTGGTATTTCTCAGGCCCCGGGTTCAATGGATCTCAATGGAATACATTTCTACCCCAACACGCTCTGGAAAAATATCATATAGATTACAACCCTGAAGCAAATGAACTGGCAGAAGAGGCCGGTTATGATTATTGGTGGCAGCTTTTCAACGCCAAAAAAGATTTTCTGTTAGGCACACAACGGAATCCGGAGATTCCTTCCCTTGGTCCCTGGGTGACAAAACAAATACTGCCTGAAGGAGTGGTATGGGAAAGAAATCCCTACTACTACAAGATAGATACTGCTGGTAATCAACTTCCCTACATTGATAAAGTTACCGGTACTGTATTTGGGGACGACAGGACCCTTGCCTTGAAAGTAGTATCCGGAGAATACGATTACATAGATTGGTTTATGAATCTAAGTAATTACACACTTTTTATGGAAGCAGCAGAAAAGGGGGGATATGAGGTGTGGTTATCTTCAACTCTTGGTGGTGTGATAGCCTCTCTTTTAATTAACCAAAATTACAGCGAGGATCCGGTTACAGGTGAGATTTTAAGAAATCTGAGATTTCGCCAAGCCTTATCTTTAGCCATTAATCGTGAGGAATTCAATGAGCTTTTCTTTTTCGGATTGGCTAACCCACGTCAGGCAACAGTTCATCCAAGCTGTAGTTTTTACAAAGAGGAATGGGGTAATGCCTATATTGAATATAATCCCGAGGAAGCTAACAAACTCTTAGATGAAATGGGATTAGATAAACGGGATAAAGAGGGATTCCGCCTTAAGTCTGATGGCGAAACTCTCCTTCTGGTAATATCCAATATTACGGATGTTATGCCCGTTGAGTGGAGCGAGATAATTGAAGAGTACTGGGAAAACGTTGGGGTTAAGACCACCATTAGCCCTGTAGACCGTGCCTATTTAATGACCCTTTGGGCTGCCGGTGCCCACATGATTTCCATTTGGGATTTTACGAGTGCTGCACAAGCCACGGTTACCTCAGGTATGAATACTTTCGTTAGGGGAGAGGCATGGGGTCCATTATGGCAAACCTGGTGGAATACCAAGGGAGAGAGTGGCGAGGAGCCACCGGAACAGGTAAAGAGAATGTTCTCCCTGTACGATGAGGTGCCCTATCTTCCAGAAAAAGAAAGGGACGAAGCGTTAACAGAAACCTGGGACATCTTTGCTGAGGGTCTTTGGCAAATTGGTGTTGTAGGCGAGGTGCCGAGAATTGGCATAACGAGTATTGATCTAAAAAATGCCAGTAATTTTCCTTATACTGAGTGTGTTGATGTAGGGAACGGCACATTTAATCGCTTGTATCAGGCTTTCTGGAAAAAGTAGCAAGAAGTTCCACAAGGATTCCTGCCCTTTTTTAGGGCAGGAATCTTTACCTAAGCAATGTCAGAAATAATGAAGGGATATAGAAATAACAGAGAACATAGAGGGAAAATTAATTTCTGTGACTAAGTTTTGGCGATACTGAGCATTAAACTTAGAAGCAATTATGATAGATAAAACTAAATTTAAATTAATGCTAATAATTGGAGGGATAACCTTGGTAACTTTAACCAACGGACATTTAGAAAAAGGTGTTGCTGAAGATAATCCTGGTTCGGACCGATTTGCCATATGCACTGCTACTTTGGATGGGGAAAATATGACCAAGATTATTTCAGGTCCCTACAGGCAGATGACTCATGCACGAGTCTCGCCAGACAAGAAATGGATTACCTTTACCCGTTACAACAAGCGAATACCAGGAGGTATTGCCACAGGAAGGGATGGTTTCGATGAGACGGAAATTATGCTCGTTCGCTTAGATGGCACTGGATTGAAAAGTATTGTTCCACCTCGTAAAGGGATACTTGCATGCAACAGCTATTGGACACCTGATGGCAAAGCTCTTTTATATGTTTCTACTAACAATCCAGGCAGAAAACCACAGATCAATCGTATAGATTTAAATGATAACATGGAAATTCAAAATATTACTGAACTTCCCGTGCCTGAATATCTTTTGCCAGTAGATCCTCATCAGGTGGATAATTTAATTGTTTTTCCTGCTATTAATACTATGAGAAAAGATAGAGGAATATGGATTATGAATGCCGATGGCACTGATCTTAAGCAACTCACATACCCCAAAGAAGATCCAGAAGGTAAAGATCCAATGGCCAGACATAAAGCTGGTACTGGAGATAGTGATCCAAAACTTTCCCCTGATGGTTCCAGGGTAGCCTTTATGCGTCATGTAGAACGTAAATATCACTGGCATATTCACATGGTAGATGTCAAAAATGGTGAGGAAAATGACCTCTCTGCTGCGCGTATTCCACTGGGCTATCCTGCAGCAGATGCTATGCCTGAATGGTCCAGTGATGGAAAACTTCTGATCTACTTTCATGGGCAGGTAGATATGGGCATTAACCAAATAAATCTGTACACCATGAAACCTGACGGCAGCGAACGAAAGAGGATTCCTCTACCCCGGGGATCCTTTTATACAACGGTGTCCTTCTTCCCGGGAGAGGGTTCAGGAAAAAAGGCAAGGATTATTTTTTCTGTTGAGAAATGATCTTCCTTTTGATATACAAGGGACAATGAAAGAATTCCAGCAAGAACTATAATAAAAGGTGAAAAGGAGGTGATTGAGATAAGCAGACCAAATAGTTCGAGAAAGAAAGAATAAAACATGGTAATGGGAAAGAAAAACAGTAACACAATCTGAGAGCACAGACTCAAAGTAAACAGGCAAGATGCCTGTGTTATCAGGTTAAGGAGGAAAAAAGTGATACGAAAATTAATGGTTGTGCTGTTAAGTGTGGCACTATGTCTGTTCGCAGCAGCTCCACTTTTAGCAGAGACAAACTGGGGTTGGTCTACCCTGCAAGAGTATGAGGAAGCTACAGGAAACAAGATAGAAAAGTTCAATGAAGCTCCTATGCTAAGATTGAAAGTAGCTGCAGGTGAGCTTCCGCCAATACAGGAAAGACTCCCTGAGGAGCCTTTAGTGGATAAACCATTTGAGGAGGTTGGAACATATGGAGGAACTCTTCACCTGGGTATGATAAATATGTTTGTCTGGTGTCCAGCTTCACTTTACGTGAGAGAGAGTATCCTTAACCTTGACCGTAAAGCTGAGAAAGCAGTGCCCAACATTGCTAAAACCTGGGAATTCTCAGACGAGGGGAAAACTCTTACCCTGTACTTTAGAAAAGGAATGAAGTGGTCAGATGGTGTACCTTTCACAGCAGATGATGTTCTTTTCTACTATGAAAGCGTTGTCTTCAATGATGAAATCACACCAGTGAAACCCAAAGAATGGTCACCAGGTGGTGAATTGATGAGCATAGAGAAAATAGATGATTACGCAGTTTCCCTCCATTTCAGCAGACCTTATTGGACTATACTCTGGATTCTGGCTGGCACTATGCAAAGAGGAGTTCAAAATGATATTTTCCTGCCCAAGCACGCCCTGGAAATATATCATATAGACTACAATACTGAGGCTCAAGAACTGGCGGAAGAGAACGGTTATGATTATTGGTGGCAGCTTTTCAATGCCAAAAGAGATTTCTTGTTAGGCACACAACGAAATCCGGAGATTCCTACCCTTGGTCCATGGATGGTAGAGCAAATACTGCCCGAAGGAGTGATATGGAAGAGAAACCCCTACTACTACAAGATAGATACTGCTGGTAATCAACTTCCCTATATTGATACGGTTAAAGGTACTGTATTCGGGGATGATAGGACACTTGCCTTGAAGGTAGTATCCGGAGAATATGATTATATGGATTGGTTTATGAATCTAGGAAACTACACTGTTTTTATGGAAGGAGCAGAAAAGGCAGGATATGAGGTGTGGTTCGCCGAGACCCTCAATGGTGTAATAGCCTGCTATCTGATTAGCCAGAATTACAACGAGGATCCGGTTGCAGGTGAGGTTTTAAGAGATGTGAGATTCCGCCAAGCCTTGTCTTTAGCCATTGATCGTGAGGAGTTCAATGAGATTTTCTTTTACGGAAAGGCTTCCCCACGTCAAACAACAGTTCATTCGAGTTGTAGTTTTTACAAAGAGGAATGGGCTAAAGCCTATATTGAATATGATCCAGAAAAAGCGAATCAACTTTTAGATGAAATGGGATTGGACAAAAAAGATAAGGATGGATTCCGCCTTAAGCCTGATGGTGAAACTCTGCTTCTGATAATATCCAATACTGCAGATGTTATGCCTGCTGAGTGGAGCGAGCTAATTAAAGAGTACTGGGAAAACGTTGGAGTTAAGACCGCCGTTACACCGGTAGATCGTGTATATTTGATGACCCTTTGGGCTACTGGTAACTATATGGTTTCCGTTTGGGGTTTCGAAGGGGCTGCAGAATGCGCCATTGCACCAGGTATGAATTTTTATGTTAAGGGAAGCCCCTGGGGCCCATTATGGATGACCTGGTGGAATACCGAGGGAGAGAGTGGTGAGGAGCCACCAGAAGATGTAAAGAGAATGTTTTCCCTGTACGATGAGGTGCCATATCTTCCAAAAGAGGAAAGAAACAAGGCACTACAAGAGATCTTCGATATCTGGGGTGAGGGTCTTTGGGATATTGGTGTTGTAGGCGAGGTGCCAAGAATTGGCATAACGAATATTAATCTAAAAAATGCCAAGAATTTTCTTTACACTGAGTGTTCCTCGGTGGGGAACGGTACATTAAATCGCTTGTATCAAGCTTTCTGGAAAAAGTAACAAGAAGTTCCACAAGGATTCCTGCCCTTTTTTAGGGCAGGAATCCTTGTTTGGTAATACCAAAATAGTATGAGAGAAATAGAAAAATATGAGAGATTCCTCGCTAATACTTGGAACAAAATCGGCAATCTCATGTAGCTTGCCGATTTATCGGCGAATTAAAACCGCCCAATGAATTGAGCAGCTACAATTGCCAGAGAAAACAAGAATTTTAGGAAAGTTAAACTATTACAGAAAATTTCCGTTCAAATTAGTATCTGGAAAAAGCAAAAAAGTTGCCAAGAATTTAGCCAAATTTAACCAACAATTAATATAAATGATTTTTCTTAAAATGGAGAGAGCAAAAATGAGAAGTGTCAAAAAATTTCCCACAATCAGAAAGATAGATGATTTGATAAAGGCTGCTCAAAAACTGCCACCTAAAAAAGTTGTCATTGCGGGAGCCGACTATCTAACAGAACTGCAGGTTGCAGCCTTTGCCCTCAAGAAGGGAATTATCAAAAAGGCTATTTTGGTAGGAAACCCGGAGAAGATAGTAAATCTTTCTAAACAATTAAATGTTGAGATTTCTTCCCAAAAATATGAAATTATCGCTGTGTATGGGGAAGAAGAAACAGCAAAACAGTCAGTAGCAGCTATTAGAGAGGGAAGAGGAGAAATCCTTCTTAAGGGATACATCTCCAGTCCACTTCTGACAGCAGTAGTGTTGAATAAAAGCTCAGGATTAAGAACAGGACGGATTATAAGCCAGGTAACTTTAGCTGAAATACCTGAACAGGGTATAAATAGAGTAATCCTATTAACCGATTCGGGGGTGAATAATGTTTACAACTATGAGAAGATGGTTCAGATGGTAAAAAATGCTGCTGAAGTAGCTCATTTGGTCTTATCCATTGAAAAACCAAGAGTTGCAGCCCTCTCAGCTAATGAGAAAATAATGGACTCTCTGAATTCTACCCTGATGGCCGACGCTTTGACTAAAAGACAGTGGAAAGATATAATTCTATACGGTCCCCTTGCCTATGATCTTGCTATTGATCCGGATTCAGCTAAAACAAAAGCAATAAAAAAAGATACACTGGCAGGCAAAGTGGCTGGAAAAGCTGATATTTTGCTGGCTCCAGGTCTGGATTCAGCTAATATAACCTACAAGAATTGGATGGAATTAGCCAAAAGAGGAAAGACAAAGATGGCTAATATAGTAATAGGAGCTAAAGTGCCTTATATTATCCCGTCACGTTCTGATCCTTTCCAAACAAAGCTTTACTCCCTCGCTTTATGTTCTATCTATAGTGAGGCAATCAAGAACTAACTTTTGTGATTAAGTTGTAACCCTATTAAACATTATATATTCATTATAACATACAATCAGGTACTCCTCCAGAAAATAGGTCACACGTATTCTTATAGAGGCACTCCATTTTGACATTTTAAACACAACAGATTATAATAAGCTAAAACTGGGTCAGGAAGAGAAATAATTATGGCAAGTAAAACCAAATTTAGAGTAATGCTAATAATTAGCGGGATAGCTCTGATAACTTCAACTATGGGACACATAAAAAAAGGTGTTGCTGAAGATAATCCTGGTTCCGATAGATTTGCCATATGCACTGCCACTTTGGATGGGGAAAATATGACCAAGATTATTTCAGATCCCTACAGACAGATGACTCATGTCCGAGTCTCACCGGACAAGAAATGGATTGCCTTTACCCGTTACAACAAGCGAAGACAGGGAGGTATTGCAACAGAAAAGGATGGTTACGATGAGACGGAAATTATGCTCATTCGCCTGGATGGCACTGGATTGAAAAGTCTTATCCCGCCTCGCAAGGGGATAGTTGCATGTAACAGCTACTGGACACCTGATGGTAAAGCTCTTTTATATGTTTCCACCGACAATCCAGGAAGAAGACCACAGATAAAGCGTCTATATTTAAATAATAATATGGAAATTCAAAATATTACTACACTTCCTGTGCCTGAAAATCTTCTGCCAGTAGATCCTCATCAGGTTGGTAATTTAATTGTTTTTCCTGCCATTAACATTATAGCAAGGGACAGAGGGATATGGATTATGAATGCCGATGGCACTGATCTTAGGCAACTCACATACCCCAAAGAAGATCCAGAAGGCAAAGATCCAATCGCCAGACACAAAGCTGGAACTGGAGATAATGATCCAAAGCTTTCCCCTGATTGTTCCAGGGTAGCCTTTATGCGTCATATAGAACGTAAATATCACTGGCATATTCACATTGTAGATGTTAAAACTGGCGAGGAAAAGGACCTCTCTGCTGCCCGTATTCCACTGGGCTGTCCTGCATTAGATGCTATGCCGGAATGGTCCAGTGATGGAAAACTTCTGATATACTGGCATATAGATATGGGAGTCAGGCAAGTAAATCTGTACACCATGAAACCTGATGGCAGTGAACGCAAAAGGATTTCTCTACCACGAGGACACTCTTATACAATGGGATCCTTCTTCCCGGGAGAGGGTTCAGGAAAGAAGGCCAGAATTATCTTTTCTGTTGAGAAATAATCTTTCCTTTCTATATGGGTAAAAATCTCTACAAAATATTTTAGGAGAAGACGATGAATAGATTTTCAAAGCGAATAACAAAACAAGAGCCAAATTTCGATGTGCTAAGAGCAGCACTTGCAAATGAAACACCAGATTATTTACCCTTCTACGAACTTCTTGTGGATGCAGAAATCATAGAAGCTGTGCTTGAGAGACCAATTCCTACGATTTCCAGAGGAATATTTCCCTTGGAGGAAAAAATAAGCCTGAATGATTTGCGTGAGTATATGGATTGCGTGATAGAATTCTATTACAAAATGGGATATGATTATGTACCTTCCGGTGCCGGAATACCTTTAAGAAAATATTTTAACTTAACCTCTGCCCCGGGACGCCAAATAAGTTCGCAAAAAAGAGCATGGCAAGATGAACACAAAGGGTTCATAGAAAATTGGAAAGACTTTGAAAACTATAAATGGCCAACGATTGCAGATGCTAATTTTTCTGGCCTTGAATATATAGCTTCCAAGCTTCCCGAGGGTATGGGTATCATAGCCGGAGTAAATGGCATTTTCGAAAATGTCTCCTGGCTTCCTGGTATTGAAAAGCTCTGCTATATGATTTACGATGAACCGGATTTAGTAGAGGCTCTTTTTAACAGAATAGGTTCTCTCTGGACTGAACTATTCCAGTCCTTATCAGAGATTGATAGTGTCGGAGCTCTTCTTTTAGCAGATGATCTTGGCTTTTATGGAGGAACATTCCTACCCCCGAATATTTTAAGAAAACACCTTTTCCCCTGGTATAAAAAGATTGGTTCTATAGCTAAAAAAGCACATAAACCTTTTGTATTGCACACCTGTGGAAATCCAAAAGAAATAATGTCCGATTTGATTGATACTGGTATCAATGCCAAACATTCCTTTGAAGATAAAATCCAGCCCATTTGGGAAGCAAAGCAAGAATATGGAGAAAAAATTGCCGTGCTGGGAGGAATTGATATGAACATTTTAGCAAGTTCTTCGGAGGAGGAAACTCGCAGGCATGTAAGATTTGTCCTTGAGCGATGTGCCGGCAAAGGTTATGCTCTTGGAAGTGGAAATAGTATTGCCGATTATGTAAAGGTAGAGAATTACCTGGCTATGCTGGATGAGGGTGGAAAATTCAGGAAAAGAGTATAAAAAATAGTCAATCAGGAGGAATTCAGATGTCTATTAACCATGTAGTTGTAATTATGCTGGATAGTTTGCGGCCTGATTTCATTGGAGCTTTGTCTGATGGGAAAATATCTACTCCACATATGGATAAACTTATTTCAAAAGGAGTTACCTTTCTCAATGCGTATGCTGAGTATCCTGTAACTATACCATCGCGTACTGCGTTTCTCTCGGGATGCTACACCTTTACAAATCGCCCCTGGTGTCCAATGAGAAACTATGATATACATATTGCAGAACATCTTCGCACAGCAGGATATACTACAGTAGCAATGAGTGATACTCCTTTTCAAAAACAATCATGTGGAAGGGGTTTCCAAGAATTTGAATTCTTGCCAGTTGGAAAGTGCTTCCCTGCAGTAAATCCAGATTATATCCCCAAGACAATAGATGCATACTTCCCCCCGGGGAAAAGAGCAGAAGTGTATTTTTATAAAAATACTATCGCGAATCGAAAATATGCCTACGATAAATACGGTAAGGCTTGCCCGGATCTTCTATTTGATAAAGCTGTGGATTGGCTAAAAAATTGGGGTAACAAAAATGGAAAATTCTTCCTATGGATAGATTCCTTTGAACCCCATGAGCCCTGGTGTCCAGAACCACCTTATGATAAGATGTACCAGCCCGATTATCAAGGTCGATATATTCCTCTGCCTGTAGGACCAAAATCAACCTGGATGAGTGAAGAAGAATTGCGGCATGTGAAAAATCTATATAAAGGAGACATCACTAATACTGACCGACAGGTGGGAAAAATTGTTGCATGTCTCACTGAATCAGGGATAATAGATGATACCCTGCTGATTATTATTTCCGATCATGGAGAGCCTTTTGGTGAACATGGAACTATCCGTAAATTCTCGGTTCCAGTATATGATGAACTATCTAAAATTGTTTGGATTATGTATTGTCCTTCTCGTTTACCTAAAGGACAAAAGATAAATGCCCTGGTAGATAATACAGACTTTGCCCCTACCTTATTTGACCTTTTAGATCTTCCTTATCCGAAAGGGGGTCTAAGTGGATGGCAAGATATAACTACAGAAAAAAAGGGCGGGTTTGAAGGCGTGAGTGTAATACCTACAATATCAGGTAAGAAGGTGCGTGATTATGTGTACTGTGGTGCCTTCGCTTTGCATGCCTCAATTCGAGGAGAACGATGGAAGTTTATTGACAATGAAGGAGAAAAAGAAAACGAGTTATACGATATGGAGAACGATCCCTATGAAAAAGAAAATGTAATTGAGAAAGAGCCTGAGGTAGCGAGAAGATTACATCGGAAATTATGGGAATTTAAATTTCAATGGAGCATTCCATTATCATGGAGAGACAAACCATCTGGAAAATAGATATACTTGGGTTCAGTAATTTAAAGACAATGTCAAAAGTCTTACAGGGAGAGCTCTGAAAAATCCTTTTTCTTTTTGCTGCTCGGCGAGGTGTTTCCATAAGGCAGCGGCAATCAAGGCGGATCTATGCGTTCAAATTTTTAGTTATCCTGTAACCTGATACATCACCCATAAGAGCTACGGTATAAAGATTAAGAGTAGAACTTAGCCGCAGGCGCCCGGAAAGCACCGAGCAAAGAGCAGCCTCAGACTTTTTTTCAGAGCTCGCTACAGTTTTTATTGATATTTAATGATTTTTCTATGAGTCCTCTGTGGTTAATTTTTTGACATTACTAATTTAAAAGAGGGAGGAGTGCTATGCAATCATTCAGGGATGCAAAATGGATTTGGGATCATGGTTCGGTGAATCCTCGAAACTACTATCTCTGTTTTCGCCGTCGGGTCACAATCGATAATGAGGTGGTGGATGCCCGGTTAAATATCACAGCTGATAGCCGCTATACCCTGTGGATTAACGGACAGTGGATAAATAGGGGTCCAGTGCGTGGATGGCAAAAACAATGGTTTTACGATACATATGATGTCACCTCATATCTCAAGCCGGGCAAGAATGTTATAGCGGTATTAGTGCACCATTACGGTATAGGCACTTCTCAATATATAGCTGAGCGGGGTGGATTTTTAGCCCAGTTGGAGGTAAAGACCAAAAATCAAGATTCTGCAAACCTCATTGTGATAAGCACAGATGAAACATGGCGGGTGAGGCAAAACCTCGGATATGAGCCAAATACACCTCGTATCTTCCTACAGCAGGGATACGTAGAACAATTCGATGCTCGAAAAGAACCTATGGGGTGGACAGAAGTTGACTTTGATGATACTAACTGGGAGAGAGCATATCTTATTGGCCCTCCGGGCTACCCTCCCTGGACCAGGTTACAACCCCGCAATATCCCGTTCCATACAATTGAACCACGATATCCAGTGCGAGCCTACAATGCACAACTGACCCACTGTAATTTCGATGTGTGGGGTATAGATCTTAGATCCTTTATTTTTCCGGAAAAGTTAGATATAAGCTTTGAACGTATCTCTATCATTATTGCTACCACGGTATCAGTTAATAAGGAGGCTGATGCTATCTTTTATCTTAGCCCCCTTAGCCCAGGCTTAGCCACAACAGCAAAGATAAGGATAAACGGTAAAATACTTAAGGATCGAGTGAAGAAACAGTGGACAGGAGCCAAACTAGCACAAGGCAAATTATTACCAGGAGAGAATTTAATCACTTTTACTATCAATACCGTGGGTCTTGAGTGGTCATTCCGCCTTGCTGTTAAAAGTGATCAGATATTAAAACCTCAAGTGCCGGGAAGCAGGAACCGATTTGCCGTGTTTGCATTTTCCACAAACGAGGTAGATAGTTTCAGTGTCTGTGCTTGCGCAAAATCCTGGAATGAATTAGACGCAAACAAAATGCAAATCGTACCCCCAAAACAGGAAATCGCTGCCCCGACTATGGAAAAGTTCGTGTGGGCTACTAAGAAGACAGGTCAACCTCACATCGAAAATATGCAATATGCTAATAGCGGGAGCAGTGATTATATGACCATTTATCCGAATGCGGACGGTGCAGATATTGAACTAAACTTTGAATTTGAAAAATTACTCTCCGGTTTAATTGAGTTCGATATCTGTGCACCAGAAGGTGTGATTTTAGACTGGTTGGGTCTGGAAGCTTACATCAATGGCCAGGAGGATTATCCAAGCTCTCTGGACAACACTATGCAGTACATAACTCGAACAGGCTGGCAAAACTACAGATCAGTGCAACTACGTGGAATGCGATATCTAAAACTTGTCCTGCGTAACCTGAGCGCTCCATTGATAATCCGTGAAATCAAATGCATCTTACATACTTACCCTGCTACACAGTTCGGTAGTTTTCGCTGTAATGATCTTGTTTTGCAAAAAGCATACGAGATCAGTGCCTGGACCACCAGGCTATGTAGTGATGACACTTTCGTTGATTGCCCAACATACGAGCAGGCATTTTGGATTGGAGATGCTCGCAATGAAAGCCTCGTCAGTCTGGTGAATCATAGAGCACAGGACCTATGTCGTCGCTGCTTAAAGCTGGCAGCAGACTCAATGCAACGCTCCCCTGTGGTTGAATCCATGGCACCAAGTGCCTTTCTGAATATCATTACCACCTTCAGTTTTCTCTGGATTCTATCCTGTGAGGAGTACCATCAACACACTGGCGATATCTCTCTTCTGCAAGAGGTCTACCCTCAGATAGCTGAGCAGATCTATTATTGTAAAGATCAGTTGATTGATGAATCAAATCTTTTAGTTGTTCCCTGGCCGAATATGATTGTTGGTTGTTTTTTGGACTGGTCCAATATGGACACACCCTCCAGCGGTACGGTAACACACTTAAACGCCTGGTTTGTTGAAGCCTGTCGACGTGCAGCTCGAATAGCTGAAATTCTTGGCCATAACTCTGATATTACAAGTTTTCAAAAAATAGCTACAAAAGTATCTCAGGCAATCAATGAGCACCTTTGGGTGGAAGAGCAACAGGCTTATGTAGATTGCAGGCGGCCAGATGGAACTCTTAGTCCAATATTCAGTGAACAGACAAACATCATATGCTATTTGTGTAATATCGCCCCACCAGGGAGAGCGCAAATCATTAAACACCATATCAATAATACACCAACTAATTTTGTTCGAACTATCAGCCCATTTATGATGTTCTTTACATTAGAAGCTCTAATGAAAATGAGAGATTATGCTGCCATGCTTAAGATGATTCGACAAAATTGGGGGTACATGATCGAGAAAAACAGTACCACATGCTGGGAGAACATGCCAGGTTGGTCGCCTCCAGGAAAATGGACCCGAAGCCATTGTCATGGATGGAGTGCCGCCCCAGCATATTTTTTACCTGTCGCTATTCTTGGTATCCACTGCCTCAGAGCTGGATTTTCCGAGATAGAAATTGCTCCCCAACCAGTGGATCTGAAATGGGCTGTTGGTCGAGTTCCAACTCCCAGGGGAGATATCAAAGTCGCCTGGGAAAACAATGAACACAGTTTTGATATTAAAGTAAAGCTCCCAGAAGGAATAACAGGTCAAGTTAAAATACCTATGCCCTGCACTTTATATGCCAATATTTCAGTATCCGGGGATAAAATAGACCAGATAAAGATGGTAAACGGTAATTGGTGTGTTAAATTCTTGACCGGTGGGGATTTTAGGGTTATGGTTAAAAAATAAATCCATAGTGATTTGAACTAATAAAAAATTTGAAGTGAGCGTCTACCAGATCACTGTAATCTAATCTGTTCAATCACAGAGGTTCACCCCAAGACAATAAAGGAAAATTAACAGGCAGCGGAAGAGTATCTAAGAGAGAGAAAGAGAAAAGATGAGGTAGTTCGACCTATTTTTATAAATAAACTAATTTTAGGCTGAGTTTTAAGGAGGTGAGATAAAAATGCCAAAAGTTTTAGTTATTTATCATTCTCAAAGTGGAAATACAGAGGAAATGGCTAAAGCAGTGTCAGAAGGAGTAAAAAGGATAAGTGCGACAGGGGTTATTCTTAAAAAAGCTACAGAAGCAACCTTAGAGGATTTAGTTAGTTCATCTGGAATTGCTATTGGCTCGCCGGATTATTTTAGCTATATGGCTGGGGCAGTGAAAGATTTCTTTGATCGTACCTTTTATCCGGCCCAAGGGAAAGTTACGGGGAAACCCTGTGTTCTCTTTGTTTCTGCAGGTGGAGGAGGAAAAGCGGGGTTAAACAGTTTAAAAAGAATCTGCGAGTCCTTTAAGTTCAAACAAATAGGGGAGGTAGCAGCAGCGGGTAAACCTTCCTCTGGGGTGATTGCTGAATGTGAAAAATTGGGAGAGCAATTAGCTAACGCCGTGGAGTAAAACTGGCAAGAAGAAATTGAAACGTATACGCCTGAGTGTAATGACTACACTTAGGACAGATTACTTAAAGGAGAAAAAAGAATGAACAAGGCGGAACTAATAAACGAAGTAGCAGGCAAGGTAGGCATTACCAAGAAAGAGACAGGGAATGTATTGGAAGCCTTAACCGAGACCATTGCAGATGCTCTTTCTGGGGGAAAAAAAGTTACCCTGGTTGGCTTTGGCACTTTCCAGGTGATGGAGAGGAAAGCAAGAAGAGGGGTGAATCCTCAAACAGGAAAAACTATTCAGATTCCGGCCAAGAAGGTGCCTAAGTTTGTACCGGGAAAAGGGTTGAGAGAGAAAGTAAAGTAGGGTATGAAGAAGTAGAAATAGTTACAAAAATTACCAGAAAAGTCCCACCCATTGCAGGTGAGAAGGGAGCAGGATAAGAGGTAATAAAAAAGAAAGAGTTAAGCTGAATAATAACTGCAAGTAAAACTACTTGAATTTACAGAAATTAAGTTTGCAATCGGTAGATTTTACTTTGTATCCACTTTTTCTATTGTTTTTGTATATATATCAAAGAGAATTGAATTCCCCAGATGTTTCTTAACGGGACATCTCCCAGCTACTCTTATCAGGTATTCTCTATATTTTTCTGGAAATTCCGGAGGAAGTTGAATTTCTATAGTAATCTTACTAACCATTCTGGTTTCTTTATTTCTCTCTGTAGTTAGAATGAGCTTTATCTTTTCAGTAGGAATATGACGTACCTGACAGAAAAGAAAAACATAAATACCCGCACAGGTACCAATAGAAGCTAAAAATAAGTCAAAAGGCGTAGGAGCCGAACCCTCACCTCCATTATCTTTTGACTGATCAGTTTTGATGGTAAAACCTTTATACATAGCATTAATCTTTTCCCCTCCTGGGGAAAAGATTTCCATATCCATTGTTGCCTCCTGGGCAAATCTAATCAGAAATTGAATACATATTTATTTATAAAGATATTTAATCACAAGAGAAAATTTTGTCAAATCTGTGTTACCTAACGGAGGGGAGGAGGGGCGAGGGGTTGACGTAATTAAAAAACATGATATAATAATACAACTTCTTATTGTATTAATGGTGTATAGATTTTTAGTGTATTCCTTATTGTGGAGAGTAGCTGTCTCTTTGTGTGACCGGGTTCCCTCCTAAGAGTTACCCTTATCGGCAAACAAAAGTTTGCCCCGACAGAGAAAATAATCTCCCCTGAATATCTCAAAATATATGCAAGATACTTTCTATAAAAAATACCAGGCTAAGAAACTAAAACTCTGCTGGAAAAGCCTGAAATTTTCTTTTGTATTATTGAGGGAAGTGTCATAACCCGCTGCAATTAACTGCAACAGGTGAGTTTTTCGAAAAAATGTGAGGTTCCTCGCTTGCCATTACGAACCTAACAAAGTGTGGGGTGGCACAGACATCTTGTCTGTGGAAGTCAAAGCAATCTCATGTAGTTTCCCGATTGGGTGTGTCGCACTAGTTCTTTCTCTCAGTAGTGCAATTTTAGGACTATCTTAACTATCGGGCTATATTGGGCTTTGAATTTAAGATTTTTGATTCTCTTGACTACCAGACTACAGGACTATTAGACTATTAGTAGCTTGTCGATTTATCGGCGAATTAAATTCGCCCAATGAATTGGGCAGCTACAAACCGCTCCATGAATGGAGCAGCTACAATTGCCAGAGAAAACAAGAATTTTAGAAAAGCTAAACTATTACAATTAACTAATAAATTACTGGAAGGAGGTGATATATATGTCAGAAGAAGGAACAGTCAAGTGGTTCAATGATAGCAAAGGTTATGGGTTTATCTCACAAACAAATGGGAAAGATGTCTTTGTGCATTTCTCCAGCATTGCTGGGAATGGATTCAAGAGTCTCCAAGAAGGCGATCGAGTCTCCTTTGAAGTACAGGAGAGCGAACGAGGTCCTCATGCAGTTAATGTAACAAAACAAAGATAACAGGTAGAACCAATGACCCGGCTGAATGATTATGGTTGAGCTTTTGGCTTTAGTTATAGGATTTCAGCCGGGATATTAAAGTGAATAACTGCCCACTTTTCTATTTTTAGAGCTTACATTGCCGTTACTGAAGTAATTTGTCGTCCTCCATATAAAAAATGAGCCGTTTACCAAAATCCTCTAACCAAAAATCCTTAATTTTATCAGCATTCCCAATTGCAAAAAGACGTAAAGCTAATCTCTTTTTTATCTAACATGGACAGATTCTTCAAATGAGTTTGACATCCCATTTTAAATCACCTATGCTTATCTTAGATTCGCATTTTGCATATAAATTACGAAGTATTTTAAGAGAAAACTTCAAAAATATAGCCAAAAATCCGGGGAAAAATTAAATTTCTGTGTTCTTTGGGATTAACTTTTGACATTACTATAAATAATACCAGGAGGAATTATATGGAAACTGGGGTTAAAGAAAAGGTAAAATTCAAAGCAGGAGAGATTATAGTACCTTTTAATTTTCGTGGCGTTCAATTAAAAAAAAGTATGTTTCAGGAACAGTTCCATCGAATGAAGCAATACTTTTTAGCTATTCCCAATGATGATATACTAAAAGGTTTTCGTGAAAGAGCCGGATTGAGTGCCCCTGGCAAAGATCTTGGAGGATGGTACACTGGATGTTACACTGCGGATATACCCTGGGGATCAAAGGATAAAAACAAACCTACTACACTTGGTAATGCATTTGGTCAATGGCTTAGTACATTTGCCAGAATGTACAGGATAACAGGTGATGATGCAATCTTAGAAAAACTTAAGTATCTTTTGAGCGAATGGAAAAAAACAATTGAGAAAGATGGATACTTTTTCTACGGCACTAATCCTGGTGAGCTACATTATGGGGTTGATAAGATGGTAGCAGGATTAGTAGATATCTATGAATACACAGGCGATGAGGAATCTCTTGGGTATCTCAGGAAAATTACCGATTGGGCAATTAATAACTTAGATCGAAGAAGGATTCCGGCAACCCCGGAGTGTCCTCAAGGAGGGGACTCTCCCTGGTGGACTGGAGAAAGTCGTGATGCAGAGTGGTATACCTTATCGGAAAATCTTTATCGAGCCTACCTTCTGACAGGTGATACTGTATACCGAGACTTCGCTAAACTCTGGCATTATGATAACTGGTGGGCTGATCTGGCAAAGAAAAAACACTCTATGACCGGGCTACATGCCTACAGTCATATCAATTCCTTAAACAGTGCAGCTATGGCCTACGCAGTAACCGGTGATACTTCATATCTTGATACTATTGTGAATGCCTACCAGATACTACAGGAAACACAGCTTTTTGCCACTGGAGGTTATGGTCCCGGGGAGAGATTAGCTAACCAATACGGGTCCTTGGGAAATTCTCTTTATTTGCAGGCAGGACATCGGGAAATGTTTGAGACTCCCTGTGGTACCTGGGCTGCTTTTAAACTGGCTCGTTATCTTATGATCCTCACCGGCAGGGCAATATACGGTGATTGGATAGAAAAGCTTTTCTACAATGGAATTGGAGCTGCCCTGCCTATGAAAGGGAGAGGAAAAACCTACTACTATTCTAATCATAGGGTAAATGGTGCAGAAAAAGGATACTATCCTGCCGCCTGGCCCTGTTGTTCTGGCACCTATCCTCTGGCAGTAACTGACTATCACGACATCATCTATTTTAAAGATAAGGATGCCCTTTATGTTAACATCTTCGTTCCCTCTCAAGTGAAATGGAACAGGTCAGGATCTGTCATTACCCTTATACAGGATACTGATTTTCCCAAAACAGGGAAAGTTTCTTTCAAGATTGGCACCTCAGAGCCAGTGGAGTTTTCTTTAAAATTCAGGATTCCCCTTTGGGTTAAAGGCAGTATATCGGTGAGGATTAACGACAAGCCCTTCCTTGGTGAGTGGCAATCCGGTAACTGGGGTAAGATCAAGAGAGTATGGAATAACGGGGATATCGTTGATATAAAATTTCCTCTGGATCTTTATTTTGCTCCCGTAGATAAGTATCATCCTGATCTTGCCGCACTTATGTATGGGCCGGTAGTGTTAGCTGCAGATAAAGCTGGGGTCTTAAAAGGGGATATAAAGGATCCTTCATCGTGGATCTTACCTGTATCTGATAAGGGGCTTGTTTTTCAAACAAAGGGACAGATGAAGAGCAAAACATTTAAGCCCTACTTTGCATATGAAGAGAAAGAGCGATACTATATGTATCAGGAGATAGAGAAATAGGGAGAGAATTAGCTACAAAGAAGAAGAATTTGCTAGTAATTTAGTATAAAATATATTTCTGGCAAAAAAGAGTTAAAATAAGGCCGCAAAGGGGGTGAGAAATAGGCAGGCTGGTAGATTATAATATAAAAATAAATCACGATAAGGAGAAAAAAAGTGATACGAAAATTACTGGTTGTGCTGTTGAGTGGGGCACTATGCTTATTAGCAGCAGCTCCACTGTTAGCTTAGACAAACTGGGGTTGGTCTACCCTGCAAGAATATGAGGAAGCTACAGGAAACAAAATAGAGAAGTTCCAGGAAGCTCCTATGCTCAGATTAAAAGTGGCTGCCGGTGAGCTCCCTCCAATAGAGGAAAGACTTCCTGAGGAACCTTTGGTAGATAAACCATTTGAGGAGGTTGGAACATATGGGGGAACCCTTCGCATGTGTATGCTAAATATCGGTTTCTGGCCTGAAGCTTCAATTCACACCATGGAGTATATGCTCGCCTTTGATCGCACGGCTACAAAAGTAGTGCCTAATATTGCCAAAGATTGGGAATTTTCAGATGAAGGGAAAACTCTTACCCTGTACTTAAGAAAA
>JAUWZM010000139.1 GCA_030615365.1 Candidatus Aerophobota bacterium | reverse complement strand
GCTTAGAAAACCATTACCAATTGTTATCGAGCGAGGTATGAATCCAAATACTCTCTTAATAGGCAACGAAGAACTAAATAAATACGGAGTAGGGTTTTCAAAGGAAGAAGCCCTAAAGGAATTTGAAGATTTTATAATAGCTGACTATAGAACGCTTAGGGAATCTTCTCCTGAAGAGTTAACTGAAGATGCAAAGGAACTATTAACCTTGTACGATTCTTATATAGAATTATGACACAATTACCTTGCCGGAAGATAGAATCGGGTTTATTGAGGAAAGGGTTTAGAAAAGAGAATGCTGACCACAGAGTTTTTAGATTTTATGTTGGTGGTAAAAAAACGAGCATATCGACTTTCATTTCTCACGGTTCTCGACATAAAGAATACGACGATGACTTACTTTCTAAAATGAAAAGAGAATTATGTATGTCCAATAAGAAATATCTTATAAACTTTATTGCGTGTCCTGTTACGCAAGAAAGATACACGGAAGACTTAGTTTCAACTGGAAAAGTCAAAGGCTGTTAATTTCTTATTGCGATAAACTTTTGTGGGTATATAAAAAAGTTCCCCTTGGCTTCTACCGAATTTCTCTAAGGCGATAATTTAAGAGACACATGATTTATCTTAGATGATAAGAAATGAAAATTTCATTTAATACATCACGGCCCAGGCCGGCCGGCCCATTAGTAACATTAGATAGCGATTTCAGAAAGGTATAAGTTTTGCCCATTTTTGCTCTTCTGATCTCCTGCCTTTATGCCCTTCATCCACAAAAACAAGATTTCTTCCCTCAAACACATCAACCGGTACAGTAACTCCTCCACCTTTTTTCTCTTCCACAAATTTTGTCATCTCTATTACTAAAATTTCACGCTCCCAAGTTTTTCCAAGAGCACTCAAACTACCTGCATAAAGCCGAGAAGCAATTCCACTTTTCTGCAATTCCTCAAAGTGCTGTTTTGAAAGCCCTTCATTGGGAGTAATCAAAATAATATTGTCGGGAGAGAATAGATTGTAATGGAAGAATTGGCAGTAGTTTATATGGGTAATCAGGCTCACGCTTATAGTTTATTTTCCTTACGTAGAATTGAATATTTTCATCGTATCTAAGGAGAAGGTCTTCTGGAAGTTTAAGGTTCTCAAAAGACGATCGCAGGACATTTATAAAATAACTTCTCCCATCACTGTCAACGCCAACTGGCGCATCTTTTAACTTCTCCTGCAAATCCCTAAAATCACTTACTCCAAAGAGTGAAAGCAAGTATTTGTTCAGGAGGAGATATTTTTCTATGTTCATTCTTCAAGGTCCCTTAAGATTTTTTCAAAAATAGGTTTTAAGGGAGGTATTTCTTCTTTGACAGCTCTCCACACGATACTTGACTTAACTCCGAAATATTCGTGGATAACTTTGTCTCTCATTCCTGCCATATCCTTCCATGGTATTTCAGGATAGTTTTTTCTGATATCATCAGGAATATTTTTGGCCGCCTCACCAATAATCTCAAGTGCTCTCACTACAGCAAAGACAGTTTTATCATCCTGGATAAATTCTTCATAAGATATGTTTTTAACAAAATCCATGACCTTGCCCGTGGCACTAATAATATCCTCAATATAATCTCCTACCTCTCTTTTCATAGGGGAACCACCTCTTTTAATATGTGCCTACCTATTCTTGGCTTTAATTCGGACTTCTCCACTAAATCAACCTTCACACCAATAAGTTCACTCAGGTAGTTTTCCATGTTCACAAACTTCAAAAGTCCAATTTTTGCATCCTCTTCAAATTCCACAAGTATATCAAGGTCACTCTTTTCCTTATATTTTCCTCTCACATAAGAACCAAATATACCCATTTCCTTCACCCCATATTTTTCTTTCAATTCCTCTTTATGCCTGTTCAGGATATTTATAATCCTTTCAAGATTTAAAGTCTTTGTCTGCGCCATATTTTATGCCTCCATCAGTTTTTTAAACTCTGGCTCAATATATTGTATCTCCACATTATATTTGCCAAGTTTCGGAGTTAAAACGCTCTGCCCATTTACATAGACAATATGGGGTACCCAGGGTTCAAGTTCCTTGATGATGAATTCCTTATCTTCTCTAAAATCGTCCTCACTCCAATCATCATTATATTCTCGCCAGACAATAGCTATGTCTTGTCCTTTCTTTTCGCCGAGGATGAATAAATATTTTCTCTTTTTGTCATTGCAAGCCGGAGGCGAAGCAATCTCTCTTGCCTTTATTTTTTGACTTTTAATCCCAGAAGACAATTAAATGTTTCCGGTATATCCACCACCATCGCCTGCGGTTCGCCAACCCCTTCAAGATTGACTTTGAGTTTGTAAGAGAAGGGATTTTTGAGTCGGCCAATGTTTAGAAGACTGGGATTTCCTCGGGTTTCATAATCTAAGAAGTATTTCAAAAGATAATCATCACCAAATTTCAATTCCGCCTGTTTGTTCTCTCTCAGTTCAATGTTGTCTAATGTGTCTTCATGCTGTTCCAAAATTTGGTATTTGAAGAAGCCGCCACCTTGCCAGTTGATATTTGAAGATGACTTGGTAATCACTAGATTTCGATGTGTAATCCCTGAAGAGAAGACCAGTTTTTGTGTAGTACTGCTCATTATTTGCCCAATAGAGTTTTACTTCTTCGCCGTTATAAGGAATGGCATATTTATGCCCTTTTATGGAGTAGCGATATTGTGGGACAAAATCACCTTCTTCATAAAAACGGGAGAAGAAATTATAGAGATCGTTAAAAACCTGTAATTTAGAATGCGATAAATCCCAAAATCCAGATCAGATGCCTCAAACTGAAAAAGCCTTTTAAGTAAATCCTGAAATTTTTGAATGCTCTCCATAATTACCTCACTTATTTACTTTATCTTTCTTACCTGCGGAAGCGGATTTCGTATTTTGTAATACTCTCTCTAGCGATTCATCGCTTATCCATTTATCAATTACTTCCTTTTTAAACCTCCACTGCCCAGCAATTTTGATAGAAGGGATTTGACCAGAGCGGGCAAGTTTATAGATGGTGTGTTCATCCATCTGTAGATATTCAGCTACCTGTTTAACCGTCATTATTTCTTTTTCTTCCATAAAGCCTATCCGTTTTTTATCATATTACAAAATCCACTAAAATAATACAAAATAAAACAACAATTGTCAAGTGGTTTTTGAGAAAATCAGAAGAAAAATTTCTTTGAGGGGAAGCAGGCACATAACGGGGTGCACCCCTGTGATTGGACAAACCAGGTTAGAGTAGTCTGAGAGGGTGCATTTTATTTTTGATTTTCCACCAGTAGCTCCTCAACAACTTCTCGTTTGAACTCGGCTGTAAAAGTCCTTGACTTTCTCATAGACAGCTTCCTTCCAATGCCTTTTAGGATTCATCTGGCTCCTCAGATATTCGGGGGCTCCAACTCATTATGCCCAGTTTTACGGGGTTCACTCCAATGAATGCGATAAGCCATGTTGGAAATTCCGTAGAGAATAAACCTTTTCCAATCGGTCAAAGGAGGGATCCTTCTGAAAATTGATGACCAGGAGTAAAACTCCCGCCAGGCCCAT
>JAUWZM010000097.1 GCA_030615365.1 Candidatus Aerophobota bacterium | reverse complement strand
GTTTCTTGCATCCATGTTCATTTCCTTTCACCTCCCTGGTTAATTTTTAATTTAACCGGGGAGAATTATATTATATTTCGGTTACTTTTTATATGATTCAACCAATACTCTTTCGGTTACATTTTACATGATTTGATGCGTAGATTTGACTTTTCAGGAAAAATAAGTACTATATTAAAAGAAAGTTTATAACAAAATATATTTATACTATACATTAGGAAAGAATGCATATTCTTCATATGAGTCCTTATATGGCGCAAGGAGGAACAGAAAGGTGTATTTTCAATTTAATTTCTCAGAGCTTGAAAAATGAATATAAGATTTCTCTTGTCTGTCCCGAGGGTAATGGTTTTAAAAAATTTCCGCCAGATGTAGAGATCTGCAAATTAAAAAACTGGCTACTAAGTAGATCTTTAGATGCGATGCGGGAATTAAAAGAGGTAGCCTTAAGTATCGGCAAAAAAGCGGATATAATCTAGGTCCATGCAGCCGCAGAAATGGCTTATCTGATGAGAAAGTATCTTCCAGAGAAGCCGATTATTTTCAACTGTCATGGTTTGCCCTCATACTCTAATTATTGGCTTGCGGCCAGATTTTTAAGAAAGGCAAGCTGTTCTGTTGCTCTTAATCCTCTTGATAAGGAGTTTTTTATTCGGGCTGGATTAAAGGAGGATAGGCTATTATTTATTCCCAATGGGGTAGAGAGAAGATTTTTTAATCACTACAGCAAAGAGAAAGGTAATGATAAGATTGTAGGCCTTGTGGGGAGATTAGTAAAGCAAAAGAACATTTTATGGGCAATTAAAGCCCAGGCAAAATATAGGCTTGCCTCCCGAGTTTTAATAGTGGGCGAGGGACCTTTGCGCTTTTCCCTGGAGGGATGGGCAAAGAAGCTGAGAATAGATGAACATATTCATTTTTTAGGTCACCAGGATGAGATGGAAAATATCTATCCTCTTTTTTCATATCTTCTGGTATGTTCTCGCAGTGAAGCTTTTGACCTGGTGATTCTGGAAGCTCTGGCTTCAGGGATCCCTGTATTTATTCCTGAGTGGCTTCCCGGATTGGTAAGGCTTTGGCAGGAGACGCCAGGGATATTTGTGTTTAAAGATGGGGAAGATTTAAAAAGGCAAATTAATAAAAAAACAGGGGAAAATGAAAGAGAGAAAATTAGGGGTGTTGCACGTTCTTTCCTCTGGGAAAATATATTTAAAAAATATCAAGAACTCTATTTTAGACTTTTAGATAGAGGCATCCTATGAGTACTACACGCAGATTGTTAAAATACTTTCGACCCTATTGGGGGTATCTTGTTCTGGGTATCGTGTGTGCAGTAATTACAACGCTTGCTACTTTAGTTATTCCCTGGGTAATTGGGAGAAATCTTATTGATTCTGTAGTGTTAAAAGGGGGAAATCTTGGTCTTTTAAATCTTATCGCTATTGGATTATTGGTACTATTTATTATTAAGGGATTGGTCTCTTTTGGGCAAACTTACTGGATGTCTTTAGTGAATTATAGTGTAGTTGCTGATCTTCGCAGCTCCGCCTATGAGCATCTTCAGCACCTTTCTCTGAGTTTTTATAAAAAGAGGCGCACAGGAGAGATTATGTCTCGCCTGATAAACGATGTAGATGTGATCCAGAATGCTTTTGTTAATGAAATGAGTAATTTTTTTGGTAATTTTCTTCTTCTAATAGGCATCCTGGGATTTATTTTTTATATTGACTGGCGCCTGTCCCTCTGTGCGTTAATCATTATTCCTGTCCTGGCACTTGTCATAAGCAAATTTAACTTCTGGATAAGAAAATCTAGCAGTTCAATCCAGAAGAAGATGGCTGATATTTCCTCTATTTTGCAGGAGACAGTTGTGGGGATTGAGGTCATAAAATCTTTTACCTCGGAGAAAAGAGAAATTAAAAGATTCCGGGAGGAAAATATAAGAAATCTCCAATTAAGTTTAAAAAGGACCCGTATAGTCGCCATACTAATACCCTTAGTTGAAATTTTAACTTTTGCTGGATTAATTTTTATAATATGGTATGGGGGACGAGAGGTAATAAGTGGAGTATTAACCGTAGGAGAGTTAATAGCTTTCCTTGGGTATATCGGGTTATTACTTAATCCCTTAACTCAGATGAGTAGGGTTTATGGTATTTATCAGCAAGCCCTTGCTTGTGCAGATAGGTTATTCGAAATTTTAGATACCGAACCCGAGGTAAAAGAGCTTCCCGGAGCTGTGGAAATGCCACGGATAAAAGGATATCTTAGGTTCAAGAGTGTTTATTTTGCCTATGATGAGGGAGGTATAGTTTTAAAAAACATTGATTTAGAGGTAGATCCTGGCGAAAGAATAGCTCTGGTAGGGCAAAGTGGGGTAGGAAAAACTACTCTGGTTAGTCTTATTCCTCGTTTTTATGATATTGCTTCTGGCTCTATCAGCATAGATGGTTATGATGTAAGGGATGTGAAGCTATCCGGCCTGAGGAAACAGATAGGTATTGTATCTCAGGAGACCATACTATTCAGTGGAAGCATAAGGGATAATATTGCCTATAGTGAGATGGAGGCAACGGATGAGGAAATTATAGAAGCGGCAAAAAAGGCGAATGCTCACAATTTTATTGTAGCCCTACAAAAAGGTTATAATACACAGGCAGGAGAGCGAGGAGTGAAGCTTTCAGGAGGAGAAAAACAACGTATTGCCATAGCAAGAGCCATACTGCGAGATCCTCGTATACTTATTCTTGATGAGGCAACCTCAGCTGTGGATACTCAGTCTGAGCTTTTAATACAGGAAGCTCTGGAGTGTTTGATGAAAGAAAGAACCACCTTTATAATTGCTCATCGACTTTCCACTATTCAGGGAGCAGATAAAATTGTAGTGCTTGATGAAGGGAAGATTAAAGAAATTGGTGTGCACCAGGAACTTCTTGCTCGGGAAGGTATCTATGCCAGATTGTATAATATGCAGTTCAATAGACAAGAAAATGAATGAGAGGGGGAAAAATATTCAGGTAAGTGTAATAATCCCTACCTATAATAGGGCAAATATAATAAAGAAAGTTATTGAAAGGTTATCAGATCAAACTTACCCTTCGGATAAATACGAAGTTATAATAGTTGATGATGGTTCTGTTGATGATACTGAAAGGATAGTGAGATCAGCAAATGCCTCTTGCAGCTTGAAATATTTCAAACAGGAGAGAAAAGGTGCCTCTGCTGCCAGAAATCATGGTATAAAAAGGGCACGGGGAGAGATTATCGTATTTATTGACAGTGATATTTTGGTCAATCGGAGTTTTGTAGAAGATCATATGGGTTATCACCATCAGCAAAATGGTATAATTGTGAGAGGGGCCGTGATTAATGTTGAAAATATAGATAATTTAACCAATGAAAAAATGAAATTGACTGATATCTCTCTCGCTTTTTTTGCTACCACGAATACATCCATAAGAAAAGAATACCTGGTTAGGGCAGGTTTATTTGATGAAGATTTTAGAGAATACGGATGGGAAGATTTAGAATTAGGGATAAGGCTGAGAAAACAAGGATTAAAAGTAATTACCAACAAAAAAGCCGTTGGATATCACTTTAAAAAAAGGCCAACCTTAGCCGATCTTCCAGATCTGTGCGTGAAAGAAAGAATGAGGGGACGTACAGCAGTGCTTTTTCATCGTAAGCATCCTACTTTTGAGGTTAAATGCATGACCCACATTAGCTTTTTTTTCTTTGCTCTGGATCGCCTATTGAACTGGAGCAAGGGGATGGATAAAAAAAGGAGAAAGAATCTACTATCATGGCTTGAAAAGCACAATTTTCGTACATTGCTGAGTTTTTTTATCAAAATTATTACCAGCCATTCCTATATGAACGGGATCAGAGAAGCTATTAATGAAGAAGTATAATAAGACTTTTATAAAAAATTCAGGAAAAATATTTAAAGGAGATATTTTTTATGAAGACTGGTTTTTAGTCACTATCTTAATCGCTCTTTGTATATATTTGTTTATCTTTAAATTAGGTATATCCAGCTTGTGGAATATGGATGAGCCAATATATGGTGAAGTATCCAAAGAGATATTAAAGCTCGGGGACTGGGTTACCCTCCATTTTAACTATCAAGAGTGGTTTGATAAACCTCCTTTATATATGTGGCTTACTGCAATTAATTTTAAAATTTTTGGTTGGAGTGAGTTTACTGTTCGGATTTGGTCTGCCCTATTTGGTATAGGAGGGGTGATTACCGTTTATTTTTTGGGGAAGAACATTTTTAACAGAAGGGTTGGTTTTTTATCAGCTTTAATCTTATCTACAAGTGTGCAGTATATAATTCAATCGCGATTAGCTTTGCTTGATGTGCCTTTAAATTTTTTTATTAGCCTCTCCATTTTATTCTTTTATCTTGGTTACACAATGCCCAATAAGAGATGGTGTTATTTATTATTTTATCTCTCTCTGGCTCTGGCGACTTTAACCAAAGGACCCATAGGAATTATTATCCCCGCCCTAATTGTTGGACTCTATTTATTGCTAACTGGGGATCTGCGTGAGCTAAAAAATATGATGTTATTTCAAGGAATTATTATCTATTTTGCCATTGCCTCTCCATGGTATATTATTGAATTGATACGTCATGGAGATGTGTTTATAAATAACTTTTTCCTTCAGCGAACAATAGCAAGGTTCCTAACTCCTTTTGAACAACACTCTGGACCATTTTACTATTATATCCCAATCTTATTTCTTGGATTTTTTCCCTGGAGCAGTTTTCTTCCCTATGCTTTTGTGCATCTAATTACTTTTGGGAAGTGGGAGGATAAAGCCTCCCCTACCCAACAGGATGAGAACTCTCTCGTGCGTAGGGGCGAGTTTAGTCGCCTAATAATTTATAAATTTCTGTACTTCAAGAAAGGGTGGAAAATTGGGGAAGGGAAAAAGGTTCTCTTAATTTTGCTTTGGTTTGCTGTAGTCTTTGTGTTCTTCTCCTCAGCAAAAAGTAAACTTCCTGGTTATATTTTCCCTCTATATCCATCGGTTGCCCTTGTTGTAGGGAAATTCTGGGATAGCTTTCTCTTTCAAAAAGATCAATATCGCAAGAGTATGACAATCTCATTTGCTTTATTTTTTGCTCTTCTTATGATTTTACTTTTTGCTATAATTTTAGTAGCAAAACCTGCATTCCCAATTGAATATGGATTATTTGGGAGAGATGCTATTTTAATAATTATGGGGTTAATCATAGGAGGAGGCATCTCTTTGCTTGTATTATTTTATAAAAAGTCTTCTGCTATTTCTTTTTGGATAATAGTGGGGATGATGTGCTTTTTCACCTGGATTCTCGCAGGACACATTTCCCCCAAAACAGATATCTTCAAACCCACAAAGTCTTTGGCTGGTAAAATTATCTCGGAGATTCAGATAGGAGAGAAAATAGGAAATTATCCATCCTCGAATAAGAATTTTATGTCATTTAATTGCAATCTGATATACTATTCTGATCATCCTGTAATAGGAATCAATAATGCAAATCATCTCATTAGTTTTTTGAGTTCAAAGAAGAGGGTTTACTGTTTGATGGGTGAGGAAGATTATAACAAGGTAAAGGGAAAACTTCGCGAGGTCACTGTTTATATTCTGGATAAAAAAGGGAATCAGATTCTTCTTTCCAATAAAGAGTAGATAAATAAATGGAGAAAAGCATCTCTGTTATTTTTCCTGTGTTTAACGAAAAAGAAAGTATTGAATCTGTTGTGGACTCAACCATAAAATTTTTACCTTCTATTGCTAACCATTATGAGGTTATTGTTGTTGATGATGGAAGCAGGGATGGTACAGGAAGGCTAATTGATAGATTGGCAAAAAAATATAATCAGGTTATAGCTTTACACCATTTATCTAACAGAGGTTATGGGGCAACACTTCGTAGTGGATTCAAAACCGCCAGGGGTGAATTAATTTTTTTTACTGATGGAGATGGGCAATTTGACATAAGGGAAATACCGAAACTGGTGAATTTAATAAAGAAGGGTACTGATATTGCTTGTGGATACAGAATAAAGAGAGCAGATGTGTTAATGAGAGTGGTCAATGCCGCAATTTATAATACAGTAGTAAGATTACTTTTCGGGCTGAATATGAAAGATATAGACTGCGCTTTTAAATTATTTAAAAGAAAAGTAATAGATGATATAAAACTTGAGACAAATGGTGCCTTTATAAATGCAGAATTTCTCATTCTGGCAAAGAAAAAAGGATATATTGTAAAACAGATAGGTGTTAGTCATTATCCAAGGGAAAAAGGGAAGCAGACAGGAAATAATGTAATGGTTGTTTTTCGGGTAATGATAGAGTTGATTAAATTCTGGATAAAATAAAAAGTATAAAAAAGGAAGAATAAATGATGAGGCCATTGTGGTTGATTTTTATAAGCGTTTCATTAGGAGCTCTGGGACAAATTTCTATGAAAAAGGGAATGTCTTATTTAGCCCCTATCTCGCTTAAGCATTCTACTCTTTTTACCAGCTTAGTTCAAATGTTAACATCACCTTTTGTTTTATTAGGTCTTTTTTTATATGCTGTAAGTACAATTTTTTGGTTGACGGTTTTATCCAGAGTAGATTTAAGCTATGCTTATCCTATGATAAGCATAGGATATATATTAGTAATGATACTTTCCTGGATATTTTTTAATGAGCGTTTAGCTTTTATACGAATTCTCGGAGTTTTGTTAATATGTAGTGGCGTTTTACTTATATCAAGGTCTTAATTATGAGAGAATCAGAAACTGTACTGTTTTTATCTAATGGATATGCAGAGGATAATATTGCTTGCTGTATAATTGAGAAGCTTTTAATAGAGCATCCCTTTTTAAAGATTAAAGTCCTGCCTCTGGTAGGGGAAGGAAGTCTTTATAAAAAGCTGGGTATAAAGATTTTGGGACCTTGTGAAAAAATGCCAAGCGATGGTTTTATAGCAGGGAATTTTTTTTATTTTTTAAAGGATTTAAAAGCTAACTGGTTTAAGATGTACAGACAAAAGGTAAGAGCTTTGAAAATAGAGCGAGACAGGGTCAAACTGGTGGTTTGCGTGGGAGATTTTTTTTAGTTTTAACATCAGCTTTTTTTATAAAGAAACCTGTTATTTTTCTCCCTACAGCTAAATCAGACTATATAAAAAAGCACTATTTAATAGAGAAATGGTTGATAAGGCGAAGTTGCAAGCTGATAATTACTCGAGATGGAAGAACGGCTCTTTCTTTACAAAATTATGGAATAA
Organism: Candidatus Aerophobota bacterium; assembly: GCA_030615365.1. The sequence continues at coordinate 868 of JAUWZM010000097.1, read as the reverse complement.
ATGCGGTTTACCTGGGGAATGCAATAATGGATTCTCTTAAGATAACCGGAGAAGATTTTGGAATAGAAAAGGATTATCCCGTAGTGGGAATTGTTCCTGGAAGCAAAAAAGAAGCCTATGAAAACTTGAGAACTATTTTGGATGCGATAAAAGAGATTTCTTTGCAAAATTGGGGAAAGATAAACTTTCTTTTGGCACTTGCTCCCTCACTTGATGTGAAAAAATAAATGTAGCTTTGCCAAATAAAAATCAATGGATAGTAAAAGATTCAACTTATGAGGAGAAAAAGGATTGGTTGCCTATCTCATTTCTTCAGAAGGAACAGGGATTAGAGTAATTCAGGGAAAATTTGGTGATGTACTTCATTCTTCACAAGTGATCATCGGTCTTTCAGGGATAGGAAATGAGCAAGCGGTTGGCTTAGGTAGGCCCGTGGTGATCTTTCCCGGCAAGGGTCCTCAAATAACCAAGAAATTTTTGTATATTCAGAAACTTCTTCTGGGAGAAGCTATATCTATAGTGGAGGCTAGAGGAGAAGCTGTGGCCGAAGAAATTTATTCAATTCTTACTCATCCCGAAGAAAAAAAAGAAGCACTAGAGGTGGGCAAAGAGAGGAGGGGGTAAGGAGTCTTTATGGAGATATCTTGTATTATTTGTACCTACAATGAAGGAGAACGAATCTTAGAAGTTCTCAATGTAGTAAAGGAGATTGCTCTCTTAGATGAAGTTATCGTGGTTAACGATGGCTCAACTGATAATACCAAAGAAATCCTCTCCAAAATTGACCGAATAAAACTCATTGATTTAGAAAAGAATATGGGTAAAGGCGATGCAATGCAGACGGGAATTGAAAACTCAAATGGAGAAA
>JAUWZM010000121.1 GCA_030615365.1 Candidatus Aerophobota bacterium | reverse complement strand
CATCCGGAGATAAGGTTACCGCAGATGAGATCAAAAAGTATATAAGATACCAACACCACACAGAACAGTTAGAGCTCTTTGCTAAGGAGTCAGAAAAGACCCACTAACAAGCCACGTCCTTTAGGGCGTGGTAGTTGACATAGGGTGTCCGGATAGGCTATAGTTACGATGCAAGAATGGAAGTGCTGGGGACAAAAGGGGTGATATTTGTAGGGGGGATTAAGGATAATCAAGTGATGATATGCACTAAAGAGATTGGTGCTGTGAATTCGGTATACAATAGCTGGAAAAGTAGATTTAAAGATGCCTATATAGATGAGCTCAAACACTTTGTGGATGTTATAAAAGAAGATGGGAAGCCATTGGTTAGGGGAAAGGATGGTAAAAAAGTTGTCGAGGCTGTTTGGGCTGCTAATGAGTCAATTAAGATAGGTCAAGCTGTAAGTCTTCCATTTTGAGCGTAGAAAATAACTACAGAGTACACAGAGAAGATGTAAGATGTGAGAAGTAATTATGTGATGTGTAATGTGTGAAGGGGTAAAAAATCTCTTTGTTTATTTATTACTCATCTACGCATTAACACCGAACAAATATAATCGATCAACTGATAACTAATCAATTGATCTTTAATGGTTAGTTTTTCTTAAGTATTTCTGTATTCTCTAAAAAGATTAGGGCAAAGGAGGAAAAGAATGTCTGTTAAGGTGTTAGTTACCTCTACTTCTTTTGGAAAGGTAGTAAAGGAGCCGGTAGAGATATTAAATAGCCAGGGTTATGAAATTATCTGGAATAAATTAGGCCGACCATTAAAGGAAAAAGAAGTAATGGAGAGAGTAAAAGAGATAGATGCTTATATTGCTGGTTTAGATGATATCACCGCTAAGGCAATTGAGGCAGCTGATAAACTAAAAGTAATCTCAAAATATGGAGCTGGGGTTGATAATATAGATATTGAGGTGGCTACCAAAAAGAAAATAGTGGTAACCAATACTCCTGGTGTAAACACTGAGGCAGTAGCAGATTTAACCTCTGGATTAATTTTAGCGGTAGCCAGAAAGATACCCCAGGCCGATGCGAGTACCAAAAAAGGGGAGTGGAAGAAGTTTTTTGGCACAGCAGTATATGGAAAAACTCTGGGTATAGTAGGGATGGGCCGAATTGGAAAAGCTGTTACCAGACGGGCAAAGGGCTTTGGGATGAAGATAATTTACTGGGACTGCCGAAGAGAGATTAATATAGAGAAGGAGGCACAGGTAGAATACGTCAATTTTAAGACTCTGTTGCAAAAATCGGATTTTGTGAGCTTGCACCTTCCTCTAACAAAAGAAACCAGAGGATTAATTGGTAAAGAAGAGCTTAAACTTATGAAACCTACAGCCTTTTTAATAAACACAGCCAGAGGACCTATAGTGAATGAGAATGCTCTTTGTGAGTGTTTAAGAAGTAAGGTAATAGCCGGGGCTGCGGTTGATACTTATTCTAATCAACCACCCAAGGATAGTCCACTTCTCTCTTTAAATAACATTGTTACTACCCCTCATATGGGGTCTTATACCTATGAATCAATTATGAATATGGGGATGACATCGGTAAAAAACGTCATTGATGTGCTAAACAAAAGAAGACCAGAATATGTAGTTAATCCAGAAGTATATGAAATGTAATTATGGTATTAGAAGAAAAGGAATAATATGCTAATCGGTAATCAAAATTGAACGAAAACCATAAAAATAATTGGAGGGAATAATTATGGAAGAAATAAGAGGATATGCTGGGAAAATTTTGCGAGTTAATTTAACCCACAAAAATAGTTTTATACAGCATATAGATAGAGAAGTTTTTGAGAAGTTTTTGGGAGGAAGAGGTATAGCTGCCAAGATTTATTTTGAGGAGATCCCTGCCGAGGTTAAGCCACTGGATGAGGAAAATAAGTTAATCTTTATGACAGGCCCTTTGACTGGAACCATTGTTCCTACTAGTACCAAGTTTCAATGTGCTACCAGGTCACCAGAAACTGGAATATACTTATGTTCAAACTCGGGAGGAAACTTTGGTCCCCAACTTAAATTTGCTGGTTATGATGGACTAATTATTGAAGGGAAATCCTCAGAGCCAGTATATATACTTATAGATAATGACAAAGTGGAGATTAAAGATGCCAGTAGGCTCTGGGGTAAGTCTACAGGCCAGGTTTATAACATCCTTAAAAAAGAAATTAACCATTCTAAAGCTGGGATAATGCGTGTTGGGCCAGCCGCAGAGAGAGGGGTTGCCTTCTCAAATATAAGAGTGGATGGAAGAAGTTTTGGCCGAGGTGGTGCGGGAGCAGTTATGGCTTCTAAAAATCTTAAGGCTATAGTAGTTAAAGGCAAAGGTAGATTAAGTTATGCTAATTTTACTGAACTTAAAAGAAGAATTAAGCCTCGAGAGATAAGGAAGGCCTGTAAAGATTTAGCTACGTATGGTAGACCAATTTATACGGAAACTATGCATGAATTGGGCTGTTACCCTGTAAAGAATTTCCAAACGGCGGTATTTGATGAAATTAATAAGGTTGATGCTGAGTTTATGAAAAAAAATTTTTTCATTAAAAATCAAGCTTGTTATAGATGTCCTGTAGCCTGTTTGCAATTATGTAAGGTAAAAAATGGCAGATTAGCAGGTCAAACAGTGGCTCCAGAATATGAGACGATATGGGCATTAGGAGCTCAGTGTGGTGTATCAGACTTTAATGCAATTTTATCTGCCAACATCCTGTGCAATGAATATGGGATAGATACAATGTCCACAGGTAATATGATTGGTTTTGCTATGGAGCTATATGAAAGGGGGAAAATTACCAGAGAAGACACTGGCGGCCTAAAATTAACTTTTGGTAGTTCTGAAGCTGTATTAGAGACTATTAAACTAATAGTTCATAGAGAAAAAATAGGTAAAGTGTTAGCTGGTGGATTCCGTAAAGTGATGAAAGAAATTCCTGATTCAAAGCCTTATATGATGCAAGTTAAGGGAATGCCTTTTGCTGCCTATGATCCCAGAGCGTTTTATGGAATGGGGTTAACCTATGGTACCTCTAATAGAGGCGCTTGTCATAATGTAGGTGGTTGGTCTATCAGAGCAGAACTGTTAAGTGGTCAGTGCGATAGGTTTGCCCTAAAAGGAAAAGGTAAATTAATAAAGAGCATTCAGGATACGAGAGCTTATTTAGATTCTCTTGGTATATGCACAACAGTAAGAAGAATTTTGGGGTTCACAGATAAACCAGATTCAGCAGTGCTAAGTTTAGTTACAGGTTTAGATTTCACAGATAAACTTATGAAGATAGGTGAAAGAGTTTATACTTTAGAGCGGTTAATATTAACAAGAGAAGGGATTCGTCAAAAAGATGATCTACTACCCGAGAGGATAACAAATGAAAAGCTACCTGACGGACCAGCCAAAGGACATATATTAACAAAACAGATGTACGAAGTTGAGCTTAATGAGTATTATGAGGCAAGGGGATGGGATGAGGAGGGGATACCTACTAAGGAAAAACTACACGGTCTTTCCTTAGCTAATCTTTAAAGGAGGAAAAATTTGAAAGAGTTAATGGAGCCTATCAGAACTCTGGTGGATGCAGGGATAGGTTTGCTCAATCCCTGTGATAAGGTAATAGAGAGAAGGCTAAGCGATATGAAGGGGATGTACGCTGATGTTGAGGCCTATAATGAGCTTTTAAATAAAGAGGATAAACTGGTCTACAAGGTATATGAGATTAGTATTCCTCGGGAAGAAGGGCAGTTATCCTACTGTACCAGTGTTATTTGCCCCGGGAAGGTAGGGAGTGAGTATTTTATGACTAAAGGGCATTTTCATCTTAAGGAGGCTACAGCGGAGATTTACTTTTGCCTTCAGGGGGAAGGATATATACTGATGCAAACTCACGATGGACAGATTTCCTCAGTTGAGATGAAACCAGGCACTATAGGTTATATTCCTCCTTATTGGGGGCATCGGACAATAAATACGGGAAATAAAAAATTCATTTTCCTTGCTATATATCCAGCAGAAGCAGGACATAATTATAAAATTGTTGAGGAAGGAGGTTTTGCTAAGATTATGATTGAGGAAAGGGGCGTCCCTGTAATCAAGAAAAATCCAAAGTATACGAGAGAAAAATAAGGATGGAGAAAAAATATGAGTAAAAAAACACAGGTATTTGAACGTATTCTTAATGGTGGGGTTGTGCCAGTGGTTAGGGCTTCCTCGGCTGATAATGCTATGAAAATAGTTGATGCTATCAGAGAGGGAGGAGTTAATACTATTGAGATAACTATGACCGTTCCCGATGCTATCGGGGTGATGGAGACTGTGGCCAAGAAATTCGGTGATGAGGTTATCTTAGGGGCAGGAACAGTGCTTGACGCTGAAACTGCCAGGGCATCAATTTTAGCTGGTGCTGAGTTTGTAGTTGGCCCCTGCCTTAATGAGGATTTAATAAGAATATGCAAAAGATATGCTAAGATAGTTATTCCTGGGGCAATGACGCCAACTGAGATATTAAAAGCCTGGGAAATGGGAGCTGATATAGTGAAGGTATTTCCAGCCGGAAATTTAGGGGGTCCTAAATATATCAAGGCAATAAAGGCACCCCTGCCCCAGATTTTGCTTAACCCTACTGGTGGTGTTAATTTGGAAAATGCCGGTGAATTTATCAAGGCTGGAGCATCTATCATCTCAGTGGGTAGTGCTCTGGTGGATAAAAAAGCAGTGGCAGAAGGAAAATTTGAGGTATTAACCAGCAAGGCAAGACAATTTATAGAAGAAGTGAGGAGAGCTCGAAAGAGATAAAAGTTCCATTAGGAATGTGTAAGTCGGGTTAACCTTTGCTAACACGAGTTCCCAGACAGGTAACGAAAATGCACAGTAGCAAAGACACTGATACTCTACGAACCTCTCCATCCCTTATGGAATCAAAAGAAAAGAAGTCTTGAAAAGGTAAGGGTAGTTGGAAGGGGAAAAGATTCAACATAAACTAAGCTACTATTAGCTCTCTTAACGGAACTTGAATTATTTTCTTGGGTTTTTTCTTTGAGTGTACAGACCTTTCCATCTCCTTTACAATATCTGCCTTGAAGTACTGCTCCCCACAAACCTGGCATACTCCAGCAGGAACATTCTTGATCACAGCAATTAGTTCATCTTCCCAGCGATAATCTACTATGATTCTTTTTTCTAAAACTCCACCTCCACAAAAGTAACATTTATGATAGATCCGACGCATGGGTTACCTCTTCTTTCTGTAATTTTCAGTCCACTTGTTAGGCCGTTTAGATGGATCATAAACTGTGGTAAGTAACAATTCTTCTGGATAGATCCTTATCGTACATACTACATGAATTGGCCTTTGACCAGAAAATCTCAAAACCAAGCAGCTTGCTCCTCGAGGGTCATCGGGGTAATCTGTCTATAATTCACAGCTTTTCAATGCCTCCTCTATTTCATTGATAAGAATCATATCAAGCTCGCGTTCTCTCTCGGCATGCTTTGAAAACTCATACTTACCTTCAGTAGTAAGCTTTTTTATCTTTTCTTCATCCAAAGTTCTCTGTAAATTTCCTCCAGGATGAAGGAATTATTCACAAAAGTGATTCTTTGAAATTATTAACCTGTAGATAAAATCTTCTTCCTTGAAAATTTGGTAATTTGTCCTTAAAAGGGCAAAGTTACTCCATAGTACCTCCATGAAGAACTTTTGTTGTTCTTGATCTTTGAAAAGTGAGAAATCCTTTCCAGAGTAAGAGTTTAATTAAACTCTTACCAGAACATCCTTCACATCTACTCTGGTGATTTGATTTTCTCCTTCGTACAACTCATTCATCTTGAGATATCTTTTTCCTGTGAGCCACTCCTCACTCTTCTCTATACACAGAGCACAGATGAGGTGAAGACAGGATGCTTCATTGGGAAAGATCCGTATTACTCTTGTTCTTCTTCTAATTTCCTCATTGAATCTCTCTAAAGAGTTTGTAGTTCTAATTCTTTTTCTATGGGACGGGGTAAAATGATAACAAGTTAAAGTCTCCT